>NZ_CP073760.1:2670000-3015500 GCF_018399035.1 Thiocapsa sp.
CAGTGGCAAGCTTAACCGATGAGGGGAGGCGTAGCGAAAGCGAGTCTGAACAGGGCGAATCAGTCGCTGGGAGTAGACCCGAAACCGGGCGATCTACCCATGGCCAGGGTGAAGGCGCGGTAACACGCGCTGGAGGCCCGAACCGGGATCTGTTGAAAAAGATTCGGATGAGCTGTGGGTCGGAGTGAAAGGCTAATCAAGCCCGGAGATAGCTGGTTCTCCCCGAAAGCTATTTAGGTAGCGCCTCGTGTATCACTGCCGGGGGTAGAGCACTGTTTCGGCTAGGGGGCCATCCCGGCTTACCAAACCGATGCAAACTCCGAATACCGGCAAGTGCAATCACGGGAGACAGACGGCGGGTGCTAACGTCCGTCGTCAAAAGGGAAACAACCCAGACCGCCAGCTAAGGTCCCTAAATCATGGCTCAGTGGGAAACGATGTGGGAAGGCCCAGACAGCCAGGAGGTTGGCTTAGAAGCAGCCATCCTTTAAAGAAAGCGTAATAGCTCACTGGTCGAGTCGGCCTGCGCGGAAGATGTAACGGGGCTTAAGCCATGTACCGAAGCTGCGGATGCGTACTTGTACGCATGGTAGGGGAGCGTTCCGTAGGCCGTTGAAGGTGTGCTGTAAGGCATGCTGGAGGTATCGGAAGTGCGAATGCTGACATGAGTAACGACCAAGGGGGTGAAAATCCCCCTCGCCGAAAGCCCAAGGTTTCCTGCGCAACGTTCATCGGCGCAGGGTGAGTCGGCCCCTAAGGCGAGGCCGCGAGGCGTAGTCGATGGGAAGCAGGTTAATATTCCTGCACCAGACCGAACTGCGATGGGGGGACGGAGAAGGCTAGGCCAGCCGGCAGTTGGTGTCCGGTTTAAGCGAGTAGGCAGGACCCTTAGGCAAATCCGGGGGTTCAATGTCGAGACGTGACGACGAGTTCTTACGGGAACGAAGTGGTTGATGCCATGCTTCCAGGAAAAGCCTCTAAGCTTCAGGTTCGGTGTGACCGTACCCCAAACCGACACAGGTGGGCAGGGTGAGAATCCCAAGGTGCTTGAGAGAACTCTGGTGAAGGAACTAGGCAAAATAGTACCGTAACTTCGGGAGAAGGTACGCCCCTGTCAGGTGGAGCCACTAGCGGGCCGAGCCGAGAGGGGTTGCAGTGACCAGGCCGCTGCGACTGTTTATTAAAAACACAGCACTCTGCAAACGCGTAAGCGGACGTATAGGGTGTGACGCCTGCCCGGTGCCGGAAGGTTAAGTGATGGGGTCATCTTCGGAGAAGCTCTTGATCGAAGCCCCGGTAAACGGCGGCCGTAACTATAACGGTCCTAAGGTAGCGAAATTCCTTGTCGGGTAAGTTCCGACCTGCACGAATGGCGTAACGATGGCGGCGCTGTCTCCACCAGAGACTCAGTGAAATTGAAATCTCGGTTAAGATGCCGAGTACCCGCGGCTAGACGGAAAGACCCCGTGAACCTTTACTACAGCTTTGCACTGGACGTTGAACCGACTTGTGTAGGATAGGTGGGAGGCTGCGAAGCGGTGACGCCAGTTGCCGTGGAGCCGACCTTGAAATACCACCCTGGTCTGTTTGACGTTCTAACCTCGACCCGTCATCCGGGTCAGGGACAGTGCATGGTGGGTAGTTTGACTGGGGCGGTCTCCTCCCAAAGCGTAACGGAGGAGCACGAAGGTACCCTAATCCCGGTCGGAAATCGGGAGTTTAGTGCAAAGGCATAAGGGTGCTTGACTGCGAGACGGACAAGTCGAGCAGGTACGAAAGTAGGTCTTAGTGATCCGGTGGTTCTGTATGGAAGGGCCATCGCTCAACGGATAAAAGGTACTCCGGGGATAACAGGCTGATACCGCCCAAGAGTTCATATCGACGGCGGTGTTTGGCACCTCGATGTCGGCTCATCACATCCTGGGGCTGAAGTCGGTCCCAAGGGTATGGCTGTTCGCCATTTAAAGTGGTACGCGAGCTGGGTTTAGAACGTCGTGAGACAGTTCGGTCCCTATCTGCCGTGGGCGTTGGAGACTTGAGGGAAGCTGCTCCTAGTACGAGAGGACCGGAGTGGACGAACCCCTGGTGTTCCGGTTGTCACGCCAGTGGCACTGCCGGGTAGCTATGTTCGGACGGGATAACCGCTGAAAGCATCTAAGCGGGAAGCCCCTCCCGAGATGAGGTCTCCCTAGGCACTCGATGCCTCTGAAGGTCCGTTGAAGACGACGACGTTGATAGGCAGGATGTGGACGTCCAGTAATGGGTGAAGCTAACCTGTACTAATTGACCGTGTGGCTTGACCATATAACACCCAAGCGCGTTGCGCCGGGTGCCGACACCTCGCACAGCAACGATCTCACCGAACAGGACGCGTCCCCGAGCGGGGCGCGACCGCCCGTTTTCCTGGCGGCCATAGAACACTGGAACCACCTGATCCCATTCCGAACTCAGACGTGAAACGGTGTCTCGCCGATGATAGTGTGGGGCCTCCCCATGCGAACGTAGGTCACCGCCAGGGCCTTATACCCAAAACCCCCGCCTCAAAACGGGGGTTTTTTTATGCCCGCGGAAAAGACGACTCGACAGAAACCCGGTATCCTGATTTTAAACCGCGCCGACTCCAGCAGTCGTCAAGTCTGCCGGGGCCGATCCCATCCAAAAACATCGCATACCGCGCTGGGCGCGGTTTAAGGCGGAACGAATGCAATTCATCGACTTGAAGTCACAGTATCGACTGATCGAAGACGAGGTGAAGGCCCGTATTCATGCTGTCCTGGAACACGGGCAATACATCATGGGACCCGAGGTCGAAGCGCTGGAGATCGCGCTCGCAGACTTTGTCGGGGCGCGGCATTGTATCGGTCTTTCGAGCGGGACCGACGCGTTGCTCGCGGCCATGATGGCGCTGGAGATCGGTCGGGGCGACGAGGTCATCACGACCCCCTTCACCTTCATCGCGACCGGCGAGATGATCGCCCTGCTCGGCGTGCGGCCGGTCTTTGTCGACATCGACCCCGTGACCTACAACATCGACCCTGCCCGCATCGAAGAGGCCATCACCGGACGGACCCGCGCGATCATGCCGGTTTCTCTCTACGGCCAATGCGCGGACATGGACGCCATCAATGAGATCGCCGCACGCCACCGCCTACCGGTCATCGAAGACGCCGCCCAGAGCTTCGGAGCCACCTACAAGGGGAAGCGGTCCGGCGCCCTATCCACGATCGGCTGTACGTCCTTCTTCCCGTCCAAGCCCTTGGGAGCCTACGGCGACGCCGGAGCCTGCTTCACGGACGACGATGATGTGGCGAAAAGGTTGAAGGAGATCCGAAACCACGGCCAAGATCGCCGTTATCACCATCCACGTCTTGGCCTGAACGGTCGCATCGACACGCTTCAGGCTGCGGTTCTTCTTGCGAAGCTACCACTGTTCGGCAACGAGATCGACGCGCGAACCCGGATCGGGGCACGCTATTGCGAATTGCTTCAAGCCAGAGGAGCAACCTCGAGCGAAGTTGCCGATGGCGCAGTGTTGACCCCCTTCATCGCACCCGGCAACGAATCGGTCTTTGCTCAGTACACCATCCAGGTCGACGAGCGTGATCGCGTCGCCGAGGCATTGGCGGCCGAAGGGATTCCGACGGCGGTGCACTACCCCGTGCCGTTGAACGACCAACCCGTATTTCAACCGAGCCTGGAGCGATTCGGCACGCCTGTGAGCGCGCGCGTGGCACAGCGGGTCATCAGTCTCCCGATGCACCCATATCTGTTGGACGAGGATCAAATCCGGATCGCCGATGCGGTCGCAAAGGCCACCGGACTCGGCACCCAGTAAGCGGGCGACGAGGGGATTGAGGAAAGCCATCGAAGACCTAAACCGCGTCCGCTCCGACACTCGTTGACGGATGAGAGCCACCCGGGTCACTCGGGACGCGGTTTAAACCGCGCCCAGCGCGATATGCGATGTTCTTGGATGGGATCGGTCCCGGCAAATTTGACGAGCGCCGGATCCGGCGCGGTTTAAGATATTAAAAAATATATCATTTTAAACCGCGTCCCCGCTAAGGGCCGTGGATGCACCAAACGTCGAACTCACTCGAAAGTCAGCATCTCGCTCGGGACGCGGTTTAAAGCAACACCAGATTGTCGCGATGGATCAACTCCTCCTCGTCGAGATAGCCGAGGATCGCCTCGAATCGGCTCGACGGCTGACCCTTGATCCTCGCGACTTCTTGCCCGTCGTAGTTGACCAAACCGCGCGCCACTTCGCGGCCCGACTCATCGACACAGGCAACGACCTCGCCACGGTCAAAGGCGCCTTGCACCTCTTTCACACCCACGGCGAGTAGACTTTTCCCCTTCTCGCGCAAGGCATTGACGGCCCCCACGTCGAGCGTGAGACGACCACGGACCTGGAGATGACCGGCCAACCACTGCTTGCGCGCAGCCTGAGGGCCTTGGAAAGGCACCAGCAAGGTGCCGACGCCCTCCCCTTCTCCGATCCGTCTCAGGACGTCTTCTCCACGCCCGGGCGCGATCACCGTCGGCGTACCCGAGCGCGCGGCAAGGCGCGCCGCACGGACCTTCGTGATCATGCCTCCCGTACCCAGGCCCGTGACGCTGCCGCCGGCGACCTGATCGAGTTGCGGATCGTCGACCCGGGTCTCGGGAATCAAGCAGGCATCGGCGTGTGCTCGCGGATCCCGGTCGAATAGACCCTCTTGATCGGTCAGGAGAATCAGGAGGTCGGCCTGGATCAGGTTGGCGACCAGAGCCGCCAAGGTATCGTTGTCGCCGAAGCGCAACTCGTCGGTTGCAACCGTATCGTTCTCGTTGATGACTGGGATCACACCGAGCTTGAGCAGGGTCCGAAGGGTACTTCTGGCGTTGAGATACCGGGCGCGATCGGCCAGGTCGTCATGTGTCAGGAGCACTTGGGCGGTGTGCAGTCCGCGCGCCTGAAAACAGTCTTCATACGCGCGCACGAGTCCCATCTGTCCGATCGCGGCGGCCGCCTGCAGCGCATGGAGCGCCTTGGGACGCGCCCGCCAACCCATCCGTGCCATCCCCTCGGCGACAGCGCCCGAGGACACCAGAACCACCTCGTTGCCCGCCATTCGGCGCGCGCTGATCTGCTCCACCCAGGGGGCCAGCATACTGCGCTCGAGCCCTGCACCGTCGCGGGTCAACAATGCACTTCCGATCTTCACGACCCAGCGACGCGTGAAGGGGATCATGGCGCGTGAAATCATAGGAAAGGTCCAACGGGTTCAGTCCAGCGGATGCCAATCGGTCTCGGGTGCTGCAGGATCGGCATCGGTGCCCCTATCGCGCTCTGCGCCTGCCTGCTCGGCGGCCGCTCTTTCGGCAGCCAACACCTCGAGTCGACCCATCAGATCGCCCATCAGCGCCGCCGTGCCCTCCCCCGTCATTGCGGAGATCCCGTAGACGGGCAATGTCCACTCGAGTCGGGAGATGATCTCCTCGCGCTGCGCCGCGTACTCCTCGGGGAGGAGGCGGTCGATCTTGTTGAGCACCAACCAACGCTCCTTGAGCGCGAGCCCTTCGCCGAACGCGGAGAGCTCCGCCTCGATCTTGCGGACCTGCTCGACGGGATCCACCGCGTCGTCCAACGGGGCGACATCGACCAGATGCAACAGAAAGCGTGTGCGGGAGAGATGCTTGAGGAAGTGGCTCCCGAGCCCCGCACCGTCCGCCGCACCCTCGATCACACCGGGGATGTCGGCAATCACGAAGCTGCGGTCGCGACCGAGCCGCACCACGCCGAGGTTGGGATAAAGCGTCGTAAAGGGATAGTCCGCGACTTTGGGTCGCGCACTGGAGACCTGGCGAATCAGAGAGGATTTGCCTGCATTCGGGAAACCGAGCAAGCCGACGTCCGCGAGCAGGATCAGCTCGAGCTGGAGGTCTCTGCGCTCGCCCGGTGTCCCCGGGGTGAACTGTCTCGGGGTTCGGTTGGTGCTGGATTTGAAGCGCGCATTCCCGATGCCGTGAAAGCCGCCTTGAGCAACCAGCATCTGTTGACCGGACTCCAGGAGCTCGCCGATCAACTCGCCGGTCTCGCGCTCGAAGACGCGCGTCCCGACCGGGACCCGAATGACGAGATCCGCGCCGGCACGACCGGTCATGTCCCGGCTCCTGCCGTTCTGCCCCCGCTCCGCGCGATGCACGCGTTGGTAGCGCAGGTCGACCAAGGTATTCAGATTGACGTCGGCGACAAGGTGGACGCTGCCGCCGTTGCCCCCGTCGCCTCCATTGGGTCCGCCCTTCGGGATGTATTTCTCGCGACGAAAACTGACACAGCCGCTGCCGCCGTCTCCTGCCTCGACCCGAATGAACGCTTCGTCGACGAATTTCATAACTCAAACAACCTCATCGCTGAAACGAAAAGAGCCCCGCCGAAACGGCGAGGCTCGCGTGCCCGTTGCGATGGGTAGAGCCCGAACCGATCAGGCCAGGCCGACGCCCGCAGGCTTTTCGACCACCGTCACGAACTTCCGATTCTTCGGCCCCTGCTCGACAAAGGTCACGACCCCGTCGCGCAGAGCAAAGAGCGTGTGGTCACGTCCGCAACCGACGTTGACACCGCTGTGGAATCGGGTACCGCGTTGGCGCACGATGATGGCTCCGGCCTTGACGACCTGCCCACCGAAGACCTTGACGCCGAGCCGCTTGGATTCCGAATCACGCCCGTTGCGCGAGCTGCCGCCAGCTTTCTTATGTGCCATGGGAGACTCCTCTTCAGCCGGCGCTGATCGCCGTAATCTTCAGGGCGGTGAACGATTGCCGATGGCCCTGGCGTTTCAAGTGATGCTTGCGCCGCCGAAACTTCACGATCATGACCTTCTTACCACGCCCGTGGCTTTCGACCGTTGCGCTGACCTTACCGCCTTCGACGTAGGGCTTACCGACCTTGATATCGTCTCCGTCGGCCACCAAAAGGACCTGATCGAAGTCGACGACAGCCCCCTGCTCCGCCACTATCTTTTCTACTTTGACGGTGTCGCCTTCCGAAACCCGGTATTGTTTGCCACCGGTTTGAATGACCGCGTACATGTCTGAAGATCCCCAAAACCATTCGGCGAGATCGGCGACAGGCGCCGAAACAAAAGAAGCGGGATACTACTCGATGGATGACACCTGGTCAAGGAGGTTGCCGCAGTCGCGTCGGCGAGCAACACCGGTCAGGGCCCCCTTGGCAGACCAATCCGCAGAAGTGCCGAGGGCACAGGGGCCGCGCAGCCCGCCTCCGACTTGACAGACCCCCATCCCACACCTAGCATCCGCCGCCACGATCAGCCAGTCCATCGACACCTCATGGATATAACCGCGCTCAGACAACCCGTCGCCGAAGACGTCAAGGCCGTTGACGCCTTGATCCTGCGTCGACTCCGGTCAGACGTGGTGCTGATCAATCAAATCGGCAGCTATATCGTCAACAGCGGCGGCAAGCGCTTGCGCCCGCTCTCGGTGCTCCTCGCATCCCGCGCTTGCGGGTACTCCGGAGAGCGCCACATCGATCTTGCAGCCGTCGTGGAGTTTATCCACACCGCGACGCTCCTGCACGACGATGTCGTCGATGCCTCCGAGCTCAGACGCAACCGCGAGACGGCCAATATCGTCTGGGGCAACGACGCCAGCGTGCTGGTCGGCGACTTCCTCTACTCCCGCGCCTTCGAGATGATGGTCGATGTCGGGAATATGCGGGTCATGGACATTCTCTCGCACGCGACCAACCGGATCGCCGAAGGCGAGGTGCTGCAACTCCTGAATACGCACGACCCCGACACGGATCAGACCCGCTACATGGAGGTGATCACCCGCAAGACGGCGACGCTGTTCGAAGCGGGTGTGCGCCTCGGCGCCGTGCTTGCCGGATCGAGTCCCGGCGTCGAAGAAGCCGCGGCGAGCTATGGACTGAATCTCGGGATCGCCTTCCAGCTCATCGACGACGCGCTGGATTACAGTCCGGCAAACGCCGAGCTGGGCAAGAATGTCGGCGATGACCTCGACGAGGGTAAACCGACCCTCCCGGTCATTCGGGCGATGGAAGCGGGAACACCCGAGCAGAAGGCATTGCTGCGCAAGGCCATCGAAGAAGGCGGTCGCAAGCACATGGAATCCGTCGTGGAGGCGATTGCGTCGACCGACGCCATTACCTATACTACGCGGCTTGCGGAAGACTACGCGGATCGAGCAAAGCGCGCCTTGGGCGCTCTGCCTCCCTGCCCCGCCAGGGATGCCTTGTCGACGCTGGCGGATTTTTCGGTCGACCGTAAACATTGATGAACCGTTTCGGGGTGTAGCTCAGCTTGGTAGAGCGCTGTCTTCGGGAGGCAGAAGTCGCTGGTTCGAATCCAGTCACCCCGACCAAATTACAGATATTAAAAAAGCCGGCGAAAGCCGGCTTTTTTGTACGACCTTAATCCTCTGCCCCGTACCAAGTCACGGGTCAAAAATACGTCGAGCACCGAACCTAATCGTTGTCGTTGTCGATTACGACAACGACAACGGTCGGAAAGGGATTCTCTCGTCGAGCTGTTTGACTTATTTTTGAAGCGCTCCCAAAGGGAACCTAGACTCGCTCCGAAGCGCTTGTCCGTTGGGATTCCGGCGAGTGCCTCATCCGAACATAGATGCTCGCAAAGACCAGCAGGACATTGATCACGCCCACCACGATAAAGGGTGCGCGCGGGTCGACCCGATCGAACAGATAGCCGCCGACCGGCGTAATCAGAAGAATGCCGATCGCGCCGGCGACGTTGAAGGCACCGAGTACCGATCCCCGCTGCCCGGCCGGAGCCTCTTGCCCGATCAAGGATTGACCGCCGAGGTAGACACTGATCTGCCCGATCCCGAGCAGAATAAAGAAGATCGGACCATAGGACGACAGCGGGTCCTCGAGCGCCAACAGACTCAGATTGCCCAAGGCCGCCAGCGCCATGCAGATCGCGAGCCCGGTGACCCTGTCGATCCGGTCGAGCAGCGGGCCGAGGACGGGCGCCCAGACGAGTGCCGAGATCTGCGCCATCACGAAGATCAGGGTTCCGCTCATCACCGCCGAGGCCGACTCCATGCCGGTTGCCTTGGCTGCCAAGGTGCCCCAAAGGACGAGAAAGATCGCGTTGACCGATTGGTCGCCGCGTGCGATGAATGCAGACGAATAGGCCAAGAGGATGCGCGGATTGCGTCCGTGCGCAAAGCCGCCGACGAAGAGCTCGCGTACGCTCGGACGATCCTGAAGACGCACGGGCAGACCTGGCTTAAGGCCCCAGAGGAGCAACAGGGCAACCGCGACCGCTAGACCCGCGACGATGAAATGGGTCAACCTGCCCGCGGTGACGCCGTCGAAGCCCGCGCCGGTAAAGACCTTCGGCATGGCACCGAGGCCCTGACTGATGAGCACGATCCCCAAGCCGCTCATGACACCGACGATGGCCACCAACTTGCCGCGGGAACGTTCTGCCGGATAATCGGCAAGGACGGTCGACAACCCGCCCGCGACCGCGACCACGCCGATCGCATAGAGGACCCGATAGAAATAAAGCGCCTCGACCGATTCCGCGAGCGGATAGAGGACATAGGTCAAGGCCAGGAACAGAAACCCCGCCGCGTAGACCCCTCGGCGACCGATCCGGTCCATGAGGACGCCGACCGGCAGAAACAGCAACAGGGTGACGATCTCGGTCAGGAAGACAAGTTGGCCGCTGATCGCACCCTGCGTCGACTCCGGAACCCCGAGATGCTCGTTGAGGATGTAGGTCTGACCGATGGAGATGAAGATCATCAGCCCGATCGAGAAAAACGCGGCGGCCAAAAAGGTCCAGCCGTTCCGAGGCAGAACGGACGGCGCCAGGTGGATCGGGCCGATCCGGTAGGTCCGGTCGAGGTCGGGCATCTGCGGATCTCCGGCGATGAGCCATTGCGGTTTGGACGGTCGGATCGGCATTATCCCATCCGGCGATGGATGCGGATACTCCGGTTGCAGCTCGACCCCGCGAGGATTCACGACACCGGTTCCGAGCAGAACCATGGAAACGGCAAACCGTGCGGAACTATCGCCCCGACAACACCATTCAACCTTAAGATGCCCGAATGGACATGAGGCCAGAGCCTACGATCGCTTCGCCCGCTGCGACCCGATGGATGTGGTTGCCGAACTTATGGATCCCGACGCTGGTTTCCGCAGCCGATCCCGTGGTGTCCTGGTCCGCTTCCATAGGCACAGGCATCGAGGCAGGCACGGCAGGCGCGCTGGCCCTTCTGGCTGCAGTCGCCGCCGTTGCAGCTTGGCGTGACCGCCGGCTCCGACGCGACATGGCCGCACAGGCGAACGCGGCGCACGCCGAGCTCGCAGAGCGCCTGGCTCGGAGCGAGCGCCTCGTCGAAGAGACACAACGGCTCGGGCATCTCGGAACCTGGGAGTGGGATGCCGAGAACGACCGCCTCGAGTGGTCTGCCGAGGTCTATCGCATCTTCGCCATGCCGCCCGAGATCTTCCCGGGGAACTACAAAGGCTTCCTCGACTTCGTTCACCCGGAAGACCGCGCTCGGGTCGAGCACGCGGTTCGGGAGGCCATCGCCGGGGCCGGGGATTACGACTGCGAGCACAGGATCCTGCTGCCCGACGGCGAGGTACGTTACCTCCAGGAGCGCGCGACGCTGACCCGCGAGCAGGGTCGCCCGGTCTCGATGACGGGAACCGTGCGCGATGTCACCGAGACCCGACGCGCCTGGATGCTCCAGGAAAGCCGCATTCGCATCATGGGGTTGATTGCGGGCGGCGCTCCCGTGCAGGAGGCGCTCGACGCGATCGCCGTATCGATCGAGGCCCTTGACCAGAGCCTCATGTGCTCGATCATGCTGATGGACAGCGCGACCCACCGCCTGCGTGTCGGCACGGCCCCGAGTCTTCCGGATCGGCTCGTCGAGGCGATCGGCCGCCTGACGGACGACCCGGCGAAGGGGGCGACTCCGCACCCGATCGGCGAGCCCATCGTGATCGCCGACGTCCTCTACCATCCGTATTGGCTGTCGCTCGCAGGGATCACGGAGGAGACCGGTGTCCGCGGCTTCTGGTCCGAGCCGATTCGCGATGCCGGCGGGGACATCTTGGGGACCTTCGATATCTATTCGCGAGCCCCCGGCAAACCCGACGCGGAGCAGCTGATCTATATCGCGCAAGGCGCGGCGCTGGTGGCAGTCGCCTTGCAGCAAGCGCGCGATCGCGCGGCACGCATCGCCGCCGAGGAACGCGCACGACTCCTTCTCGAGTCGACCAGCGAGGGGGTGTTCGGGCTCGACCCGGACGGCGTCACCACCTTCATCAATCCCACGGGCGCACGCCTGTTGGGATACGCCCCGGCCGATCTCGTCGGCAAACCCTGCCCGGCCGTCACCCATGACGACCCCGACGAAGGCGACCGCGACGCCACCCGGTGCCGAATGCTCTCGGTCATGCATACCGGCAAAGACATCGTGGTCAGCGACGAGGTCCTGCAGCGACGCGACGGCTCGGCGTTTCCCGTCGAGTATCGTGCCACGCCGATCCGCGTCGGCGACTCCGCGATGGGTGTCGTCGTCACCTTCCAAGACATCACCGAGCGCAAACGCAACGAGGAACAGATCCTTCGACTCGCCTACTACGACAGCCTCACCGGCCTCCCCAATCGCGCCCTGTTCAAGAATCAGCTCGCCAAGCGACTGACCTCGGTCCGGCGCGCCGATCGGGGCTTTGCCCTGCACTTTCTCGATCTCGACCGCTTCAAAGAGGTCAACGACACCCTGGGTCATCCCGTGGGCGATCTGCTCTTGAAAGAGGTCGCCCAGCGCCTGTCGGCCCTCGTTCGCGGTATGGACACGGTCGCGCGATTCGGCGGCGACGAGTTCGCCGTGATCCAACCCGACGCGCAGAGCATCTCCGATGCAGCCACCTTGGCCGCAAAGATCGTCGAGCACCTGGCTCGGTCCTATTCGATCGACGGCCATGCCATCACCTGCGGGGCGAGCGTCGGCGTCGTCTTCGTCCCCGAGCCGGATATCGACCTGGAAACACTCCTCGGCCGTGCCGATGTCGCCCTCTACAAGGCCAAGAACAACGGACGCGGCGGCTACGCATTCCACACCGACGCCATGACGCGACAGGTCCGCCGCGATGCCGCCCTCACGGATCGGATCGACGAGGCCGTGCGCAGCGGCGAGCTCTTCCTGCACTATCAGCCGCAGGTCGAGCTCGCGAGCGGACGCATCACAGCGGTCGAGGCCCTGGTGCGCTGGCGCCATCCGGTGGAGGGGGTTCTGCCGCCGGGGGATTTCGTGCATCTCGCCGAGCGCCGCGGGCTGTTTCATATCCTCGGAAGCTGGGTGCTGGCAACGGCCGCACGCGAGGCGCGCGGCTGGCATGAACGAGGACTTACCTTCGGTCGGGTCAGCATCAATGTCTCGCCTCAGCAGGTCCGCGCAGGCTGTCTTGCCGATGATGTGCTCGCGACGGCCCAGGAGACGGGGCTGGACCCCGCCCTCCTCGAGCTCGAGCTCACCGAGACCGCGATGATGGAGTATGGCGAGCATTACCGGACCCAGATCGCCATGCTCCGGGATCTCGGCGTTCGGCTTGTTCTCGACGACTTCGGCGCCGGCTTCTCGTCCTTGACCTATCTGCGTCGGTCCGCGGTCAGCGCGCTCAAGATCGACCGCCAATTCGTCGGCGAGATCGACGACAACCCGGAGGCCGTCGCAACCGTTCAGGCGTTGCTTGCCGTCGCGCATGCACTGAAGCTCGACACGGTGGCCGAGGGCGTGGAGACCCGCGAGCAGGCCGAGCGTTTGGCGGCGATGGGCTGCCGGTGCGGGCAGGGGATGTGGTTCGCGCCCCCGATGGAGGCACAGGCCATCGAACGGCACCTGACGGCGGGGTTTATTCAGCCGGAATCCAAGTAACAGTCACATGCCTGACTTGAAGTTGAGTTGTTTTACTTTTTTTGAACCGTTCCCAAGCACAGCGCGGTCTACCGAGCCCCGCGCCGACGCTGGTGGACTGCACTGTGCTTGTCCACCCTTCACACTCACCCTGCCGAGCCGATCCACGACTTGGCCGGGGTGATCGGCAACGCCGCGCGAGGGTCTCGGACGGACGATCGGCTATCAGGGAGCCGCCGAGAGCGCCTCGTCGCGCCGAGGCGGAGCCCCTCTGGCGAGCCGCTCGAGGTCGCGGTCGCGCATCCCGAGCAGATAGAGGATCCCGTCGAGCCCGACATTCGCGATGGCGTGACGTGCTTGCTTGGTCACGATCGGCTTGGCATGAAAGGCGATTCCCAGGCCGGCGATCGCCAGCATCGGGAGATCGTTCGCACCGTCGCCGACGGCGATGACCTGCTCCAGGCGAATCCCCTCGCGGGCCGCGATCTCGCGCAGCAGCTCGGCCTTGCGTGCCCCGTCGATGATCTCGCTCGAAACCGTGCCGGTCAGCTTGCCGTCGCGAAACTCCAACGAATTGGCATAAACGTCGTCGATCCCGAACCGACGTTTCAGGTGCTCGGCAAAATAGGTAAAGCCGCCCGAGAGGATGGCGATGCGATAGCCGAGCTGCTTGAGGCTCGCGATCAGCCGATCGGCGCCCTCGGTAATGGGCAGGCGCTCGGCGATCTCGCCGAGCACGGACTCGTCGAGGCCTTCGAGCAGTGCGATCCGGCGGCGGAAGCTCTCCTTGAAGTCGAGCTCGCCGCGCATCGCGGCCTCGGTGATGGCCGCGACCTCGGGACCGACTCCGGCCGCCTTCGCCAACTCGTCGATCACCTCGGTCTGGATCAGGGTCGAGTCCATATCGAAACAGACCAGACGACGGTTGCGTCGAAAGATGTCGTCCTCCTGCACCGCGACGTCCACATCCAGGATCTGCCCGAGCGCAAGCAAAGCCGCATGCAGCTCGGAGAGATCCGCCACGGCACCCCGGACCGAGAGCTCCACGCAGGCAAGCGGATGACGCTCCGGCACACGCCGCGAGAGACGCCCCGTCAGCCGAGAGATCCGATCGACGTTCAGACCGTATTCGGCGACGACGGCGGACACCCGCGCGATGTGCTCCGAATCGATCTCGCGACCCAGCAGGGTGAGGATATGCCGCGGCTGCCCCTGCTCGGCGACCCAATCCTCGTAGGCGTCCGGATCGACCGGCGTAAACCGAAGATCCAGCCCCATACCGTGGGCGGTGAACAGCAGATCGCGAAACACCGGACAGGATGCGCTGTCTGCCGGCAGCTCGACCAAAAGACCCAGCGCCAAGGCGTTGTGGATGGTCGACTGGCCGATATCCAAGATCGGCACCCGATACCGTGCCAGGATCGCGGTGAGGGCCGCGGTGATCCCCGGACGATCCTCGCCCGAGACGTTGATGAGGACGATCTCGCTCATGCGGTTTCCATTGCGCGTCGATTCTGCGGAAGGTTCAGCTGCGCTCCGGGACCTCGAGGACGGTTTGGGTCAGATCGATGCAGCCCGTCTTGAAGCCGGTCTCGCAGTAGGCCAGATAGTAATCCCACATCCGGCGGAACCGCGCATCGTATCCGAGCCGAGCGACCTCCCGGTCCACCGCATGGAAGGCGAGACGCCAACGGCGCAGGGTCTCCGCATAGTCGAGCCCGAACCACGCCGTCTCGCGAATCAGCAGATCCGCATCCTGCGCCTCGCGCGTCATGCGCTCGGGTGTGGGCAGCATCCCGCCCGGGAAGATGTAGAGCTGCACGAAATCCGGCTGCCTGCGGTAAACGGGAAAATCGTCCTCGTTGATGGTGATGACCTGCAAGGCGATGCGACCGCCCGGTCGCACCAGCCGACGCAACGCCTGGTAATAGGTCGGCCAGAAGGCCTCGCCCACCGCCTCCATCATCTCGATCGAGACCGCGTGGTCGAAGCGGCCCTCGATGTCGCGATAATCCTGAAGTCTCAGGTCGACGCGATCGGCAAGACCGGCGGCCTCCAAGCGCTCGCTCGCGTAGGCGAGCTGCTCGCGCGAGAGCGTCACGCCGGTCACGCGCAGACCACGCCGTGCCGCCAGCTCCGCGAAACCGCCCCAACCGCAGCCGATCTCCAGAATATGCTCGCCGGGCTTGGCGTCCACGGCATCGAGCAAGCGCTCGTATTTACGCTCCTGGGCCGATTCCAGACTGTCCCGCGCCGGGTCGGCAAAGAGCGCGGAGGAGTAGGTCATACTCGGATCGAGCCAGCGTTTGTAGAAGTCGTTGCCCAGATCATAGTGGTGGGCAATGTTGCGGCGACTGTTGATGGGGTGATTCTCACGCAGCCGATGGCTCAAGCGATCCCAAAGCCGCGACCAACGCATCCCGCGCGGCCCCACGCCCAGATGTTCCATGTTGTCGTAGAGGACCTCGAGCAATGCGGCGAGATCAGGCGTCGTCCAATGCCCTTCCACGTAGGATTCGCCGAATCCCACCTCGCCTCGGGTGAGCAGCCGTCCAGCCATCTTGAGCGGCGACTGCACCTCCATGACACCGCTCGCACCCGGAAACCGGCCGCGGTGCAGGGTGGCGCTCCCGTCGGGAAAACGCACCAGGAGCTGGCCGAACGCCAGGTGCCGGCAAAATCCGCCGATCAGGCGGCTCGACCAGCTCGATCGGCGGGTTAGAGGTTCTTCGATCAACTCCTCTGCGGACATCAGGACACCTCCTCTAGGGGTGGAGTCGGCTTGGAATGGTAGCGCCCTCCCTTGAGCCAGATCTTCAAAGCCTGCCAATGGATCATGAGGACGACCTTCAGCGTCAGAAATGGATAGGCGAAGGCGGCGCGCAACAACTTGGCGTCCGTGATCGTCTCTGCGATCCCCTGCTGGACGGCCACCAGCATCAAGGAGGCGTCCTGATATTCGCGGATCACGATCGCATGACGATCGCCTTGCCGGGTAAACCGGAAGTGATAGTCGGCGTTCATGTCGACAAAGGGCGAGACATGGAAGTCTTTGCGATGCGTGTGGCGGATCGGCCAGTCCATCGGCACGCCCTTCTCGTGCAAGAGATAGCTGTGGGCCTCGCCGAAGGTGTTGTTGACCTCGCACAGCACTGCGACCGGCCTGTCCCGGCGATCGAAGCAGGTCCAGACACTCAGCGGATTGAAGACGAATCCGAGCACGCGCGGAAAGCACTGCAGCTCGATGCGGGCGATCTCCATCTCTTGACCGCGCGCGCGCAGTCGCTCGAGCAACCAGGGCTTGAGTCCACGACCGTCGCGCCCGCCGTGATCGCGATCGTAAAAGGAGAAGAGGTTGAAGCGGTTGTACGAGAACCAGCGACAATCGCGCGCGATCTCGCCGACCCGCTCGACATCCAGCACCATGCTGAAAACGCGATAGACGAAGCGATAACGCACCGGAAAGAGCCGACGATGCATGACATCGCCGAAGATGATGCGACCGGCAACGGCGCTCACGAAGGCAACACCCTCATGCTGCTCCGCCCGGCCCCGGAGTCCGCCCCGGAGCCAGAGGCGGCAGCCGCGCCGTCGCCGGCTGCGGTAGATGGCGCCGCGCTCTCCCAGGGCGGACGAACATCGAGCCCACGCGCCACGTCCACTGCGGCACGCAGGCCGTCCTCGTGAAATCCGTATCCCAGATAAGCCCCGCTGAACCAGATCCGGTCGCGGCCTTGGATCTCGCCGATGCGGCGCTGGGCCTCGGTGGCGCTCGCGTCGAACATCGGGTGCTCGTAGGTCATCTCGGCGAGAATCAAATCGCTGCGCGGCGCCACACGCGGATTGAGACTGACGAAGACATCGCGGTCGGACGGCAGATCCTGAAGGCTGTTCATCCAGTAGGTCACCGTCACCGGACGATCGGCGCCCTCCCCCGGCTGTTGAATATAGTTCCACGACGACCAGACCCTGCGGCGTTTCGGCATCAGTGCGGAATCGGTGTGCAGGAAGACTTGATTGGTCTGATACCGGAAGTCGCCGAGGATGTCGCGCTCGAGCGGCGTCGGGGACTCGATCAAGGACAGTGCCTCGTCGGCGTGGCAACCCATCACGACCGCGTCGAACTGCAAACGCTCGCCCGCCGCGGTCTCCACCTCGACACCCTGCTCACGGCGCCGCACCCGCTGCACCGGCGTATCGGCCAGACAACGCCCCCGCAAGCGCGCCAGGATCGCCTGAACATAGGCTTGACTGCCGCCGCGCACCGTCTCCCACTCCGGCCGATCGACCAAATCGAGCAGACCGTGATTGGCGAAGAACCGGGCAAAGCTCAGGAAAGGAAAGTCCCGCATGTCTTCGGTGGGACAGGACCAGATGGCCGCTGCCATCGGGAGCAGGTAGTGGCTGGCGAACCGATCGGAGTAACGACCGCGCTGCAGAAAATCCCCGACCGTCAGGGTATCCCCGGGGTTGGAGTTGATGTAGTTCTTGGCCGCCGTGTTGAATTGGAGGATCTCTTTGACCATCCACAAAAATCGCCAATTCAACAGATTGGCGCGCGCACCGAACAGCGTATTGAGGCTGTCGCCGCCGTACTCGATACGCCCGCCCTCCAGACTGGCCGCGAAGGACATACTGGTCGGATAGGTCGCAACATCGAGATGCTTGAACATGGCGGTCAACAGCGGATAGTTGCGCCGATTGAAGACCATGAAGCCGGTGTCGACCGGAAAGGCCCCGCGCGGATCCTCGACCTCGAGGGTATTGCTGTGACCACCGACATAGGCATTGCGCTCGAGCAGGGTCACCTCGTAACGCGAATCCAGCAGCCACGCGGCACCGAGTCCACCGATACCGCCGCCGACGATCCCGATTGTTTTGACTGACATCCGAATTGATCCTTCCGATTGATCCCGAGTAAAGGGCCGACACCAGCACCCGGGCCCGGGCCGTTCATGTTTCGTCCAATATTGACGCGCCACACGAACAGCTCAAGAGCCCGACCGACGAAGAGAGGAAAAGGTTTGAGGTTTGAGGTCCGAACCGCCGAGCTCAGGACGCGCGCCGAGGCGTTCCGCGGATCAGGTCGTCCATCCGCACCTTCGCGGCGATCCAACGCTCCGTACCCACCTCGCCGCCGGCCAGAAGCTCCATCAGTCCGTAGGCGAGCGAGCGATGATCGGCGGGCAGATCAAAGAGCTTGGTGAGCTTGAACAAGCAGCCGGCCTGTTGATGCTCGAGCGTGCAGGCAAGGGCATAGAGCGTGAGCGCAGAGGCGGACTCGGGTGCCGACGCGATCAGCGCCAGGGTTTCGTCGAGCGGGTCGGGTGTATCCATTGTGCGCGTGTGATGGTTGGAGCGACGCTCGCTCGAATCCTCGGGTGGTCGCCGAATCCGGCGCACAGGCCCAGGCAGCAGGGGCGCCGAGCCCCTGCAAGAACCGTCTTACTCGCCGGCAATCGTCATCTTCTCGATCAGCCAGGAGCCGGTACGCGTGCTGCCCGAAAAATCGCAATCGTTGCCGACCGCCACCAGGCCCGCGTACATGCGCTTGAGGTTGCCCGCGATGGTGATCTCTTCGACCGGATGTCGGATCTCGCCGCCTTCCACCCAGAAGCCCGCGGCGCCGCGCGAGTAGTCACCCGTGACCGGGTTCACTCCGTGCCCCATCAGCTCGGTCACCATCAGCCCTGTTCCCATCTCGCGCAGCAAGGCGGCGCGGTCCAGATCGCCCATGCCGATGCGCAGGTTGCGCACGCCGCCCGCGTTGCCGGTCGTCTGCATGCCGAGCCGGCAGCCGGAATAGGCATCCAGAAGATAGGTCTGCAGAACCCCGTCGGTGATCAGGTCCTTGGCGCGCGTCGCAACGCCGTCTCCGTCGAAGGGCGCACTCGAGAGTCCCCGTGAAAGGTGCGGCTCTTCGTGGATCCGAACGAAGTCCGGGAAGATGCGCTCGCCGAGGTGGTCGAGCAGGAAGCTGGTGCGCCGGTAGATGCTGCCGCCCTGGATTGCCGAGATCAGGCTGCGGATCAGGCCGGTCGCGACCTCCGAACGGAACAGGACCGGCACCTGGCAGGTCGGGATGCGACGCGACCCGAGCCGGGCAATGGTCCGCTCCGCCGCGCGCTCTCCGACCATGCGTGCCGAGTCCAGATCGGCCGCTGCCCGAGCACTGGTCCACCAGTGATCGCGTTGCAGGCTCTCGCCCTCCTGACCGATCACCGCGCAGCTGAGCCCGTGCCGACTGGTCGGGTAGCCGGCGACGAATCCGTGGCTGTTGCCGTAGACCTGGATGCCGGTGTGCGTGGAGAGGCTCGCACCCTCCGAGTTGACGATCCGCGGATCATAGCCGCGGGCCGAATCCTCGCAGGCCGCCGCGATCTCGATCGCGTCCTCCACACCCAGATGCCAGGGATGGTAGAGGTCCAGGTCCGGGATCTCGACGGCCATCAGGGCAGCGTCGGCGAGATGCGCGCACGGATCTTCCTGGGTGTGCTCGGCGATGGCGCAGGCCGCCTTCACCGCATCGCGCAGCGCGCCGGTGCTCAGATCGGACGTGCTCGCCGAACCCTTGCGGTTTCCGAAATAGACGGTGATCCCGAGGCCGTTGTCGCGGGTGTGCTCGACCGTCTCGACCTCGCCGAGCCGGACCGAGACCTCGAGACCGGCGCTGCTGCCGACCGATGCCTCGGCGGCCGTCGCGCCGCGTCGTTTCGCCTCCTTGAGGAGATCCTCGATCGTCTGTTTCAAGCGCGCGAGACGTTCCGCGGTGTCTTCGGTGGCGGCAATCGACATGGCAAGTCCTTGGGTGAGAGAGGTTCCGGGCACGGCTAAGGTGGTGCGGTCGTGTCGAGAGAGCGGACCTCCCCGTCAGGCGCTTGTCCCGCCGACGGTCAGGCCGTCGATCCGCAAGGTCGGTTGACCGACCCCGACCGGGACGCTCTGGCCCTCTTTTCCGCAGGTCCCGACACCCTGGTCGAGTCGCAGATCGTTGCCGATCATGCTGACCCGCGTCAGGACGTCCGGCCCGTTGCCGATGAGAGTGGCGCCCTTGACGGGGCGTCCGACCTTGCCGTTTTCGATCAGGTAGGCCTCGCTCGCCGAGAAGACGAACTTGCCCGAGGTGATGTCCACCTGTCCACCGCCGAAATTGACCGCGTACAAGCCTTTGTCCACCGAGGCGATGATCTCCTCGGGATCACGCTCGCCGGCGAGCATGTAAGTGTTGGTCATGCGCGGCATCGGCAGGTGAGCGTAGGATTCGCGACGACCGTTGCCCGTGGAGTGCGTCCCGGTCAGGCGCGCATTGAGCTTGTCCTGCATGTAAGCACAGAGGATGCCGTCTTCGATCAGGACCGTATTCTGGGTCATCGTCCCTTCGTCGTCGATGTTCAGCGACCCTCGCCGTCCGGGCAAGGTGCCGTCGTCCACGACCGTCACGCCCGGCGCGGCCACCCGCTCGCCGATCCGCCCGGCGAAGGCCGAGCTGCCCTTGCGGTTGAAGTCGCCCTCGAGCCCGTGCCCGATCGCCTCGTGCAGCAGCACGCCCGGCCAGCCGGATCCGAGCACGACCGTCATGGTCCCGGCGGGCGCATCGCCGGCTTCGAGATTGGTGACGGCCAGACGCACGGCTTCGCGCGCGAAGGACATCGCCCGGTCTTCGAGGAGAAAATAATCCAGATCGGCACGCGCGCCGCCTCCGCTCGATCCCTGCTCGCGACGCCCGCCGTCCTCGGCGACGACGCTCACGTTCAGCCTGACCAGTGGACGCACATCGGCCGACAAGGCGCCGTCGTCGCCCAACACCAGGACGGTGTCCTGCACCGCGACGACACTGGCGACCACCTCGCGCACGCGCGGGTCGGCACGCCGTGCCTCGGCATCGACCCGTTGCAGCAGCGCGATCTTGTCCGGATCGGGCAGGCTGGCGATCGGATTGGTGGGGTCGTAGAGGCTGCGCTTGTTCGCAACCTCGCCGATGCGCACCTGCGCGCCGTGGCCGATCCGCGCGATCGCTCGGGCGGCCTCGGCCGCCTGTGCCAAGGCCGGGAAACGCAGCTCGTCGGAGTAGGCGAAACCGGTCTTCTCCCCGCTGATCGCCCGTAGTCCGGCGCCTTGCTCGATACTGAAGTTGCCGTCCTTGATGATCCCGTCTTCGAGGATCCAGGACTCGAGCCGGCTGGACTGGAAATAGATATCCGCGGCATCCACCGCGGAGCCGGCGAGAAGGCCGAGCAGGCGGTCGAGGTCCTGCTCGGTCAATCCCGCAGGCTCGAGAATACTCGTGCGTGCAATCGCAATCGGGTCGGTCATCATCGGGTGTTGTCGAGCTCCGTCGGGGAGACAGGGTCGTGCGCCTGTGCACGACCGCCTGTCGGAATGTGTCAAAACTGCGGTCTCAGGCGCGGCATTTCAAACGACGATGGTCGATCGTCGGGAAGTTGCGTCTGACCGAGTCCTGATAGTCGTCGTCCAATGCGCAGCAGATGAAGCCCGATCCTCTCGGCACCTGCGCGAGCACCGTACCCCAGGGATCGACGATCATACTGTGACCGTGAGTCTCGCGGCCGTTGATGTGGAAGCCGCCTTGCGCCGCCGCGATCACGTAGGCGAGATTCTCGATGGCCCGGGCGCGCACCAGGGTTTCCCAATGGGCCTTCCCCGTGATGGCGGTGAAGGACGAGGGGATCGCCAGGATCTCCATGCCGCCGTCGAGCATGCGACGAAACATCTCCGGGAAGCGCAGGTCGTAGCAGACCGCGACCCCCATGCGTCCGAACGGCGTGTCCAGGACGACGGTCTGGTCTCCCGGCTCGATCGTCGCCGACTCCTGGTAACGCTCCCCACCCTCGGGCAGACAAACGTCGAACAGATGCACCTTGTCGTAACGGCCCACCCGCTCGCCGCGATCGTCGAACACCAGACAGGCCGCACGAATCTTGCCGGCATCATCGGCAGCCAACGGGATGGTCCCGCCCACGAGCCAGACGCCCTGCTGCTTGGCTACCCGCGCCAAAAACGCCTGCAAGGGGCCGTCGCCGTCTTCCTCGCGCAGCGCCAGTTGATCCTGATCGCGTTTGCCCATGAAGGCAAAGTTCTCCGGAAGCACGACGAGACTCGCGCCCTTGTCCTTCGCCGCCTTGATCAGGCGTTCCGCCTCGAAGAGGTTGGCGTTTACGTTTGGACCGGTCGCCATCTGGACCGCTCCGACCTTCGGTTTTGTCTTCATGGTCTCTACCGCAATCACTGCTGCCCCGGCAGGCGAAGGGGCGGGCCAATCCGATTCGGCCTGCGACGCGATCCGATCGGCGACTCGAGGGAAAGGGTCGTGGACGCGACATCTGCTCGTGCATGCCCGAGCGACCGAATGCGCCGCGCCGCCAACCTATCGACTCGGAACGATACCACCCCTGCCGATCGGCCGAAACAATCCCGCTCCATCAGGCTCAATCCAGGAAGTGATTTGGCTCCGGCGACGTCGGCACTTCGCCGGAAGTGGGCGCGGGCGAGGCATCCACACCGACCGCCGGATCCCAGCCGACCCGGCTGACATCCGGATTGCTCCAGGGTCCGGTCACCCGGTAGCGGTAACGCCCGAGACGGTCGATGGCATTGCCGGCAATCCGATCGACCAGATAGACGGCGGCCCCCACGACCGGCCCGCCCGCGACCGCGCTGGCCAGCGCAACGCTCGAGCCGATCCGCGGCTCCACGACGACACTCTGCTCGAAACGCTGATTCAGCAGATCGCTCGAGCCGCCGACGATCACCTTGCTGGCCGGGCCATCGATGGTGAAGGCATCGAGTGTCGCCTTGCCCGCGGCGACCTGGATCCGGCCCCGCATCTCCTCGAAGGCAAAGCCCTGACCGTAGAGATCGGTGAAATCCATCGTCAGACGCCGCTTCAAGGCACTCAGGTTCAGGAACCCCAGCACCCGCCCGACACCGGGCTCGACGTCCAACAGCCGGCCCGAGCCGACCTCCACATCCACGAAACCGAGCGCCTGCGCCAGTTTGAAGTCGTCGAACCCACCCGGCCAGCCCAGCATGAGCTGTGCCTGCATCGGTGCGCCCTCGAGCCGGTTCTGTGAATCCAGCGCCTCGAGCAGGACACCCGAATCGAGCGATTCCACGCGCATCGAGACCTCGCTGCGACCGCCGCTCTCGGATCGCATCCAAGCGGCCTCGCCCTCGGCCGAGACCAACCCCTCGCCGAGCAGCCGGATGCTCGGCAGGCGCAGACCCAGCAGGTCCGGGCGCAGGTCGAGCTGCAGCGTTCCCAACAAGGCATCGCCCCAGCTCAACCGCGCGATGCGCACGTCGATCGGGGGAAGACCGCGGAACGGATCCTGGATAGGCAGGGCCGAAGGTTCGGAGTCACCCCGCTGCGGAGCATCCCGAAAGGCGAGCAGATCCAGACGCTCCAGCGCAACACGCACGGGCGCCGAGTCCGTCGCCGGGATCTCGATCTCGCCTGCGAGCTCGTTCGCTCGCACGGCAACCTCCCAGCCCTTGCCCAACGGCCCGCCGTCGGTCGGCGTCAGGCGCAGATCGACATCGGTCAACCGCGGCCCGCCCAACGCGAGCCGATCGATCCGCAGATCGGCACCGCGGAACCAGACGTCGGCGCCGAGCACGCGGGGCGACTCGCCAGCCTGCTTGGCGGTCGAGAGCGCCTCCAGGCGCCCCATCCAGGCGACCAGGTCGAGATCGGCCAAGCGCCCGTCCAGAAACACCCCTTCGCCCTCGGGAGACGGCGCGGACTCGCCCCCGAGGCGCACGTGGGCCCGCATCGCGGGTGCGGGCGACCCACTCAGCCCGAGCATTAAATCGCCGGCCACCTCGCCGAGACGACCGGCGACACGCAGAGCGCTCCCGGGCACCAGCGCGCCGACGAGCTCGAGGTCACGCGTGGCCGAGGCGCTCTTGCCCAAGGGCGCCGGCAGATCGATCGTAAGCCCGTTCAGACGCGAGGCGAGGCGATAGTCGAGCGGCAGCGCCGCCGCACGGACGTCGCGATTGCGGATGGTCACGTCGAGATCCCAATCGATCTCGCCGCTCAGCAGCCCCCAGGCCGGGCTCGGAAAGCGCCGACCGAGCTCCGTGACCGGGGTGCGTGCCCGGGCCTTGATCAGCGTGGCCGAGGCGTCCGCAACACCCGGGTTCAGGGTGGCGATCGAGAGGCTCAGCGGGCGGTCCCAGAGCATTGCCTCGACCGCCTCCGCCGCAATGCTCTTCTCGGTGAAGGTCACCTCGCCGCCGAGGCGTGAAAGCTCAACCGGGGTGCCTCGAATCGCCAAGGTCGCCGGCTTCGGCCAGGACAGACGACCCGCAACGCCCAGTTGCCTGCGTTTGGTGAAGGGCAGATCGATCTCGAGGCGCAGCCGCGTGTCCCCGGTCACCTCCAGGCTCCCGGCAAGCCGTCCCAGGTCCTTCGCCAAGGGGGTCTCGGTCAGGGTGCGCAGACCGTCGGAGAAGGGCCCCTCGGTCTCGCCGACGATCCTCATGCCTTGCGCACCCCAGAGCTCCGGGATCTCGCCGCGCGCCCGGACGAGTCGACTGTCGAGGATGCGGCCGCGGTCCAGCTCGATGGTCAGGGACTGGTCGAGGAAGCGCAGCCGACCGGACGCTTCGCGAATCTCGGGCCAGTCGGGGAGATAATCGAGGACCGTCTCCGCGAGCTCGAGCAGCAGCTCGAACCGTCCCTCATGCCCGCGGAACGGATAGGCTGCGAGCGGACCGCGGAAGATCAGATCGGCCTGCGGGACCCGTCCGGAGACGATGGCGCGCTCCAGCCAGCGCACCAGATCCCGGTGCATGATGCCGACCGGGAGATAGGGGCGCACGCGCGAGCCGTCACCGTCATAGAAGCTGGCGCGCAGATCCATCAGGGGACTGGAACCGTCCGCCGGAAGATCCAGCACGAGCCTCGCCCGGCCGGCCAGATCCGCGTTCTCGAACGTCAGATTACGCGCCGAGATCCGCGCCGCGCCGGTCGCGTCGATCCGCCAGTCGAGCCGCGTCGACAGCCGGTCGAGCGCAAGCGGCTCGCTGAAAAGCGGCCGCAGATCCAACCCGAGACCCGCCGAACCCACGCGGGCCTCGCCCCCCTCGCGGTCGGCGCGCCACCGCACGGCGAGTCCATGGACGCCGGGAAGCGACCCGGCGCGATCCCAGCCGAGCCCGGTCACCGCCGCACTCGCCCCCCAGCGCGGCGGTTGCCCGGGTCCCAGTCGACCCGCAACAGCGGATCCTCGACACGGCCGCGAGGCTTGGCCGCGATCAATCCGTGGAGCGACTCGGGCAAGGGCCAAGGGGAGGCTGAGAGCACCGAGGCCAAGGCGGCCAAGTCGAGTGGATCGCTCGACACCCGCAGGCGCTCGGGCCTCCCCTCGGAGGTCAAGTGCAGATCCAGGTCAAGACGGGGTAGGTCGGCGTCGGCGATGCGCCCGGCGAGGTCTGCGATCTGCAGATGCCAGCCCTGCACGCGCGGCCTAGCCCGGACGATCGCGCCCAAGTGCGCGACCGTCAACGGCACGGCCGACCCAAGATTCGAGGGGCTGTTCGGCGGGCTGCTCGATCCGTGCGCAGGCCCCAAACGCAGGCCGGTCAGATCGACCCGAATCAGCGCGTCCTCCAGATGCCCGGCGCCGATCCGCGACCAACTCTCGAGCAGGATGCGACCGCCGCGCACGGAGACCGCCGAAAACCCGTTGCCGCGCAGGATCCCGCCCAAGTCGCCCGCATCGAGGCCGGCGTAGACGCGACCGCTCCAGGAGAGCGGATCGGCCGACGGACCCGACAACTCCGCGATCAGATTCAGACGGTTCCGGGCGGGATCGCCGCGCGTCGGCGCAACGGCGGAACCGAGCGGATGAATCCCCGCACTGACGCTCAAGGTGTGGCGATCGCCGTCGTTGAGGAGACGCAGTCTGGCGTTCGTCAGACGCAGGCCCTCCAGCAGCGTCTCGGAGCGATCGTCGCGCATCAGGATCTCGCCCAAAACCAGCTCGACCTGCGCTTGCGTGAGCAAAAATTCCAGCGTCCGCGGGTCGCCGCCGCTCAGCAGCTCCAAACCATCGAGCTGAAGACGGCCATCATGATCCAGACGCAGGGCCAGCCGCGAGCCAATCAGGGTCAGTGTAGTGATCTGCGGCACACCCATGCGCAGGGATGCGAGAGGATCGATCCCGACCTCCAGGCCCTCGAGGACAAGAACATCCTTTTCGCTACGGGGATCCGACAGACGGATGTCACTCACGCTCAGGCGCGGGCCAAGTCCCGAGAGACGCAGCGACGCCGAGCCCAGCTGCACACGATAACCGAGCCGCTCGCCGAGCATGTCGGCGACCCAGCGGTTGTCGACCTCGGTCAGCGGGAGCGCGAAGCGTGCAGCCGTGACGACGACTGCAGCCAGCACCAACCCGGTCGTCGCGACCACGACGGCGACCGAGACGAGACGTCGCATGAGGCGGGTTGTGCGGTTTTGCGAGAAAGACATGCCGAACGGTCGAGGGCGAACCTCAGATCAGAACCACGTCGTACAGTTCTTGGGTGTAGAGCGCCTCGGCCTGAAGTCGGATCGGGCGGCCGATGAAGGCCTCGAGCTCGGCGAGATGGGCCGACTCCTCGTCGAGTAGACGGTCGATGACCTCCTGCGAGGCCAGCACCAGCAGGGTTTCGACCTCGAACTGACGCGACTCGCGCAGGATCTCGCGAAAGATCTCATAGCAGGTCGTCTGAGCGGTCTTCACCGAGCCGCGCCCGCCGCAGTAGGGACAAGGCTCGGAGAGCACGTGCTCGAGCGACTCGCGGGTGCGCTTGCGGGTCATCTCCACCAGGCCCAGCGAGGAGACCTCGGTGATGTGGGTCTTGGCGTGATCCCGGGCGAGACACTTCTCCAAGGCACGCAACACCTGGCGCTTGTGCTCGTCCTCGGACATGTCGATAAAATCGATGATGATAATGCCGCCGAGGTTACGCAGCCTCAGTTGCCGACAGATCGCCTGGGCCGCCTCGAGGTTGGTCTTGAAGATGGTCTCTTCGAGATTGCGGTGGCCGACGAAGGCGCCCGTGTTGATGTCGATGGTGGTCATGGCCTCGGTCTGGTCGATCACCAGATGACCGCCCGACTTGAGCTGAACCTTGCGCTGGAGCGCCTTGCGGATCTCCTCCTCTACCCCGTAGAGATCGAACAGCGGGCGCTCGCCCTGGTAGTAGTCGATGCGCTCCTTGATCTCGGGGATGTAGTTGGTCGCAAAGGCCCTGGCCTTGTCGACCATCGCCCGCGAGTCGATGCGCACCCGCTCCACCTCGGGCGTCACCAGATCACGCAGTGCGCGCATGGCCAGCGGCAGATCGTCGTGCACCAGGCCGATCTCGGTCGCCGCGGCGCAGCGCTCGCGGATCCCGCGCCAGAGCTTGGCAAGAAAGGCCATATCTCGAAACAGCGACTCCTCGGACACGCCGTCCGCCGCGGTGCGCGCGATGAAGCCGCCCTCGCCCTCGTGTGCATCGACGTAGCGCTGCAGAATGTCGCGCAGACGGCGCCGCTCGTCCTCGTCCTCGATCTTCTGCGAGACCCCGGTGCTCGCCAGCGCGGGCATGCAGACCAGATATCGGGAGGCCACAGAGATGTTGGTCGTCAACCGCGCACCCTTGGAGCCGAGCGGATCCTTCACGACCTGCACCACGAGCCGATCGCCCTCGTGCACCAGCTCGTGGATCTGATCGCTGCGCGGCACGCCGTGCGGCCCCATGATGTCGGAGGCGTGGAGGAAGGCGGCCCGATCCAGGCCGATATCGACAAACGCCGCCTGCATCCCGGGCAGGACCCGACAGACCCGGCCCTTGTAGATGTTGCCGACCAGACCGCAACGCTCGGCGCGCTCGATGATGATCTCCTGCACCACGCCGTTCTCGACCACGGCGACCCGGGTTTCCGGCGGCGTGACATTGATCAGGATCTCTTCGCTCACGGGAACACCGCTCGTTGGCCTGTCTTGATATCGTTTTGAGCCTACCTGCGTTCGTCCCGGAAAGACAGGCGGCGATTGTTTTCGGACGCGTCGCGAGACGGCGCTCAACCTCCGCCCGACGCCGACCCGATCACCTCGATCCCCGCCGCAGCGAGCAGTCGCCCCGTCTCGAACAGCGGCAATCCCATCACGCCCGAATAACTGCCTTGCAGATTTGCGACGAAGAGTGCGCCGATGCCCTGAATGCCATAGGCGCCGGCCTTGTCGCATGGCTCCCCGGTTTCCCAGTAGCTCAGGATCTCGGACTCCTGCAAGGCGCGAAAGGTCACCAGGCTGTCGCTCAGGTCGGTCAGCTCGCGCTCGTCGGCGATCAGGGCCACCGCGGTCAAGACCCGATGCGAGCGCCCGGACAAGGCCCCCAGCATGCGCGCGGCGGATGCCCGGTCCGCAGGCTTACCGAGTGTCACGTCTCCGAGGACGACGGCCGTGTCCGCCGCCAGCACCGGCCGCCGTTCGTCCTCGGACACCGCGGCACGGCCCGCACGCGCCTTCTCCAAGGCGACACGCCGAACATAGGTCTCGGGCGACTCGCCCGGCCGCCGCGTCTCGTCCGTCTCGGCCGCGACGAGGGCCACCCGCACGCCGATCTGCTCCAAGAGCGCGAGCCGCCGCGGCGAGCGCGAGGCGAGGTAGAGCTGGTGGTCGGTTCCAATGGCGGCCCGGGCTTGGGGCATGGTTCTTGAGTCCAAAGTTTGCGGTGGGCATCCTGCTGTCAGCCATCAGGCGGTTTCCGGGGATGGTGATCCCCGTAGGTTGGGCAAAGCGCAGCGTGCCCAACACACCGCCGGCACCTCGGTTGTTCTTGAATCGTTCCTTAGCGCTTAAATGATGACTACTCACCGCTCATGGCTCGGGGCTGAAGGAGCTGACAGCTGATCGCTAACAACGAACAGCGAACAGCCACTAGCCGATCGCTGCGAGCTCGCAGCGTCACTCGCCGCCGCCGCGATGGTAAGGATGCCCCTGCACCAGCGTCCAGGCGCGGTAGAGCTGCTCGGCGACGATCACCCGCACCAGCGGGTGCGGAAAGGTCAGCCGGGACAGGGACCATCGCTGATCGGCCCGCGCCAGGCAGGGCTCGGCTAGGCCATCCGGACCGCCGACCAGCAAGGCCAGATCGCGACCGCCGGCCAGCCAGGTCCGCAACTGTTCGGCCAGGACCTCGGTGCTCCAGGACTCGCCGGCCCCGTCGAGCACCACGACCCGCGCGCCTTTCGGAATCGCCTTCAACATGCGGGTGCCTTCCTCCGCGCGGGCTCGCTCCGCGCCGCTGCCCTTGCCGCGCTGGCCCGGCTCGATCTCGGCCAACGACAACGCACACTCGGAGGGGAGACGCTTGGCATATTCCGCGTAACCGGACTCCACCCAGGCGGGCATTCGCCGTCCGACCGCGATCAGACGGACGCGCATCGGCTCGCGACAGTTCGGAATGACCCGCTATACTCGAACGCCATCTTCATCGAATCTCGAATCATTGCCATCATGCCAGACTCACGTACCCGACTCACCGACCTCGCGAACCGCCGCATCCTCATCCTCGACGGTGCCATGGGGACCATGATCCAACGCTGTCAACTCGAAGAGGCCGACTATCGCGGCAAGCAGTTCAAAGATTGGCCCTCGGACCTCAAGGGCAACAACGATCTGCTGTCGCTGACCAAGCCCGAGATCATCCGCGCCATCCACGACGAGTATCTCGAGGCCGGCGCCGACATCTTGGAGACCAACACCTTCAACGGCAATCGTCTCTCCCAGGCCGACTACGGTCTGCAGGACTATACCGCAGAGATCGTCACCGCCGCGGCCCGGCTCGCCCGCGAGGCCGCCGACGCCTGGACCGCCAAGACCCCGGACAAGCCGAGATTCGTCGCGGGCGTCCTCGGCCCGACCAGCAAGACCGCCAGCATCTCGCCGGACGTCAACGACCCGGGCGCACGCAACACACACTTCGACGAGCTGGTCGAGGTCTATGCCGAGACGACCCGAGCACTCATCGCCGCGGATGTCGACATCATCCTGATCGAGACCATCTTCGACACGCTCAACGCCAAGGCCGCCGCGTTCGCGGTCGATCAAGTCTTCGAGGAAGACGGCATCGTCCTGCCGGTGATGATCTCGGGCACCATTACGGACGCCTCCGGGCGCACCCTCTCCGGCCAGACGGTCGAGGCTTTCTACAACAGCCTCCGCCACGTCAAGCCCTTCGCCATCGGGCTCAACTGCGCCTTGGGCCCGGATCTGCTCAGACCGCATGTCGAGGATATGGCGCGCGTTGCCGAGTCCTACACCACCTTTCATCCGAACGCCGGACTGCCCAACGAGATGGGTGGCTACGACATGACGCCGGATCAGATGGCCGAGCAGATCCAAGAGTGGGCGCAATCGGGGTTCCTCAACATCATCGGCGGCTGCTGCGGGAGCACGCCCGATCATATCCGCGCCATCGCGCAGGCGGTGGACGGGAAAACGCCGCGCCGCCCGGTCGAAGGGACTCACCGGATGCGTCTGTCCGGGCTCGAGGCATTCAACGCTTGAACCGCGCCCAAAAGAACCACGACCGCAAGAACCTCGTCGATGCGCAGAGCTTGCTCACCGGGATCGCAGATCCGGACCTGCGTCTGTTTGACTGTCGCTTCTCGCTGGCCGACTCCAAAGAGGGACGGCGAGCCTATGCGGAGGGCCATCTTCCGGGGGGCCGCTGACGCCGATCTCGACGCGCATCTCCTGCGTTGGATCGGACACGACCGGGTCGCCCTGCTCGACGGAGGGCTTCAAGCCTGGCTCGCCGCAGGTGGCGCGCTGACGCGAGAGGTCCCTCGTCATGAGCCGGGGGAGCTGATCGCAAGGCCCGTCGATACCCGATGGATCACAACCGAGGCGCTCGCCGCCGATCTGACGACAGGCCGGCTGACCCTGATCGACGCACGGGCACCCGAGCGTTTTCGCGGTGACCAAGAGCCCATCGATCCGGTCGCGGGTCACATCCCCGGCGCCATCAATCTGCCGCTGACGGACAACCTGGGTGCGGACGGCCGGTTCCACTGCGCGGAGCGTCTGCGCGAACGCTTCACCCGAGCGATCGGCCAGACTCCCGCGTCATCCGTCGTCCACAGCTGCGGCTCGGGCGTGAATGCCTGCCACAACCTCTTTATGAAACGCGGCCCCGTCCAAGACCAGGACAGGCACCGACTTGACTCCGAATGCCTCCGCCTCTTCCAGGCGCGAACGATCGTCGCCGAGATGGACGACCTCGACCTCATACCTCGCAGGGTCGATGGCACTGGCGAGATGTTGCTCGGCCGCGATGCACACGGGGCAACCGGCTGCAAGTGGTCGATCTCGGTCCTGCAAGCCATCGGCGCGGGCATCGCACGGCCCGGAGCACTGGAACACCATATCGACGGCATCTCCACCAAGGTCCTTTCAGAACGGCTGCGCAAGCTGACCCACTCCGAGCTGCTGTCCAAGCAGGTTTTCGCCGAGTCGCCGCCACGGACGGAATACAGACTCACCGAGAAGGGTCGGAAGCTCGTGAGCATCATCGATCAGATCAGGACGTTGGACGAGGAACCGGGGGAAACGGATCAGGGGGATCTGCCGGGTCGCCAGACGTCGATCCTGCGACTCCAAGCTGTCCTGACAACCGACGATCCTGGCGTATCGAGGGACGAAGATACCGCAACGACCAATCACAGATCACCGCTCCGATGGCTCGGCACCGGCGAGCGCGAACCGGCGCAACGCGCGAGTGACGGTCGAGCCGTGCACGCCGAAATGCTCGGCGCGCCATCGCCTCGCGCGGCGTCGCGGATCGATCGCCGATGGAGGCAGCTTAAACCGAAAAGGGCGGATCACCGGACCTGACCCCTGGAGCGAGCTAGCTTTTTCAGTCGTCGGAGGAAGTGTCACGAAGGCTTCACGCCCAAGTGAGAGGATGCCGCGGACCCGACGTCTTGACGACCGTCGGTCAACACTGCGTCCAGGTTCCGGCACGTTCCCAACCTAGGCGAGGCTATCAACACTGACAAGGAGCCCGAACTATGCGTCCCTATCATGTCGCAGCCTTTGCGCTTGCAGTGATTGCTAATCTGACCTGGACGACGCCCACCGTGGCGCAGGAGGTTCGAATCAACGGAGCCGGGGCCAGTTTCCCCTTTCCGCTCTATTCCGCTTGGTTTCGGCACTACAACCGGATCACCTCCGGGGTCCGAATCAACTATCAGTCGGTCGGCAGCGGGGCCGGGGTGCGGAACCTCATCAATCGTACGGTCGATTTCTCTGCCAGCGATGCCGCGATGACCGACGCCGAGATCGCGGAGGTACAGGACGGCGTCGTCATACTGCCGATGACCGCCGGGCAGGCCGCCCTCGCGAGTGCCGACCTCTCCAGCGATGACCTGCGGATTTGGGTGACCGATCCATCCGACCCGGCGGCCTATCCCATCGCCACCTTCACCTGGATGCTGTTCTTCCGGAGCCACGGCAACGACCGGGTCGCCGAAGCCCTGCGCGACTTCGTCACCTGGGCCATGGCGGACGGACAAGGCATGGCCGAGGAGCTCGGCTACATCCCGCTGCCCGAGATTTTGGTCAAGCGCGTCCTTGCGCAGGTCCCCGACATCCAGTAGTCGGAGCCGGCGACGCCACGTCGAGGGAGTATCGTCGTCGGCCACCGGGAGCGCACCGTTCCAATGCTGTTCCAGGATCCCCCGGCAGCGTTCCACCGGATTGTATTTGCTGTGATAGGGCGGGTAGTACAACAGCTGAACGGGTTTGCCGATGTGATCGGCGAACGCGACCATGCGGTTGAGAAATGGGGTGCGCCGCCCGTTGCTTTCCGGGCCGTTGTCGGCCTTGATCTGAACCAGGGTGATGCGCTCGCGCTGCTCGGGCGATTGCCGTTCCCACCAGTCATACAGGCAGTCGACGATGAAGTCGCTGGTCTTGGCGGAACTTCCGAAGGTCAGGTGCAGCGCGCCGGTGTCCTCGTTGACCAGACCGAACGGGGTGTCTTTCTCATGACAGCCCATGCCGTGGTCGGCGGCCTTGACCTCGCCACGGCGACAGCCGCCGCGCGAGTACTCGCCGATCATCACCGTGGCCTTGCAGTCGATGCTCGGTCGCGCGACCTGTCCACCCTTGCCGCGTTGGTCTTTGGCCCGGATATTGTCGAAGATGGCATCGGTTTGCGGGACTTTTTTTGGGGTTTGGCCTTGAGCACCGGCCGCAGCCGGTAACCGTTGCGGTTCAGGATCTGGGCCATCGTGCTCGGCGACGGCAGCTCGGCCTCGGCAATGCCGCGCGCGCGCAATTGCCTCAGGGCTTCTGCCGCGGTCAAACGGGTGAACGACTGCGTCGTGCGGAAGGTCGGGTCTTGTCGCGAGTGCGCATCCGCCAGCTCCCACAGCACCGCCGCCGCCGTGGGATGTTTCTCTTCCCAGAGCTTGTCGCCGCCGAACGCCGACTGTGCGCTCAAGCAGACCACCCCGGTGCGCTGCTCATGCAGGCCCAACTCCACCGCTTGGCGGCTCCACCCGAAAACGGCTTCGGCCTGCCGCGCGCTCCCGGCGCAATACTTCACGGCCATCGCCGCTTGGAACGCCCGTCGCTCCGCTCCGAGCATTTTCGAGGCGGCGAGTTTGAGATCCTCGCGATGCCCCGCATCCGGAGCGGTTGGATTCGAATGAGAGATCATGACAATCCGCGCGTTGATTCAGAGCCAGTCGCGACTATCGCACACAATGGTATGTGTTTCCTCGTAAATCGCCTTAGGACGGCTTCAGAGCAAGAATGCTGGATTACAAGACCCTACGGCGCTTGACCGCTACGTCGCTTTCGACTGTAGCGATTGTCGACGAACTTCTGACCTGACCGAGACCAGACTATTTCAGCAGTGTAGATGCCCATAGTGTTGTGCGCTTTAACGCCCATCAACAACGGCGACCGCGAAGCTGGCGTCCGTTTGCTTGAGATTGTTAGGGCGGCCGGGGTATAATTGTACGGCATTCCCGTACATAAATTGGTGGTTACGATGGAAACAGTAAGTGTAAATAAGTTTAGGGAAAACCTGAAAACTCTAATAGAACAAAGCGTTAGCAGGCACGAGCCGCTTAGAGTCTCCCGGCGTTCCGGGCAAGACTTTGTGGTGATTAGTGCCGAAGACTGGGATCGTGAGCAGGAAACGCTGTACGTCATGCAGAACAGTAGCCTGATGCGGCAACTGGCCGAGTCGGTCAAAACTCATACTGAGCGCAAGGGATACACGCCTACCAAAGAGCAAATGGATGAGATCACTGGTATTTGAGGGTAAAACTTGGGAAGCGTATGAAACCATGCGCCAAAAGGATAAAAAACTGCACGATGCTGCTCGAAAAATAATCAAAGAGCTCATTCGCTGCGACGACCCCGCTGTCGGGATAGGTAAACCTGAGCCCCTGAAGCATAACCTGGCCGGATTTTGGTCAAGGCGCATGAGCCAGAAGGATCGGATTGTGTACAAGTTCGATGAATCATCAATCTATATCTTTGCTCTGGGTGGCCACTATGACGAGCCCTAACGTATACCTCATATAGGCACAAGCTCACATTTTTTGAATGCCTGGAATTTCAGCGTGAGTAAAGAGTCCAGCTCCTTCTTGTGCGTGGTGTGCGTTTGTTTTAGGCAGTCGGTGATTGCAGTTCGGAACTCGGCGAAATTAGGATAGTATTTCGAGTAGAGCACTTCTTTCTTGACGAACTTCCACAACCTTTCGATCAGGTTCAAATTCGGTGAATAGGTGGGAAGATAAAGCAGTTCGATATTCAGCTGCAAAGCCAGCGCTGTGACGATATTGCACTTCTGGTAGCGCGCATTGTCCATCACCAGCGTGATTGGCACGTCGAGATTCAGCATGGCAATGCGTCGCAACAGGTCGCAGACGCTTACCGCAGTGATATAGGTATCGTTCGTCACCATCACCAGTTCATGCGTGATCGCGTTCAGCGCACCGAGCACGTTGAAACGTTTTCTCCCGGCGGAAGTCTTTAAAAAAAGGCGGGAGAATGACCACAGAATGCCGAGAAAGGCACCCATTACAAAGTGAGCAGCATCGACAAAAAATAGCGCGTTTACCCTGTCTGGCTTCTTCGATGCGCGGCTCTAACTTATTGATAATAAACTGTTCTTGCTCCTCCGGATCGGCTTTCGAGGGGATGATTCCGACTCGTCTCGGAGCCATGCCGAGCGAATTGAGAAACCGCCCCACGGCGCTCGGACTGCGCTTGATTCCCGTCAGCTCCTCGATCATGGCCGCCGCCTCGTTGATGGTCGCAGGCGGATGCGCGCGGAAATGGGCTTCGAGTCGATAGCGATGCTGCTCCAACTCGCTTATCGGGGCGTAGAAGTTGAGCTCCGTCAGCTTTTTGATACCACCGGACTGAAACATCCCTAGGTACTGCCGTAAGGTGTTGCTGGAAATTCCCGCGAGCCGACAAATCTCCCGGTGCGCAAGGCGCTTGGCTCTTCAGCCACAGCACCTCCATTCGCCTGCGCACCCTTGGGTGTGGATGCTCGTAACGCAACTTCTGTATTGTCTTCAAATCCTGCTCGGAGAACTCGATTCTGATCATCGTCTAAAAAACACTACAAGGCGGCCCGTCGGTAGCGATAAGTCTAACTCGAAGTTAAAATGTTATCGAGCATTGCTGAGAGTCGACATAAGGAAAGTTGCGTTTATGCCTATAAAAGGTATAGAGCTAACCGGCGCTGCGCGGCTTTATTGCCCAGCGTCTGGTGGACCGCAGGGTTCGGCCACATTTTCACGCGCTACGGGAATGGCGCGCTACGTACTCACGAAGTACGCCGTCCATTCGCGACTGCCAACCTTCGCCGGTTGACTTGAAGTAGGCAACGACCTCGGGGCTGTAACGCACCGACACAAGCAGCTTCTGGGGCACAAACCGGGACAGACCACGGCTTCCTGCTATCACTCGGTGCATCTGTTCCCGCGGGACAACGACCTATCGGTAGGACATGCGGAACGGCCTTCGAGATGCGACCAACGGTGGTTTCGTCCTGGGCAGTGAACGCTTTCAACAGATAACGAAGATGGTCGGTCGGCGCACTTGGCACGGCACGTCCGGCCGACCGCGGAAAGACCTGGCCGACGCCGATCAGCTCGATCTGCCGATACAACCCAGAAACCGTGGTCTGTCCCTGGTATTCTATGTGGCGCTCACCTGGGTTGCCCGGACTGCGGAGACGAAAGGCAAGACCTGAGCCCAGCGCTCCTAATTTCCTCTGCAGTGGGGGAAACCGTGGTCCGTCCGCAGTTCGTCGTTGCCAGAAGTGTAGGAAGATGACAGCGGACAGACAAGCGTGTATTCGCCGCCTGCCTCGCTCTGGACCGCACCTCGATTCGGAGCGGTCTGGGCATGGAAACAGCTTAGCCCAGCGATGCTCGAAACAAGACCCGTCGCCCCCTATCTGCCAACGAGCCCTGAGCGAGCACGATGAGCGATGTCATCGGCAAGAAGCTTTTCGGCCCGCCGCCAGCGTCGGCTGGTTTCGCCTACTCGGGTGACCAAGCCGGATCGAGAATCTGATCTGGCGGCCAGAGGCATGTCTCGGGGAAATCCGAGAGTCCGGTCTCCTGCGCGGCTTGTGACGTCGCGTCGTCCCAAACGCCCGCCCACCAGTCGGGGTCGTCGAGCTTTGGAAGCAGGCTCGGGGTCTCTCGGAGTCTACGCAGGATTCCTCGCCGTTGGTTTCTGATGGTGATCTGCCAGCTGGCTCCGCGGCGACCGGGCTGTATCTGCCACTTCAGCAGGTGAGCCAAGAGCAGTGCCATGCGGTTCGTCAGCTCTCTCTGCTCACTCTTTCCCACGTCTTCGATCTCCTCGGCCAGATGGGCAATATCCAAGAGGTCGAACCGTCTTTCGCGCAGCAGTCTTGCTTGTTCGGACGCCCAAGCGACCACGTCTTCTTCGTACCTTGTTGCGTTCGTCATGGTGGCTGATCCGCTAATCGTCGTTGGTTTCCCTCGCATCGGATGACTATAGATCTGAATCCGGACACAAAAAAGCCCGCTGGGGCGGGCTTTGTCGAGCGGACTTAGTGGGCTTTGTGGTCAGGTCCTGAAATCACTTATCCGATGGCTCGACTCCGGCGCGGCCGATCCGGCATCGGCGCGCTCGAACCGGCGCACGGCGCGACTGACGGTCGAGTAGTGCACGCCGAAATGCTCTGCGATCTTCTGCATCGTATAGGCACCGCTCAGGAATGCCTGCGCCATCGCCTCGCGCGGCGTCGCGGATTGATCGCCGAACGCCGACAGCGTCTTCGCGAGCCCGCGGCGCTGGGCACGCGGAACCTCGCGAAAGCGCTGCGGATCGCTCGCCAAAGCACTGTGGCGCTCGACGAAGCCGTCGGTGCCGAGGAAGACCTGGCACCGCAGTCCATCCCACACGCTCGACCGTCCGACCCCCTCGGCGACGAAGGCCGCTTAGGCGGCTTGCGCCGGGGCACGCGCGGGCCCGAACTGCCCGAGCACCCAGTCGGTCTCCAACCAGGGCTGCGCCGGAACCCGCCCCAGCATGGCGGGATAGCTGCTCCAGACCCAATCACCCGCATCGGCCATCATGCCGGCCCGCACCGGATTGAGCACGACGTAACGCGCCAGCTCAAGCAGATAGGTATCGCGCTCGACGAGAATGCCCTTGAAGCGGCCCTGAAACAGGTGTCCAACCAGGCCATGACGACGATTGACCCGCTGGGTGAAGACGCCGTTGAGCTGCCGCATCCCCTTCGACAGATTCCCCTCCGCGGTCTCCACCACGACATGATCGTGATTGGTCATCTGGCAGTAGGCATGACAGCGCCAATTGAAGCGTGCGCAGACCTCCGCGAACACCGCCAGCCAGGCCGCCCGGTCCTCATCGTCACGGTAGATCGCCTCGCGGCGATCGCCACGCGAAGTGACGTGGTACAACCCGCCGGCGAGCTCGATTCGGAGTGGTCTAGCCATGGAAACAGCTTAGCCCAGCGATGCTGGAAAACAAGACCTGACCCTGGGATTCCCTCGTCCGCGCGGCTCCGGCTCAGTCGAACAAAATTGCTTCGAGTCTGGCCTGAACTTCATCGAGGATGGACTGAGGGACTGTCTCTTTGAAGCGTGCCTGGCGGGTGCGCCAGTCGAGTGATTTGAGCCGATGACAATGGATAGCACCCTGGGTGTCGGTTCCGGCTCCGATAAGTGTGACGACGGTTCCGTGGGTGCGTGCGGCGGCGGCGGTGCCTTGTGAGATTGGGCAGATCATGGCCAGCCCGTGCTGGTTGAAGAGCTTGCCGCTAACGACGAGGCCGAAGTGTGGGCCTTGCATTTCGCGGCCCGATGAGGGGTCGAAGTCCAGATGCACGATGTCGCCGCGATTGGGGTGATAGGCCATCAGTCGCGCTCCAGTCCGACCGAGGGCATGTCGTCCCAGCCTTCAACGCGCGGCAGTCCGTCGGGCATTTCGGCGAGCAGGTCAGCGAGTTTGTAGCGTGGACGGCTGGGGGCTTCGATGGTAAGGGTGTTGCCGCGCAGGTGTAGTGCGACTTGGGAGCCCTCGTGGAGGCGGTTTTGGTCGATGAAGGCTTTGGGGACGGTCATCACGAGTGAGCCGCCGGCTTTGCGTAGGGTTTGCTGCATGTTGGGTCTCCTGTCGGTTTCGAGTCCTACTTTAGTAGAACTTGCGGTGCTCTTCAATGATGCTGCCGTTGGCACGGTGGTCAGGTGTGACAGCGGGCGGCGTGTCGCGGGCGGCAGGTGTGACAGGCCGGCTGGGGTGTTGGGGGTGAAGCTGGAATAGGCATTGCGATCGATGAGTTGAATCTGGCGGGCGACGTTGGTCCGGTCTTTGACGGAGAGCCGATAGAGCGGTTGATCAAGACCGCTCCCGTCTCCGGGAGACGACTCCCGATTCATTCATTCGACTGCAATGGAGAAGATCCATGAAAAAGCATCAACAGGGCTTTACCTTGATTGAACTCATGATCGTGGTGGCGATAATTGGGATTTTGGCGGCGGTGGCGCTGCAGACCCGCCTGCTGGTGGCAGCGACGGCTTCCGGCCCCCGCCCCAAATCGTGGATTCGGCGCGTGGCTGATGTTCCTTTCTAATCAGGTGCCCCCACAGATCTCACGCAGCGATGCTCGAAAACAAGACCCTACAGCCCGGTATCCCGAAAGCCGCTCCAACAGGCGGCGATGCCGGTCAGGTGCGATTATGCCGATCGCACCAAGCAACCGGCTCTCGGGCAGCACGGCCAAGAATCCCAATCGGGTGAGCGATGGAAACGTCAGACCGTTGGCGGGGGCTCGCTCATTAAACCGGCCACCCAAAACCCAAAGAGCTCGTGACATCCGCTCCGCGGTGTCACGCATGCCCCTGGCGCTCTGCGCCACGTGCCACGATGGACGGAGTTACGAGCAAGGCCGTTGGCGGCGTAGTCGTCATGGTTCGCCGGGATCGGATCATCGAATCGGTGTCGATGCCGTCCCACAGGGTTTCAACCGGGCTGACGCGGCCGGCCAGCGCGTCCGTCCAGCACTCGCGGAAGGACTCGCTCACGCTGGGCAAGGGCTCATCCGCCTCGATGCTCTCGCGGAAAGAATGCACCATACGCAGCAGCAAGGAGCGGTAACGCATGGACGTGCGCTCGATCTCGGCGTGGAGCTGCTCGGTGATGTCGTCGGCCGGCGCTGGCATGGGTCTAATCCCTTGGCTAAGGTGTCGCTGCGATCGACTGCAATTGAGTGCTGACGCCGCAGACCAACCCGCCCCCGAAACCCGGCATGCGCCGCTGGGCAATCGTCGGGCGGTTCTTCACGCGCCCGTCGGCTTGGGGCAGCGACGTCAGAGCCACGCCGCCCTCGTTCACGGACGTCTGACATCAGTCAGTCTGTACTCGGGTTCGTCGTCCCCATGGGCGAGGGCGAGGCCGGACCCGGCGAGGTTGGACCACTGCGCACGATCGCCGTCCATTGAAGGTGACACCATTGTTACCAGTAGCCGAGCGTTGCCGGGAATCTCGAACGGCTCGTCGAGAACGATCGACTGGCCGTCGAAATGGGCGTTCAGCGTGATGCCGGGCATCGGGACCTCGCGGCATAAGAAGGGGCCGGTTGCAGAACAACGTGCCGGGATCAATTGATCTATTCCCCCGGTCAGGTCGACTCTCCTCGTCGAAGGCATCCGTGTCGCCTCCGTCGCACTGCGCCAGTCGAAAGCTAGCACAAGGTTGCGGTGTCTGCCGCGATCCGAGTCCGTGGACGCGGGGTTAGGTCTCATATGTACCACATACCCCGCTCCGCTCACCGAGCGACGCGATAAGTGTGCCATGGCACACCCTCTCGCCCTGCTCTCGCCCATTTTTTCCTTGGCCTTAAGGATTTCCTGCTATATTCATATCTGCTAAAAATGAATATAGGAGGTGTCTCATGGCGACAACATCCCTGAGCCTAGGGGAACACTGGGAAGTCTTCATCAAGAACGAGATCACGACCGGCCGGTATGGCTCGGCAAGTGAGGTAGTACGCGATGCGCTGCGTCACATGGAGGAGCACAACGCCCGATTGGCTGCGTTGCGTGAACATCTGGCCGAAGGGGAGGCGCAGGCACGTCGTGGGGAGTTCGTCGAGAATTACTCCCTTCAAGGTCTGTTGGCGGAAATGGATCGTGAGGGATGAGCGGCCGCTATCGGATTACCCCACGAGCTGCTGCAGACCTGCGCGCGATTGCCCGCTACACGGTCCAGACCTGGGGCAACAAGCAACGCGATATCTATCTTTCAGCCATCGATCGGCGGTTCTCCTGGCTTGCGGAGAATCCGAGTCTCGGGAAGCCTCGTCCGGAGGTCGGTCACGGATACTGCAGCTACCCGGAAGGCTCCCACGTCATTTTCTATCTCATGAGCGAGGATGGGATTGATATTATCGGCGTTCCACATCAGCGCATGGATGTCCTCAGCTACTTCACCGGTTAGCATCCCGGGGCGGCGGAACGTAGACAAAACCACAATAGCTTTCTCCGGCGGTTTTGAAAGCGTCGGTATCGCGAATGCTCACGGCATCTTCACGCTCGAACCTGAGCACGGAACGAGTCATGACCCCATTGGCTCCTCACAGCAGCCAAAAGATTGCATTACAAGACCTGACCGTATGCCGTAACAGGCTGATTAACTTGCGGGTTTAAGTCCCGCCGATGGAGTTGCTCGTACACCATTGTAGTGCCCCGGAGCGGCGTTTGGGTAACCAAGGGTCGTGAGTTTCGTGGGTGCAAAACCGCAGGCCGCAGCGCAAGCGAACCTGGATGTAGCCTCGTCACTTAATCGAAGAAGCCGACCCTGTGGTCAGAAGGGGAAGGCCGCCGCCGGTGGGAAGAGACAACGAGAGCGTCCCATCGATTCTTCCGGGGTAGCAGGGGTGGCATGTGGTGGAAGTTGATCAGTCCCAGTGCGGGAGACCCGTGACGGTGGCGGCGCAGAACCGTCAACCGTGCCGTATAAGGCGAGTCCGAAGTCGACGCGGGCCGTCACGGGAGTCGGAGGGGCTCATAGTACCGTTTGAGGGCCTGGGACAACATAACCCGGCCCGAGGAAAGGAGCCCTACTTTGTGCACGCATCCAAAGCGCGGAGGATCAGGAGATTGCGACCTTGTCGCTAGCCACTCCAATAATGATCAGGACGCTGTGGCGGACGCTTGATTGTCGAGCCAAGCTTGCTGGAGTGCAGCGCATGCTCGGCAGTGACGCACATCGGAAAGCCGTGTACGGGAGAACTGTATGCACGGTTTGATGAGGGAGGGCTGGCTACCGGGACCAGGGTTCGGCTAGTGAGGCACCGCCAAACGAAAGGGGCGGCAACAGATAGGCCGGATCTACCGTCACGGGACACCTGCCCTCTACTCTACCCGTCGCCTCTGACCGGTACCGGGGCGCGTGGAAAACCCGAAGCAGGCATGCGTGGAAAAACGTTGGGGCGCTTGAACGTGACCGACCTCTCCTCTCTATTACCCTCAACCTTTCCAGAGAGCTCGTTGAGCTTTCGCTTGATGTCCCAATAGTTCGGGATCACTTGGTTGAGGACTTCCAGCGGGTAATTATCGACCACCTGAGTGATCTTGACCCGCAAAGACAGCACGGTACCGTCCAGCGCGTCGAACGCCGCCCGGTAGATGTGGCCGATAGACTTGTGGATGTTGCGGGACGCGTAGTCGGGATCCGAGGCGCCGTCCGGGGCCTGAGTTCCGACGCGCGCTACGATGACCCGCATCAGATGGTCGAACGCGTCGCGAAGCTCTTTGATGACCTGGAGGTTGGACCGGGAATCCGGATCGACCTCTTCCGAGTAGAGGATAAGCGCCTTCGCCTGAACGTATAGGTCGGCAAGCGTCTTCAGGTCCGGGATGTCTTGGTCCAGGGTAGGCTGTTCCCGCGGCGGATCGAACGGAAAATCCATGTCCGATAGGTCCTCAGGGTAGGTTCAACGCCTTTACCTTGCGGATGCGCTCGGCGTACTCGGTCGCAGTGTAGAACCGCCCAGCGTTGAGACGTACCGAGCCGCGGTTACGCTCCGCGTAGAGCGCTGCCTTTTCCCGGTCTACGTCTGCTTCGGGGGACATATCCTCAAAATCCCGCTCCATTAGTTCAACCAATCTGGTGACGCCAAACTCGTCACACAGGGTCTTGCGTGTTTCTTCGGAGAGGGTCATTGCCATGGCATCATTGGCGTCGTCGACTGGTTCGACACGCTCACCAGGTGGTTTTCCTAGTGGGGTCGATTTGAGACATTGCTGGGTGCACGGGCGGAGTCTTTTTGTGACTCCTCGGACTATCCCTAGGCAGGATAGTAGTCTCGCCCGCCGGGCTGCGCAAGGGACCGACCCCCTGCAAAACGGCAGGGTCAGGCATCGAAATCACATCTTTAGGTACGGTTTAACGGTTTAAGATCCTGCGAGCATCCGCTGCAACTCCTCGGCAGTGATGTCGGCTTGCTCGGACTTCGAGTAGATCGTCACCAACAGAATGTCATCGCCAGTATGCAGGTAATAAATGATCCGAAAGCCGCCGCGCTTGCCCCGGGCAGAGGCGGACTTCTTCACACGCACCTTGTACAACACATAACCGATGCCCGGGATGCGGTCGCCAGGGGTCTCGCCGACGGCGAGGCGGTCGATGACCGGCTGGACATCGGCACGAATCCCTCGGTACCGGCGGCTGAGCCGCTCCAACTGGCGCTTGAATGCCTCCGTGTAGCGGATGACCACGGCTAAGCGGCGTCGATGCCGTCCCACAGGGTATCGACTGGGCTAACGCGGCCGGCCAGCGCGTCCGTCCAGCCCTCGCGAAAGGACTCGCTCGCGCTGGGCCAGGGCTCATCCGCCTCGATGCCCTCGCGGAAGGAATGCACCAAACGCAGCAGCAAGGATCGGTAACGCACGGGCGTGCGCTCGATCTCGGCGTGGAGCTGCTCGGTGATGTCGTCGGTCGGCGCTGGCATGGGTCTAACCCTCTGGCTAAGGTGTCGCTGCGATCGACTGCTCCGGCTGTCCCCAACTTCGAACTCGCGCCTCGGCGCGAGGAACACTACTTCAGCGCGAGAACCGAGGGTTCGTTCGTCCCGGCTATCGGAGCAGATATCCCGACAGCCGCTCCAATAGGCGGCGATGTCGGTCAGGTGCGAGTGCACCGATGACACCAAGCAACCGGCTCTCGGGCAGCACGGCCAAGAATCCCAATCGGATAAGCGAGGGAGATTTCAGACCGCTGGCGGCGTAGTCGACATGGTTGGCCAGGATCGGATCATCGAATCCCGCGATCTCTATGATGCAATTGAGTGCTGACGCCGCAGACCAGCCAGTCCCCGAAACCCGGCATGCGCCGCAGGGCAATCGTCGGGCGGTTCTTCACGCGTCCGTCGGCTTGGGGCAGCGGCGTCAGCGCCACGTCGCCCTCGTTCACGGACGTCTCACATCCGCGAGGCTCTCGGGTTCGGCGTCCCCAAAGGCGAGGGCGAGGCCGGAGCCGGCGAGGTCGGACCACTGCGCACGATCACCGTCCAATGAAGGTGACACCACTGTTACCAGTAGCCGAGCGTTGCCGGGAAGCTCGAACGGCTCGTCGAGAACGATCGACTGGCCGTCGAAATGGGCGTTCAGGGTGATGCTGGGCATCGGGACCTCTCGGCGTAAGAAGGGGCCGGTTGCAGAACAACGTGCCGGGATCAATTGATCCATTCCCCCGGTTAGGTCGACTTTCCTCGTCGAAGGCATCCGTGTCACCTCCGTCGCACTGCGCCAGTCGAAATCTAGCACAGGGTTGCGAGGTCTGCCGCGATCCGAGTCCGCTTGAGCGGATAGAGTTGCGAGTCGTGACCCACGGGGTGCCTACGCCCGGGTCCTGGCTCAAGCCTCAAAGCGTACTAATCGAAACCTCATACACCCCCCCAATCACCACGAACTCACCCTCCCCCTTCAGCATCCCCGGCAGTAACCGATTGAAGAAGAAAATCTTCGGCAGAGGCACCTCCGCAATCAGGATGTAATCGCCGAACTCGTCGGCGCGCTCGCGGCTGCTGGTGAAGCTGTTGAGGTTGTTGAAGAGCACCCGGTAGCGCCCGCCGCCGAGGGTTTCGAGGATCTCGTGCTCGTCGATGCGGTTGATGCCGCGGTAGAGGCTGAGGTGGGTCTCTTCGGGGTGGGCCTGGAGGAGCTCGTACTGACAATAGGTATAGAGGAGGTCGAGCTGAGCCTCCAGGGCGTTGGTGGCGTAGAGGCCGCGGGTGCCCTCGGCGACATAGTGCTGGTACGCCTCGCTGTGTCTGCCTTGGAGCGGGCCGGCGTGGTGTCGGGCGAGCAGGCCGAAGCGGCTCTCGACCCAGCGCTTGAGGATGGCACCTTCACGGCCGTCCGAGTCGAAGGACCAGCCGCGTGCCATGCGCAGATAGTTGGCGTTGACGCGTTTCTTCTTGGCCTTGCCGAGGCCCAAACCGGCTTCGTCGAGATGATCCAGAAGGAAGTGGGCGCTGACGTAGTCCTGAAAGGCTTGGGCGCGCGCCGCGTGTTGCGGGATCGGCGTCAGGGTGCGGAAGAGATCCGCGTGGAAGTGGCGGATGCCGTCGAGCTCCAGCGGGACCGGGTGACGTTGATAGGTCAGGCTGCCCAGGATCACGGCCGGCAGGTTGCAGTGATTGATGGGGAGACGGGCGTTGGCCGGGAGCGTGGCGGGTGGCGGTTGTTCGGTTTGTCGGTTGTTGTCCATACATGCCTTGCGGCTTTGTCGGGGATGCCACCAAACCGGCGACATCCGTGAACGATATAAAACTCCATTGACAACAGCATGATGGAGCGCATTGGCGTGGTTGGCATATGGTTTGCTGTAAGGCTCGTGAGGCAACTTTGTTCAACGCCCGCGACAGCGGACCTACAGGAGACCACCCCATGGCTATGCGTCAATGTGCCATCTACGGCAAAGGCGGAATCGGCAAGTCCACCACCACTCAGAACCTCGTAGCCGGTCTCGCCGAGCTCGGCAAGAAGGTCATGATCGTCGGGTGTGACCCCAAGGCCGACTCCACCCGTCTGATCCTGCACGCCAAGGCACAGAATACCATCATGCAGATGGCGGCCGACGCCGGCTCGGTCGAAGATCTCGAGCTGGAAGACGTGCTCAAGGTCGGTTACGGCAACATCAAATGCGTCGAGTCCGGTGGCCCGGAGCCGGGCGTGGGTTGCGCCGGTCGCGGCGTCATCACGGCCATCAACTTCCTCGAAGAGGAAGGCGCCTATGAGGAGGACCTCGACTTCGTCTTCTACGACGTGCTCGGCGACGTGGTCTGCGGCGGGTTCGCCATGCCGATCCGCGAGAACAAGGCGCAAGAGATCTACATTGTGTGCTCGGGCGAGATGATGGCCATGTTCGCGGCCAACAACATCGCCAAGGGCATCGTGAAATACGCCAGCTCGGGCTCGGTGCGTCTGGCCGGCCTCATCTGCAACAGCCGCAACACCGCCCGTGAAGACGAGCTGATCATGGAGCTGGCCCGTCAGCTGGGCACCCAGATGATCCACTTCGTGCCGCGCGACAACGTCGTTCAGCGTGCCGAGATCCGCCGCATGACGGTCATCGAGTACGACCCCAAGGCCAAGCAGGCGCAAGAGTATCGCGACCTGGCCAACAAGATCATCAACAACAAGAACTTCGTGATCCCCACGCCGATCACCATGGATGCGCTCGAAGATCTGCTGATGGGATTCGGCCTGATGGACGGCGAGGACGAGAGCATCGTCGGCAAGACCGCGGAAGAAGAGGCGGTCGCGGCCTGAACCGCGTCTTTCGGCGGCATGTGATGTCTTTGTTTGGGTTTGACCTTGGTGTTCCCTGCAGGCGTCGGCGGGGCGCGGTTCAGGGTGATTAAAGACTTAAGGATGAGTTGGCGCGGCTTGGCGATGAAGGCGGTGGGGAGCGAGGTCTCGCCTCGATGAAGACAACGCAGATCATGCCGGAGCCTGCTCAGTACCGGGATTGTTGTTTTGAATGGACGCGGCGGGTCGATGCCGCGGTCCCTTGTTTATCCATTTCTCAACGCGCGACCGTCGGCGGATTTGCCGCGGCGCCGAATCGAGGAAAGCCAGTATGTCAGCATTGACTCGCGAAGAGACCCAGGCCCTCATCCAAGAGGTGCTCGAGGTCTATCCCGAAAAGGCGCAGAAGGATCGCGCCAAGCATTTGGCGGTCAACGACCAATCGGTCGAGCAGTCCAAAAAGTGCATTACCTCCAACCGCAAGTCCCTGCCCGGTGTCATGACCGTGCGCGGCTGTGCCTATGCCGGCTCCAAGGGCGTGGTGTGGGGTCCGATCAAGGACATGATCCACATCTCGCACGGCCCGGTCGGCTGCGGTGCCTATTCGCGTGCCGGTCGTCGCAACTACTACGTCGGCATGACCGGCGTGAACACCTTCGGCACCATGAACTTCACCTCGGATTTCCAGGAGAAGGACATCGTCTTCGGCGGCGACAAGAAGCTCGACAAGCTGATCACCGAGATCGAAGGTCTCTTCCCGCTGAGCAAGGGCATCAGCATCCAGTCCGAGTGTCCGATCGGTCTGATCGGCGACGACATCGAGGCGGTCGCCAAGAAGCAGAGCAAGGCACTCGACAAGCCGGTCGTGCCGGTGCGCTGCGAGGGTTTCCGCGGCGTGTCCCAGTCCCTGGGGCATCACATCGCCAACGACGCGATCCGCGACTGGGTCATCGGCAACCGTGACGGCGACGAGTCCTTCCAGATCGGTCCTTACGACGTGGCCGTGATCGGCGACTACAACATCGGCGGCGACGCCTGGTCCTCGCGCATCCTGCTCGAAGAGATGGGTCTGCGCGTGGTGGCACAGTGGTCCGGCGACGGCACCCTCTCCGAGATGGAGCTGACCCCCAAGGTCAAGCTGAACCTGATCCACTGCTACCGCTCCATGAACTACATCTCCCGTCACATGGAAGAGAAGTACGGGGTGCCGTGGATGGAGTACAACTTCTTCGGCCCGACCAAGATCGCCGAGTCCTTGCGCAAGATCGCCGCCTTCTTCGACGAGACCATCCAGGCCAACGCCGAGCAGGTCATCGCCAAATACACGGCCGAGTACGAGGCGATCATCGCCAAGTACCGTCCGCGCCTGGAAGGCAAGCGGGTCATGCTCTATGTCGGCGGGCTGCGTCCGCGCCACGTGATCGGCGCCTACGAAGATCTCGGCATGGAAGTGGTCGGCACCGGGTACGAGTTCGCCCACAACGACGACTACGACCGCACCATCAAGGAGATGGGCAACGCGACCCTGCTCTACGACGACATCACGGGCTACGAGTTCGAAGAGTTCGTCAAGAAGGTCAAGCCGGATCTGATCGGCTCGGGCATCAAGGAGAAGTACATCTTCCAGAAGATGGGCATCCCCTTCCGCCAGATGCATTCCTGGGATTACTCCGGCCCCTATCACGGCTACGACGGCTTCGCCATCTTTGCCCGGGATATGGACATGACGATCAACAATCCCTGTTGGTCGAAAATGGCTGCTCCGTGGCAAAGCCCCGCAGCCGATGAAGCATTGCTGAAACAAGCGGTCGGCTGATTGGAAAAGCGTACTCCGTATCGCTCACGCGATACGGAGATGACCTTCAAAAACCCCTGCTGGTTTCAATCCGCGGCTTCGAACGCAAGCCGAATGGTACTGATCCAGTATGGCACGCACCGGATAGATGAGTAACCCGTCATCTACCAAAGGCCAGCTTTACCTGATTCGTTGTCCGCGGATGAGCGGCGCGTAAGGAGAACTCAAATGAGCCAGACCATCGAGAACATCAAGCCCAGCTATCCCTTGTTCAGGGATGCTGACTATGTCGACAACCTCGCGAAGAAGCGCGACGGCGTTGAGGAGCGCCACTCCGACGAGAAGATCGAAGAGGTCTTCCAATGGAGCACGACCAAGGAATACCAGGAGCTCAACTTCAAGCGCGAGGCACTGACCGTCAACCCGGCGAAGGCCTGTCAGCCGCTGGGCGCCGTCCTGTGCGCACTCGGATTCGAGAAGACCCTGCCCTACGTGCACGGCTCGCAGGGCTGTGTGGCCTATTTCCGCACCTACTTCAACCGTCACTTCAAGGAGCCGATCGCCTGCGTGTCCGACTCCATGACGGAAGACGCGGCTGTCTTCGGCGGCCAGAAGAACATGATGGACGGCCTGGAGAACGCCCGTGCGCTCTACAAGCCCGAGATGATCGCGGTCAGCACCACCTGCATGGCCGAGGTCATCGGTGACGACCTGAACGCCTTCATCGGCAACGCCAAGAAGGAAGGCTACATCCCGTCCGAGTTCCCGACCCCGTTCGCGCATACGCCGAGCTTTGTGGGCAGCCACACGACCGGCTGGGACAACATGTTCGAAGGGATCATGCGCTACTTCACCATCAACGCCATGGACGACAAGGTCGTCGGCTCCAACGGCAAGATCAATCTGGTCCCGGGCTTCGAGACCTATCTCGGCAACTATCGCGTCATGCACCGCATGATGAAGGAGATGGGTGTCGACTACAGCCTGCTGTGCGACCCGACCGAGGTGCTCGACACCCCGGCCGACGGCGAGTACCGCATGTACGACGGCGGTACCAGCATCCCCGAGGTGAAGGACGCCCCGAACGCGATCGACACCCTGTTGCTGCAGCCCTGGCAGTTGCCGAAGACGCGCAAGTTCGCCGAGATCACCTGGAAGCAGCCGGTCAACCACATCAAGATCCCGATGGGCCTTGAGTGGACCGACGAGTTCCTGATGAAGGTCTCGGAGCTGACCGGCAAGGCGATCCCCGAATCACTGACCAAGGAGCGTGGTCGTCTGGTCGACATGATGACCGACAGCCACACCTGGCTGCACGGCAAGAAGTTCGCGCTCTACGGGGATGCGGACTTCGTGCTCGGCATGACCAAGTTCCTGCTCGAGTTGGGTGCCGAGCCGACCCATGTCCTCTGCAACCACGCCAACAAGCGTTGGAAGAAAGAGGTGGAAGGCGTGCTCGCCTCCTCGCCCTACGGCAAGCAAAGCAAGGTCTACACCAGCTCGGATCTGTGGCACTTCCGGTCGTTGTGCTTCACCGACAAGCCGGACTTCATGATCGGCAACAGCTACGGCAAGTTCATCCAGCGCGACACCCTGCACAAGGGCAAGGAGCATGAGGTCCCCTTGATCCGGATCGGCTTCCCGATCTTCGATCGGCACCATCTGCATCGCATGACCACCATGGGCTACGAGGGTGGCATGTACATCCTCACGACCCTGGTCAACGCGGTCCTCGAGCGTCTGGACGACGAGACGCGCGAGATGGGCGTGACCGACTACAACTACGACCTGGTGCGATAGCCTGCTCGGGCGGCGCGCGGCGCCGCCCGAGGGCTGAACGTTCGGCGCCCCTATTCAAGACGACGAGAGGCAATCCACTGATGCCCAATGTGATGATTCGAAAAAACGACGCGGGAGACCTGCTCTTCTATGTCGCAAAGAAGGACATGGAGGAGACGATCGCCTCCGTTGAGCTCGATAGCGCCGAACAATGGGGCGGAGAGGTGGAGCTGACCGACGGGTCGCGCTGGTATATCGACCCCATCAGCCCGCCCCCCGCATTTCCGACGACGCTGCGTTTTAAGCGCGGCGACGATTGATCAGGAGAATCGACATGGCCCTGAAAATTGTACGTGAGCTCTGCACCGCCTGCGGCGACTGCGAGCCTTTGTGCCCGACCCAATCCATCACGGCGTGGAAGGGTGTTTACCGGATCGACGCCGGCACTTGCAGCGAATGCGAGGGCGACGGCGAGCCAGGCGTGCCGCAGTGTCTCGATGCCTGTATGGAAGAGGACTGCATCGTCCCGGCTTAAACCTCGCTTGGTGCGACAACAACGTAGGATGGGTAGAGCACAGCGAAACCCATCCTCCAAACTCCGGTGTCGGCAGGTCCGAACCCGATCGGTTCAGTGCTGCAGCTGATTTGTGAGTTTGGGTGGCGGGAGGATGGGTTTCGCTGTCGCTCTACCCATCCTACGGGTGATCGGCGGGTTGGGGTGGCTAGCGGATGGGTTTCGCTGTGCTCTACCCATCCTACGGTGGTCTGTGGCGCGGATGTGTTGTCTTATCGCTCACGGGCGGCTTCTTACGAACAAGGTTGAGTCCACTCCGATGTCAAACGACACGCTTACCGACGATATCGCACTACGCATCGGCCTGGCCGCTCGCACCCTGCCCGATCCGGATCCGGCGCGTTTGATTCGCGTCCTCGCCGACGCGGTGGGGCTGCCCCCGACGGCGACCACGCTGGAGACGCTGCGGGTGAAGGATCTCAAGCAGGCCGCCGACGGCGAGTTGGCCGACCTGGATGTGGATCTGCTCAAGTCCATGCTGGCCATCCTCAAGGGCGAGACCGGTCAAACCATCGCCCCGGCGCCGCCGGTCGAGCCCTATGCCGAGGGCGACATGCCGGGCTCGGTTCGGGTCGCCTGTGCGTCGAACGGCGGGGATGAGCTCGACGGGCACTTCGGGGCCGCGCGGCATTTCCTGGTCTACCAGGTGTCGGCCCACGAGATCCGTCTGATCGATGTGCGCGGGGTCGACGAGTCCGGCACGGTCGAGGACAAGAACGGCCAGCGCGCCGCCTTGATCGCCGATTGTCAGGTGCTCTATGTGGCCTCGATCGGCGGTCCGGCGGCGGCCAAGGTCGTAAAGACCGATATCCACCCCATCAAGGACGCGGCCGGTGGAAGCGCGCGCGAGCGCATGGTGGCCCTGCAGCGCATCCTCGGCGAGAAGGCCCCGCCCTGGCTCGCCAAGGCGATGGGCCAAACGCCGGAGCAGCGGGTCAGGTTCGCCCGCTCGCAGGACGCCGCATGATCGCGGCGGAGCGTCTCGACCAGATCACGGAGGTGGTGCGCCGTGCGGGTCTCAACGCGGAGACCATCGCCGCCTTGCGCGAGGCCTTCGCGGATGTCCACTTCACCCATTGCAACGATGAGGACATCGGCGTCGGCAGACCGGTGCGCAGCGCCGACGGCTTCAACCTCTATCTGGTCGACGGACGAGAGCACTGTCTCGTCTTGACCGACGATCCGGCGAACGCGACCGGCGTCGTCCTGGCAGCGGTCGAAGAGGAGGATTGACCGACCCGATGCCGGGCGGCATGCTCCTCGTATCAGGTTGATCGGACTCGGATCGGCAGATCATCGGCAAGCGATCAAAAACCTGCTGCAAGCGATACAAGACGGACAAAGCCTGTAAGAAATGTCCGCGAAAACACTTGAGGTCCTAGCCGGGAGACGCCCGGACACCCGCCCGCTCCTTGCACGGCGCCGAACGCCTTCGCGCCGCGCCGCCTTGTCTTCTTCAGTGTTAGAATCCGCGCGCTCCGGGCCGGACCTCATCTTGCCGGTGACGATGGTGTCCAAACCCGAATCGATCCTCACGACATGCTGTATATTTCGCCCGGCTTGGGCGACTAATCTGGTGGAGAAGCCCCATGAAATGCGCAATGTTGGTGACCGGCAACGGTCCGATCGTGATCGTCACCTCGTACGACTCGCTCGAGAACCTCGACCTGCTGGAGCGTCTGAAGGATAAAGGCATCCCGAAATTCCTCGCCTACGAGATCCCGATGGAGCTGGCCCAAGAGCGCTACAAGGGCCATTTCGAGAAGGTCATGAACGGGTTTACCGAGTCGGACAGCCTCCGAGTGCTCGACCACAACGGACATCGCGCCTTCAATCTCTTCACTTGGGCGGAGCTCGGCACCCCGCTCGCTCACGAAAGCCCGCTGGACGATCTCTACCACCACCACTGAGGCGATGTCCGGGAATCCGTATCCCGACTGCATATGGCTGCAAGACTGTAGGGGCGACTGTAGGGGCGACTTAAGTCGCCCCTACAGTCGCCCCACAGCGTGGTCGTTCCCTTCCAGGAAATCACCTGGTCAGCTCTCCCGCAGCGGGGTCAGAGCAAGCTGTAGCTCACGGTCACCCCGGCCATGACGATGGCCATGATGCTCATCAGCTTGACTAGGATGTTCAGGCTCGGTCCAGAGGTGTCCTTGAAGGGATCGCCGACCGTATCGCCGATCACGGATGCCCGGTGTGCGCGCGAATTCTTGCCGCCGTGATAACCGGACTCGATGTATTTCTTGGCGTTGTCCCAGGCGCCGCCGGCATTCGAAAGAAAGACCGCAAGCACGAAACCGCTCGCAAGCCCCCCCATCAGCAGCCCGATCACGCCCGCAACCCCCAACACCAAGCCCACGACGACCGGCGCGATGACCGCCAGAAGGGCCGGCAGGACCATCTCGCGCTGTGCACCGACGGTGGAGATGGCAACACAGCGCTCGTAATCCGGCTGCGAGGTCCCCTGCAAGATGCCCGGATCTTCGCGAAACTGCCGGCGCACCTCTTCGACCATCATGATGGCTGCGCGCCCGACCGCCTGCACGGTCAAGCCGCTGAAGACAAAGGCCACCATCGAGCCGATCAGCAGGCCCACGAGGACGGTCGGGTTGAGCAGGGTCACGTTGAAGAAGGTCATGAAATCGGTCAGGGTCGCCTGCGCGGTCGCGATGCTCGCGCCGTTGCCGAGCGTCAAGACCGTCTGACCGACATTCACCAGCTCGATGCGGATCACCTCGATGTAGGAGGCGATGAGTGCGAGCGCGGTCAAGGCCGCAGAGCCGATCGCGAACCCCTTGCCGGTCGCCGCCGTCGTGTTGCCGAGTGAATCCAGCGCATCGGTGCGTGCCCGCACCTCCGCGCCCAGACCGCTCATCTCGGCGTTGCCGCCGGCATTATCCGCGATCGGACCATAGGCATCGCTGGCGAGCGTGATACCCAGCGTGGAGAGCATCCCGACCGCAGCAATGGCCACGCCGTAGAGGCCGAGGCTCATCTGGGTGAGATCGAACCCGGACGCGAACAGGAAGGCCAACAGGGTCCCGGTGCCGACCGCCAGGACCGGGATGGCGGTCGAGAGCATACCGACGCCGACGCCCGCGATGATGAGGGTCGCCGGTCCGCCTTCGGCCTGGGCCGCGATGAGCCGGGTCGGCCCGTAGCTCGGCGAGGTCGAATACTCGGTCGAGCGGCCGACAATGATGCCCGTGACCAAGCCGGTCACCACCGCACCCCAGATCCCCCAGACGTTCGGGATGCCGAGCAGCAGGAGCAAGCCCGCGGAGGCCACCACGATCATGAGCGCACTGGCGTTGATGCCGCGCGAAAGCGACCCGAGCAGATCCTTTTGGGTCGCGCCCTCCTTGGTCTTGACCAGATAGACCCCGACGATCGACAGCAGGATACCGATACCGGCAATCGCGATGGGGGCCACCACGGCCTTCATTTGGAGCGTGGGGTCCAGGACATAGGCGGCAGCCCCGAGCGCGGAGGCGGCAAGGATGGAACCGCAATAGGACTCGAAGAGGTCGGCACCCATGCCGGCGACGTCACCCACGTTGTCCCCGACGTTGTCCGCGATGACGGCCGGATTGCGCGGGTCGTCCTCCGGGATACCGGACTCGACCTTGCCGACCAGATCGGCCCCCACGTCCGCGGCCTTGGTGAAGATACCGCCGCCGACACGCGCGAACATGGCCTGCATCGAAGCACCCACGCCGAAGGTCAGGATGGTCGTGGTGACCAGCACCATGCGAACCCCTTCACCGGCTGCGCTCTCGGGGATCAGCAGGTCGGCCAGGATGAACCAAACCACGATGTTGCCGAGCCCGAGCCCGACCACCACCAACCCCATGACGGCGCCGCTTCGGAACGCGATCTTCAGTGCCTCCGGGAGCGAGGTGCGGGCGGCCGCAGCCGTACGCGTGGAGGCACGGGTCGCGGTCTGCATACCGAAATAGCCGGCGAGCGCCGAGAAGAAGCCTCCGAAGACGAAGGTGAAGGGCAGCCAGGGGGTCTGAACCTGGTAGTAGTAGGCAAGGACGCCGAAAACGATGGTCAGGACCGTAAACACCAGGAACATGATCTTGTACTGCTGGCGCAGATACGCCATGGCACCGTGGCGCACATGGTCTCCGATCTCCTGCATCAAGGCGGTTCCCTGGTCCTGCCGGAGCATCTCTTTGAAAAACTTGCGGGCATAGATCATCGCCAACAGCGCGGCGATCGGTGCGATCCAAAAGACAGGCTCGTTCATGGGTATTCCAATGGACGTGGGAGGCCAAAAGAACCCGACGCCGGAGATGCGCCGGGCAGGACCTGAGTCCGGGACTCAGGAGGATCGAGGACCGCGGGTCACTCGAGCCCGGTCACCTGGGCCGAGCGCCACCAGCCCCGATGACGGTTCTCGAGCGCGTCGAGATCCGGGAAGCGGTAGAAGGCAAAGTCGGTCTGATCGCCGACGTAGAAACCGCCTTTAACCATGCGGTAGAGCACGCCTTCCTTGACCTGTTTCAACACCAGCTTGCTCGGTTTGGTGTCGTTGTGTTTGAGCTCGTAGAGCACGTCGCGCAGATGGGCGAGGTTCGGATAGGGGAGATCGTCGGCCGCGCCGTTCTCGGGGTCGGTCGCAAGGTCGCCGAGACGCAGCTCGGAGAAAACCAGGCGTGGCACGTGGACCGGGTGCGACGGATCCGTAATGGCGTCGCAGAACTCGTGCGGCTCCGAACGGCTGGCGACCATCGGGGTAATGGGACAAAACTCTTGATAGAGATGCAGGCGACCGCCGGGCTCGGGGAGATAGACCGAACGCGGCAGCTCGAGCGTCTTGCCGTCGTTCGTCACGAGATAGAGGCTACCGAGCGCGGAGACCGGGATCCGCGACAAGACGCGATAGATCGAGAGATAGACCGAGCGTTTCGGGGCACCGTCCGGCTGGGTGATGCAACGCTCCTCAATCAGATGGAAGGGGAAATCATCGGAGCGGAACGCCGGGTCGACCTCGAAAAAGATCGCCTCGCCTTTCACGTGAGCTTTGGATCCGACCGCGTAATAGCTGCCGAAAGCCTCCGGCTCGAGCATCGACGCGATCAGCGCCTGCGGGATCAGGGACAGATACAGATGCTTTTCAGCCATGCCGAGCCTCGCCGTGATGTGCCCGGATGTCCGAACGGACCCGGTTGTTCTCAATTATCACCATAAATGCAGTCGATGTGGAGAGCAGATCAGGAAGAGATATCACGGAGCAACAGGGATCGGACGACGCACGGGTGTAGACGTGGTCGGATCGAAACAGCGACAGAAAATAGCCGAAAAGCGAGGGATGTTCGGAGCGGCGATCGGTCGAGAATGCCGAGAGCACGCGAGGACAGGTCACGTGGAAGGTGGGTTGGATACGTCCCTGTATCCGAATCGACACGGGCCTCGGTCTTTGCCGAGACCCTTCGACGACTCAGTCGTCCTTATTGAGCGGGAGCCGCCGGAGGGGCCATCATCGGGGCAGGCATGCCGCCGTAGGGTGCGCCGTAGCCGGGCCCACCGTACGGAGCACCGTAGCCGGGCGCGCCGTAAGGGGCACCATAGCCGTAAGGCGCGCCGTAGCCGTGCTGCTCGCCGTAGCCGTAACCGCGACCGTAGCCACGGCCCTGACCACGCCCGTAGGAGCGACCGCTCCCGCTCATGTTCATGTTGAAGTCGCCGGTGCCGTCACCGAACATGTCGCCGAAGTTGTCCATCATGCCGCTGCCGTAGCCGGGGCCACCGCCGTAGCCGCCGGGACCGCCGTAACCCGGGCCACCCCACCAGGCGCTGGCCGAGAAGGAGGCACCGGCCAGAGCGACAACGGCTGCGAGTCCTGCAAACTTAATCGTTTTATTCATATTCGCCCTACCTCTGATCAGGAAACGTTGAGCGCGGGCGTGCCCGCAGTGGGGTCTCCGAAGCCGGGGATCGTGTGGTCTCCGACTGCGGGCGTGATGCGGAGCCTGCGGTCGAACCCTGTCGGGCTCGGGCCAGGCCCCGAAGTGGACCGTACGAAGGCGCAAACACCCCACCGGCGATTTGCCGTGTTGCACAAATCCGGGCAGAAGGGGAAGTTGCGGGCTCGACTGCCCATCGGAGTAACGGCTAAACCCTGCGAAGAAACCGGGGCCGCGCATTACCGTTAGAAGCAGGGCGAGTATAGGCGTCGATGGCGTACGGACGCAACGGATTAAACAGCACCCTGCGGGTCAACCAAGCCCTGATCAGGTCCGCCGAGCGATGCCGGAGAGCTCGTCCTTCAACGAAACCGAGCCGACGCCGAGGACGGCATTCGAGCTGAAACAGGGGATTCCATCGCAAGAACGACTCATGTCGCGGCCGGGACCGCGACATGAGTCCAAGCGACAAACCTTATTTACTCCGTTGGTTAAAGTGGCGCCTGACTAGAAAGAATCTTCCGCCAGGCTCACGGAATGAGCCTCCGATCGCGCTTCGATGAGGCTCAGACGGGGAGCGGAAGTGCGAGATCCTTCCAAAGCCGCAGCGTCGGACCCGACTGGTTCATCGTATAGAAGTGCAGACCCGGCGCACCGCCGTCGATCAGGCGACGGCAGAGGTTGAGCACGACCTCATGCCCGAAGGCACGCAGACTCTCCACGTCGTCGCCGTAGCCTTCGAGTCGGCGCCGTACCCAGCGCGGGATCTCGGCACCGCAGGCGTCGGAGAAGCGCGCGAGCTGCGTGAAATTGGTGATGGGCATGATGCCGGGAATAATCGGCAGGGTGACGCCGACCCGGTTGGCGCTCTCGACGAAGGCGAAGTAGGCATCCGGGTTGTAGAAATACTGGGTGATGGCGGTATCCGCACCGGCCTCGACCTTACGCTTGAAGTTGTCGAGATCGCGCTCGGGACTCCCGGATTGCGGGTGATACTCGGGATAGGCCGCGACCTCGATCTTGAAGGTATCCCCGAATTCGTCGCGGATGAAGGTGACGAGCTCGTTGGCATAACGGAAATCACCACCGGTGCCTCCGCCCATGCCGGACGGAAGATCCCCTCGCAAGGCCACCAGACGTCGGATCCCCTGCTCGCGGTAACGACCGACGATCTCGCGGATCTCGGCCCGTGCCGAGCCGACACAGGCAATGTGCGGGGCGGTCTCGATGTCGTGCCTACGCAGCCAGTCGACGGTCTCGAAGGTGCGCTCGCGCGTCGATCCTCCGGCCCCGTAGGTCACCGAAAAGTAGCCCGGCGAGACGCTGTTGAGCTGTGCGATCTCGAGCTTGAGCTTCTCCATCCCTTCCGGGGTCTTGGGCGGGAAGAGCTCGACGCTGTAGGTCGGGGTTTGCTGTGATACGGGCGGCATGGCGTTAGAGCCTCCGGCCTCCGGCCTCCAGCCTCCAGCGCGGCTCACGACACGCGATCAGTGGCTTCGATCCGGCGGCGAATGGGTTGGGATGCGCAGCGCCGCGCACGGCGTCGAGCGCCGACCGGGCGCTCCGCGCCGGTAGCGCGAAGTGCTCGACATAGGCGTGACCCCGGCGAGCGGTGTCATGAGCAGATCCAGGCGGAGTCGCCGACAGGCACCATCGCCGTCTTCGATTCACCGGGCACGAACCCGAAGCGGATGAAGACGGCGCAATCCAAGTCTCTTCTTCAAAAACTTAAACCGCGCCGACTCCAACGCCTCAAAGTGCCCGCGAGGCCGCGAAACCCGCAAACCTCGCTGGATCAAAACAACGAGCGCGGTTTAATACCTGTAGTTCTCGGCCTTGTAAGGCCCCTCCACCGGGACTCCGATATAGTCGGCTTGCGCCTTCGACAGGGTCGTCAGCTTCGCGCCGATCTTGCCCAGATGCAGACGCGCCACATCCTCGTCCAGATGCTTGGGCAGCACATAGACGCCGATCGGATACTCCTCGGGCTTGGTGAAGATCTCGATCTGGGCCAGCACCTGATTGGTGAAGCTGTTGGACATCACGAAGCTCGGATGTCCGGTCGCGCAACCCAGGTTGACCAGCCGCCCTTCGGCCAGCAGGGTGATGCGATGCCCGTCCGGGAAGATGATCTGATCGACCTGCGGCTTGATGTTGACCCACTCGTACTGCTTCAGCGACTGAACCTGGATCTCGTTGTCGAAGTGGCCGATGTTGCAGACGATCGCCTGGTTCTTCATGGCGACCATGTGATCGTGGGTGATGATGTCGGTGTTGCCGGTCGCCGTGACGAAGATGTCGATCATGCCGACGACATCCTCGATGGTGACGACGCGATAGCCTTCCATTGCCGCCTGCAACGCACAGATGGGATCGACCTCGGTGATCCAGACGGTCGAACCCAGACCGCGCAGCGACGCGGCCGAACCCTTGCCGACATCGCCGTAACCGCAGACCAATGCGATCTTGCCGGCGATCATGACGTCGGTCGCGCGCTTGATGGCGTCGACCAGCGACTCGCGGCAGCCGTAGAGGTTGTCGAACTTCGACTTGGTCACCGAGTCGTTGACGTTCATGGCGGGGAAGAGGAGCTGCCCGTCACGGAACATCTGATAGAGACGATGAACGCCGGTGGTCGTCTCCTCGGTCACGCCGCGGAGGCCCTCGGCGATGCCGTGCCAATGCTTGGGGTTGCGCGCGAAGGTGCGCGAGAGCAAGCCGAGGATGGACTGCCACTCCTCGTTGTCGTCGGCCTTGGGTGCCGGGATGGCGCCGGCCTTTTCGTACTCGACACCCTTGTGCACGATCAGTGTGGCGTCACCGCCGTCGTCCAGGATCATGTTCGGGCCGCCGCCGTCGGACCAGTTCAGGACCTGCTCGGTGCACCACCAGTACTCGTCCAGGGTCTCGCCCTTCCAGGCATAGACCGGGATACCGGCCGCGGCGATGGCGGCGGCAGCGTGATCCTGGGTCGAGAAGATGTTGCACGAGCACCAGCGGATCTCGGCACCGAGCTCAACCAGGGTCTCGATCAGCACCGCGGTCTGGATGGTCATGTGCAGACTGCCGGTGATGCGGGCTCCGGCAAGGGGTTTGGACGTGCCGAACTGCTCGCGCAGGGCCATCAGACCCGGCATCTCGGTCTCGGCAATGTCCATCTCTTTGCGACCGAAATCGGCCAGGGAGATGTCGGCAACCTTGTAATCGGTAAACTCACTCATGGTTATCAGCTCCTGATGAAACGTGAGTGAGCGCCGTTGTCGTGTCGACCCCGCCGCCGAGCCTGGCCAGGGCTCCGATGGCCCGGGTCGCAACGCTCCTCGGCGGCGAGGTGTTTTGTTAAGGTGATTTCCGGGAAAGCATAGACCAACATGTAGGGGCGGCTTTAGTCGCCCGGTAAGCATTGGCAACACGCACGGCCGGGATGATCATTCCCGGAAATCGCCTAAGGGTTCGGGGTCCGGGGTCCGGGGTTACTTGACCCTGCTCCCTAAACGCTAATCCCTGCATACAGAACCCTAATCCCTGAACCCTAATCCCTGAACCCTAATCCCTGCACCCTGAACCCTCTTTAAATCCCCGCCGCCTCCCGCAGCATCTCGGCCTTGTCCGTGCGCTCCCAGGTGAAGCCCGGCTCCGAACGCCCGAAGTGACCGTAGGCGGCCGTGTCGCGGTACTTGATCAGGTCGCGGTTGGTGAGATCCAACATGCGGGTGATGCCGTAGGGACGCAGATCGAAGTGCGCGCGGATCAGCTCGATGATGCGATGCTCGCTGATGTTCGCCGTCCCGAAGGTGTCGATGGACAGGGACGTCGGCTCGGCAACACCGATCGCGTAGGACACCTGAACCTCGCACTTCTCCGCAAGACCCGCGGCGACGATGTTCTTGGCGACATAACGCCCGGCGTAAGCAGCCGAGCGGTCGACCTTCGAGGGATCCTTGCCGGAGAAGGCCCCGCCGCCGTGGCGCGCCATGCCGCCGTAGGTGTCGACGATGATCTTGCGCCCGGTCAGGCCGCAGTCGCCGACCGGGCCACCGATGATGAACTGGCCGGTCGGGTTGATGTGATATTTGGTGTCGCCGTTCATCCAGCCGGTGCCGCCGAGCACGGGCTTGATGATCTCTTCCATCACCGCCTCGTGCAGCACACTTTGGCTGACCTCGGGGCTATGCTGGGTCGAGAGCACCACGGCCTCCACGGCAGCCGGCTTCCCGTCGATGTAGCGAAAGGTCACCTGCGATTTGGCGTCCGGACGCAGCCACGGCAGGGTGCCGTTCTTGCGGACCTCGGCCTGGCGCTTGACCAGGCGATGCGCGTAATCGATCGCGGCGGGCATGAGCTGATCGGTTTCGTTCGTGGCGTAGCCGAACATCATGCCTTGGTCGCCGGCGCCTTGCGACTCTTCGCTCTCGCGGTCGACGCCTTGATTGATATCTTTGGATTGCTCGCCGAGCGCGACCAGTACGCCGCAGGTTTGCCCGTCGAAACCGACCTCGGAACCGTCGTAGCCGATATCGGTGACGACCTTGCGCACGACGCTCTCGTAGTCGATCTTCAGGTTCTCGTCCGTGAGCGTGATCTCGCCGGCCAGCACCACGAACCCGGTCTTGACAAGCGTCTCGCAAGCAACGCGCGCCTTGGCGTGATTCGGATCGCGGCGGAAGATCTCGTCGAGCACGGCGTCGGAGATCTGGTCCGCCATCTTGTCCGGGTGGCCCTCGGAGACGGATTCGGAGGTGAAGATATAGTCCTTACTCATAATGTCGATGGCCTGCCTTTTGCCCCAAGAGGTGCGTGTCTGGATGCAATATGATAACGATTCGACGGAAAACCGCAAAATCGACCCACGGGATGCGAGTACGTGCGCGGCCCGGGCAGCTCATCGCCGCCAAGGATTTTGAAACCGCGAACCTTACGGTAACATGCGGGCATGTCCGATCCGACCCAGGCGTTTACTCGGAGATCTCTGATGGCATCGCTTGAAACCCCCGTTTGCGACTTCGGGCGCCCTGCCCCGGATTTCGCGCTCCCCGGCACCGACGGCACGATCTGGACGCGCGACGCCTGCGCCGGCGAGCGCGGGCTGCTCGTCATGTTCATCTGCAACCACTGCCCCTACGTGAAGGCGGTGCGCGAGCGCATCGTTCGGGATGCGCGCGATCTGATCGCCGTCGGCATCGGCTGCGTCGCCATCATGTCCAACGACACCCGTGACTATCCGGAAGACTCCTTCGAGAACATGCAACGGATCGCCGTGGCGCTGAGCTTCCCGTTCCCCTATCTGCTCGATGACACCCAAGCGGTCGCCAAGGCGTACGGTGCGGTCTGCACGCCCGACTTTTTCGGCTACAACGCCGCGCTGGAGCTGCAGTTCCGCGGACGGCTCGATGCCAGTCGCAAAGAGACGGCCCCGGAGGGCACCGCACGCGACCTCTACACCGCGATGTCGCAGGTCGCGCGCACCGGCGAGGGCCCGGCGGAACAGATCCCGAGCGTCGGCTGCTCCATCAAGTGGAAGACGGCGTGATCGCCGCCCGAGCGTCGCATCGCGAAAAAAGACCGTCGAAAATCCTGGTCATTTCCTCGCGCAATTCTTAATATTAGGAACTAATAACTTTCTTTTTGACGGTATAAGTTTGTTTTGATTTGCGGGTCGGCGCTCTTCGTCCACAATGACGCACCTTCGAAAGGGTTTCGACCCGGCCATCTCGTTCGCACACGCGAGACTCCGCCGAACGACGTCGTGATCGCTTCGGCCGCTTGCCTTGCACACTGCGTTCCGACGCCGTGCCACCTTCCGTCATGCGCCCACCGCCGATCCAATCGGTGGTTGTGACTCGCGGCACGCTTGACCGATTGACCATTGCTTCCGAACCTTAGGAGGGACTGATGTCCTCACGTAAAGATCTTGCCAATGCCGTACGAGCACTCGCGATGGACGCGGTCCAGAAGGCCAATTCGGGTCACCCGGGCGCGCCGATGGGCATGGCCGACATCGCCGAGGTGCTCTGGAACGACTTCATGACGCACAATCCGGGCAACCCGGCCTGGCCCGACCGCGACCGCTTCGTCCTCTCGAACGGCCACGGCTCGATGCTGATCTACGCGCTCCTGCACCTGACGGGATATGAGCTCGGGATCGAGGACCTCAAGCAGTTCCGCCAACTTCACTCCAGGACCCCCGGGCATCCCGAATACGGCTATGCCCCGGGTGTGGAGACCACCACGGGGCCGCTCGGTCAGGGCATCACCAATGCGGTCGGCATGGCACTGGCCGAAAAGGCACTCGCCGCACAGTTCAACAAGCCCGGCCACGACATCGTCGACCACCACACCTATGTCTTCTTGGGCGACGGCTGTCTGATGGAAGGCATCTCGCACGAGGCGTGCTCCCTGGCCGGCGCCCTGGGCCTGGGCAAGCTGATCGCGGTCTACGACGACAACAACATCTCGATCGACGGCGAGGTCCGCGGCCACGGCGACACGCCGGCGTGGTTCCTCGACGACACCCCGAAACGCTTCGAAGCCTACGGCTGGCATGTCATCCCCAAGGTCGACGGACACGATGCGGAGGCGGTCAAAGCCGCCATCGAGACCGCCCGGGAGATCACCGACCGCCCGAGCCTGATCTGCTGCCAGACCATCATCGGTTACGGCTCGCCGAACAAGCAGGGTAAGGAAGAGTGTCACGGCGCGGCGCTCGGCGAGGACGAGATCGCCCTCACCCGCGAGGCGCTGGGCTGGAACCATCCGCCCTTCGTCATCCCGGAGGCCGTCTATCAGGGTTGGGACGCCAAGGAGCGCGGCGCAGTGGCCGAGTCCGCATGGAACGACCGCTTTGCCGCCTATGCGGCGAAATTCCCGGCCGAGGCCGCCGAGCTCAAGCGTCGCATGGCCGGCGATCTGCCGAGCGATTGGGCCGCGCAGTCGGATGCCTTCATCGCTGCCGTGATTGAGAAGGGCGAGACCATCGCCTCGCGCAAGGCGTCTCAAAATGCACTCAACGGCTTCGGCCCGCTGTTGCCCGAGCTGCTCGGCGGCTCCGCGGACCTCGCCGGCTCCAACCTAACCCTCTGGAAGGGCTGCAAAGGCATCGGCAAGGGCGACGCGCCCGGCAACTATGTCTATTACGGCGTGCGCGAGTTCGGCATGTCGGCCATCATGAACGGCATCGCGCTGCACGGCGGTTTCGTGCCCTACGGTGCGACCTTCCTGATGTTCTCCGAGTACGCCCGCAATGCGCTGCGCATGGCGGCGCTTATGAAGATCCAGTCGATCTTCGTCTACACCCATGACTCCATCGGTCTGGGCGAGGACGGCCCGACCCATCAGCCGGTCGAGCAGATCCCGACGCTGCGCATGATCCCGAACATGAGCGTCTGGCGTCCGTGCGACGCGGTCGAGTCGGCGATCTCATGGAAACTCGCGATCGAGCGACGCACCGGCCCGAGCTGCCTGATCTTCTCGCGCCAGAACCTCGCGCACATGAGCCGCACACCCGAGCAGCTCGCCGCCATCACGCGCGGCGGTTATGTGCTGCGCGACTGTGCCGGCACCCCGGATGCGATCATCATCGCCACGGGCTCGGAGGTCGAGCTGGCCGTGAAGGCCGCGGAGGCCATGTCCGACAAGGCCGTTCGCGTGGTGTCCATGCCATCGACGGACACCTTCGATGCGCAGGATGCGGCCTATCGCGAATCGGTCCTGCCCAAGGCCGTGACCGCACGCGTTGCGGTCGAAGCAGCGGTCACGGACGGCTGGTGGAAGTATGTCGGTCACCAGGGCGCCATCCTGGGTGTCGACCGCTTCGGCGAGTCGGCGCCTGCCGGCCCGCTCTTCAAGGAGCTCGGCTTCACGGTCGAGAATCTGGTGGCCAAGATCCGGGGCGTACTCTGATCTAACCGGCTGTCTCGCGCATGGACCGCCGGACGATCAGTCGTCCAGCGGTCGGCGTCGAGCCGTCTCGGCCTGTCGGCGCAGCAGCCCGCACGCCGATCATGTGTTCATTTTCGGGCTCGTGCCTTGAGTCCCCCGACCATTCTGCCTCGGGGGGATCAAGTCCTTAGCCATGATCGTTTTTATTCGCTCAGAGGAGTTTCTATCCATGACACTTAAAGTCGGCATCAATGGTTTCGGTCGTATCGGTCGTATGGCGTTTCGCGCAATCGCGAAGGATTTCCCCGGCATCGAGGTCGTCGCCATCAACGACCTGCTCGACCCCGAGTATCTGGCCTACATGCTGAAATACGACTCCGTCCACGGCAATTTCAAGGGCGACATCGCCGTCGACGGCCACACCATGATCGTCAACGGCAAGAGCATCCGTCTGACCGCCGAGCGCGATCCGGCCAATCTCAAGTGGGACGAGGTCGGCGCCGAGCTGGTCATCGAGTGCACCGGTTTCTTCCTCGACGACGCCTCCTGCCGCAAGCACCTCGAGGCCGGCGCCAAGAAGGTCGTGCAAAGTGCGCCCTCCAAGGACGCGACCCCGATGTTCGTCTACGGTGTGAATCATAAGACCTACGCCGGCGAAGCCATCATCTCGGCAGCCTCCTGCACCACCAACTGCCTGGCGCCTGTCGCCAAGGTGCTGCACGACAACTGGGGCATCAAGCGCGGTCTGATGACCACCGTGCATGCCGCCACCGCGACCCAGAAGACGGTCGACGGCCCCTCCATGAAGGACTGGCGCGGCGGTCGCGGCATCCTGGAGAACATCATCCCCTCCTCCACCGGTGCGGCCAAAGCGGCCGGCAAGGTGCTGCCCGAGCTCAACGGCAAGCTGACCGGCATGGCCTTCCGCGTGCCGACCTCCGACGTCTCCGTGGTCGACCTGACCGTCGAGCTGACCAAAGAAGCCACCTATGCCGACATCTGCGCGGCCATGAAAAAGGCGTCCGAGTCCGGCGATCTGGCCGGCGTGCTGGGCTACACCGATGAGAAGGTGGTCTCCACCGATTTCCGCGGCTGCCCCACGCCGTCCGTCTTCGACGCCGAAGCCGGCATCGCGCTGGACCCGACCTTCGTGAAGGTCGTCGCCTGGTACGACAACGAGTACGGCTACACCTGCAACATGCTGCGCATGGTGGAGCACGTTTCGAAGTAAGCGTCTTCGATGCAAGTGGTTCGTTCCCACGCAAGGCTTGGGAACGAACCTGTAGAAGAGGGCCGAGGCGCAACCGGAAAAACCATGCACTTCCATATTGAATCGGAGCAAGAAGAGGACGGCCGCTGGATCGCCGAGATCCCCGAGATCCCGGGCGCGCTTGCTTACGGCAAAGACGCCGAAGAAGCCATGGCGAAGGTCGAGGTGCTCGCGCTTCGCGTGCTCGCGGAGCAGATCGAGGTCGGCGAAACCCGCCCCATTGCCATCCGCATTGATGACGTCTCGGTTTCTCTACCCCGCAATAAGACCCTGCCCCGGCGTTTCCACAGTCTCTCCGAGGGCAACGGTTGTGCAAGCAAGTTCATCGATTCAGCCTGATCCGTGTGACGAAGTAAGTCTGGACAGCCATTAATATCAATGTAATCAACTGTTTTATCTCTGATTTCATATTTACAAAGCTATCCACTCCAACGAGGAATCTCACCATGTCCTTCATCAAGCTCACCGATCTCGATCTCGCCGGGAAGCGGGTGCTGATCCGCTCCGACCTCAATGTCCCGGTCAAGGGCGGCAAGGTCACCTCCGATGCGCGGATCACCGCCTCCATGCCGACCTTCGAGCACTGCATGAAGGCCGGTGCCAAGGTGATGGTGATGTCGCATTTGGGTCGCCCGGAGGAAGGTGTCTTTTCCGAGGCCGATTCGCTCAAGCCCGTCGCCGAGACACTCGGCGCCAAGCTGGGCCGCGAGGTTCGGGTGGTGCGTGATTATCTCGACCAGGCTCCCGAGGTCGCCGACGGCGAGCTGGTGTTGCTTGAAAACGTCCGCTTCAACAAGGGCGAAGGCAAGGACAATGCGGACCTCGCCAAGCAGTACGCCGCGCTCTGCGATGTCTTCGTCATGGACGCCTTCGGCACCGCCCATCGCGCCCAGGCATCCACCCACGGCGTCGGCCAACAGGCGCCGGTCGCCTGCGCGGGACTGCTGCTCGCCGAAGAGCTCGACGCACTCCGGAAGGCACTCGCCGCTCCGGCCCGCCCGATGGTCGCCATCGTCGGCGGCTCCAAGGTCTCGACCAAGCTGACCGTGCTGGAGGCCCTGTCGGAGAAGGTCGATCAGCTCGTGGTCGGCGGCGGTATCGCCAACACCTTCCTCGCCGCGGCCGGTTTCCCGGTCGGCAAGTCGCTCTGCGAGCATGACCTGATTCCCGTCGCCAAGGCGCTGATGGAGAAGATGACGGCGCGCGGCGCGAGCATCCCGATCGCGGTCGACGTGGTCTGCGGCAAGAAGTTCGACGAAAACGAGCCGGCCGTGACCAAGGACGCCGCCGATGTCGCCGAAGACGACATGATCTTCGACATCGGACCCAAATCGGCACAAGAGCTGGCCGACGTCATCGCCAAGGCAGGGACCATCGTCTGGAACGGTCCGGTCGGGGTGTTCGAGTTCGATCAGTTCGGCGGCGGGACCAAGACGGTCTCGATGGCCATTGCCGAGGCGCCGGGCTTCAGCTTGGCCGGCGGCGGCGACACCATCGCGGCGATCCAAAAGTACGACATCTACGACAAGGTCTCCTATATCTCCACCGCCGGAGGCGCCTTCCTCGAATACCTGGAAGGCAAGACCTTGCCTGCAGTCGCCATGCTCGAGGCCCGGGCGAAGGACTGATCAGCGCAATCCGCCACCGGCCCCGGCCCCCAGCCTCCGGCGATTCGCTCGGCGGCCGGGTCTGAAGGCCGGAGGCAGGCAGCCGGAGGCTAGACATGCCAAGACGCACCAAGATCGTCGCCACACTCGGCCCCGCGACCGACCCGGTCTCGGTGATGGACGAGATCATCGCCGCCGGGGTGGACGTCGTTCGTCTCAACCTGTCCCATGACACCCACGACCGGCATCGCGAGCGTGCAGCCCGGATCCGCGAGCGTGCGGCCGCCGCCGGGCGCGAGATCGCGCTTCTCATGGATCTGCAGGGACCCAAGATCCGCATCGGCAAGTTCGCCGACGGCCCGATCCGGCTCGAGCGGGGCGAGGGCTTCGCCATCGACGCCGACTGCCCTCTGGATGCCGGCGACCGCACTCGTGTCGGGACCACCTACCCCGAGCTGGTCGACGATGTCCGCCACGGCGACACGCTCCTGCTCGACGACGGGGCGATCGAGCTGTGGGTGGAGGCAGTCGACGGCGGGCGGATCGACTGCAAGGTGGTCGTCGGCGGCGCCCTGTCCAACAATAAGGGTATCAACAAGAAAGGCGGCGGCCTATCGGCCCCGGCACTCACCGAGAAGGATCAGGACGACATCCGTTTCGCGGCCGAGATCGATGCCGACTATCTCGCGGTGTCCTTCGTGCGCAACGGCGATGATGTCCGGCTTGCGCGCGAGCTCTTCTACGAGGCCGGCGGTCACGGCGGCATCGTCGCCAAGATCGAGCGCGCCGAGTCGCTGCGGGCGATCGACGACATCATCAACGCCGCAGATGTCATCATGGTCGCGCGCGGTGACCTGGGTGTGGAGATCGGCGACGCTGAGCTGCCGGCCGCTCAGAAAAATCTGATCAACCGCGCTCGCGAGCTCAACAGCGTCGTCATCACCGCGACCCAGATGATGCAGTCCATGATCGAAAATCCCATCCCGACGCGGGCCGAGGTGTTCGACGTCGCCAATGCCGTGCTCGACGGCACGGATGCGGTCATGCTCTCCGCCGAGAGCTCGATCGGGAAGAATCCGGCCAAGGTCGTCGAGGCGCTCGACCGCATCTGTCTGGAAGCGGAAAAGCATGTCACGCGCTCGGGACACCGCATCGATTCGGTCTTCGGTCGCGTCGACGAGGCCATCGCCATGGCCGCCATGTACACGGCCAATCATCTGGGCGTGAAGGCGATCGCCGCCTTGACCGAGACCGGCTCGACCGTGAAATGGATGTCGCGCATCCGCTCCGGGATCCCGATCTACGCCATCACCCGCTCCGCTCCAACCCGGCGAAAAGTCCGGGTTCTCCGCGGTGTCTATCCGGTAAGCTTCGACGTGGCCAGCACCGATATCCACGAGGTGAATCGCGAGGTCATCGAGGAGCTGATGCGCCGCGGCACGGTCCGCGACGGCGACCTGGTGATCATCACCAAGGGCGATCGCTCGGGGGTCGAAGGCCAAACGAATATCTTGAAAATCATGCGGGTCGGCGAGCACAAGCTCCTGACGAACGACTGAGCCAGCGATCCTTGCTGCTTGCCTGCCCGTTTTTAGCTGTCAGTCCGATACGAGGAGAACCCACATGGCCCTGATTTCGCTGCGTCAATTGCTCGACCATGCCGCCGAGCACCAGTACGGCGTCCCCGCCTACAACGTCAACAACCTGGAGCAGATGCGCGCCATCATGGAGGCCGCCGACGAGACGGACTCCCCCGTGATCGTGCAGGCCTCCGCCGGTGCGCGCAAGTATGCCGGCGCCCCCTTCCTGCGCCACCTGATCCTGGCCGCCATCGAGGAATGGCCGCACATCCCGGTGTGCATGCATCAGGATCACGGCACCTCGGCGGCCGTCTGTCAGCGCTCCATCCAGCTCGGCTTCTCGTCCGTCATGATGGACGGCTCGCTCGGCGAAGACGGCAAGACCCCGACCTCCTATGAGTACAACGTCGACGTCACCCGTCGCGTCGTCGAGATGGCCCATGCCTGCGGCGTCTCGGTCGAAGGCGAGCTGGGTTGCCTGGGCTCGCTCGAGACCGGACAAGCCGGCGAAGAAGACGGCATCGGCGCGGAAGGCATCCTGGACCACAGCCAGTTGCTGACCGACCCGGAAGAGGCCGCGGACTTCGTCAAGAAGACCGGTGTGGACGCCCTCGCCATCGCCATCGGCACCTCGCACGGCGCCTACAAGTTCACCCGTCCGCCCACCGGCGACATCCTGGCCATCGAGCGCGTGCGCGAGATCCACAAGCGCATCCCCAACACCCATCTGGTGATGCACGGCTCCTCTTCCGTCCCGCAGGACTGGCTGGCCATCATCAACCAGTACGGCGGCGACATGGGCGAGACCTACGGCGTGCCGGTCGAGGAGATCGTCGAGGGCATCAAGAACGGCGTGCGTAAGGTCAACATCGACACCGACCTGCGTATGTCCTCCACCGGCGCCATCCGCAAGTTCCTGGCCGAAAACCCCAAGGAGTTCGATCCGCGCAAATACTTCATCGCCGCCACCAAGGCCATGAAGGGCATCTGCAAGGCGCGCTACGAGTCCTTCGGCACCGCGGGGAATGCCGGCAAGATCACGCCCATGTCCCTTGAGGCCATGACCGACCGCTATGCCAAGGGCGAGCTCGAGCCCAAGGTCAACTAAACCGCGTCTCGGTGTGATCTGCGCTGTTGTCGCTTGAGGCTTGGTCTCGAGGCATCTGTCAGCGTCGGAGCGGACGCGGTTTAGGATGACAAGCGCTGTAGGGACCAGCGCAGCGCAGTCCACCCGCGCCTGCGCAGGGCTCGGTGGACTTCGCTCTCGGTCGTCCCTACCGCCAGATCCGATCAGAACGGCTGCATGTCACATCGGATAGGGCTGAGGCGCCGATCCGAGGGTATGAAAGAGAACGAAGGGGCGCACAAGCGCCCCTTTTTTTCTTTGGGCGTCGCGCCATCGCGAGGTAAGAGTGTCGATCGCTGACGGCCGGCGGCTGAGAGCCGAGAGCTCCTCGCTGACGGCTGATCGCTGGCGGCTGCCGCCGACCGCTCGCGCCAACCCACCCACACGGAGACCGCATTGACCGACGACACCAAATTCCCCTGCCCCTGCTGCGGCTACCGTGTCCATGATCGCGAACCCGGCTTTCATCAGGTGTGCCCGATCTGCGGATGGGAGGACGACCTGGCCCAATTGCGCTTCGCCCGGATGCCGGGCAGCAGCAATACCGTGAGCCTGCAAGAGGCTCAACAGAACTACCGTGAGTACGGCGCATCGGAGCGCCGGAGCATGGGCACCACGCGCGAGCCTGTCGACGGCGAAACCATCGACGAAGGCTGGCGGCCCCTCGATCCCGCACGTGACAATATCGAGCAGCCGGTCCGAGGCATGGCCTACGGCGACTCTTATCCCTGGCCGGATACCACGGTCCTCTATTACTGGCGCATGAGCTATTGGCGCCGGGTGGTGGGGTAATGCGACGCCTAAGCATCCCGTGCTTCTACCCCGATGCGGAACACATGACCGAGATGACCCATCGCGCTCTCATCCTGATGTTCGCCGTCATCCTGCTCGTCGGCTGCGGCCGTGCGCCCGAGCTTCCGCGGTTGCCGAGCGACGGGGTGATCCTGGCCTTCGGCGACAGCCTCACGCGCGGGACCGGGGCGGGCAACGGCGAGGGTTTCGCGGAGGTCTTGGCGGTGCTGAGCAGTCGCGAGGTGGTGAACGCCGGCGTGCCGGGGGAGGAAAGCGACGCCGGTCTCGCTCGGCTACCTGGGGTGCTCGACGCCGTGCAACCGAGTCTGGTGATCCTCGGTCACGGCGGCAACGACATGCTGCGCCGGCGCGACCCGGAGCAGACCAAGGCCAATCTTCGGCAGATGGCCGTGATGGCGCGTGACCGGGGCGCATCGGTCGTGCTGCTCGGCATTCCGAAGCCGGGGCTGTTCCTCGGTACCCATCCGCTCTATCGGGAGCTGGCGGACGCGCTCGAGGTCCCGCTCGAGGAGAAGGTGCTGGCCGATGTCCTCGCCGACCGTGATTTGAAGGCGGATCAGATCCACCCGAACGCGGCCGGTTACCGACAGGTCGCCGAGGCGGTTCACCGGCTCTTGACCGACGCGGGAGCGCTTTGAGCAGCAACGACTCAGGCCGGCACCCTCCCGTCTAAACCGCGTCTCGCCGAGATCGATGGTATCTCCGTAGCCAAACCCATCTTGAAAGCGTCGCATGTCGCTCTGGACGCGGTTTAAGGCGCGAGTCGCTCGATCCCCCAGGACCCCTCGCCTTCGCGCGTGTAGAGAAAACGGTCGTGCAACCGACTCTCGCGCCCTTGCCAGAACTCGAGCCTGCTCGGAACGATGCGATAGCCGCCCCAGAAGTCCGGGAGCGGGATCTCGCCGTGCGCGAACCGCTGCTTCATCTCGGCAACCTTGGCCTCGAGCAACGACCGCGAGGTGATCACCTGACTCTGGGGCGAGGACCAGGCGCCGATCTGGCTGCCGCGCGGCCGGGTGGCGAAGTAACGCAGCGATTCCGCGGTCGGTAGGCGTTCGGCACGTCCCGTGATCTGGACCTGCCGCGCCAGTGCCACCCAGGGGAAAAGCGCCGCGACCTGCGGGTTGCGGTCGATCTGCCGGGCCTTGCGGCTTTCGAAGTTGGTGAAAAAAACGAACCCCTCGCGGTCGAAGAGCTTGAGCAACACGGTGCGGACGTAGGGCTGACCGCCCTCGTCCACGGTACAGAGGCTCATGGCGTTGGGCTCCGGCAGCGCCGTCTCGATCGCAGCGGTGTACCACTGCTCGAACAAGCGGATCGGATCCGGATCGAGACTGCCCCGCGAGAGGCCCTGCCCCATCGCTTCTGTCCTGAATGCGTCAGCGTTCATTGAAAATTATCAAAAACAATAAAGAAAATTAGGATAATTGCCTCGCCAAATGGTCGAAGCCCCGGTAGTTTCCCGGCTTAAGACCGAGTAGGACGGTCAAACATCTGCGATCCTGAAGGGCACACCACTGAAACCCGACAGGGCGACCCTAGGCAGGGTCGAGCGGATCGGCTTAAAGACTCAATGGGAGCACCACCATGACCCGCCAAGAACAGATCCAAGCCCTGAAGCAAGACTGGGCCGAAAACCCCCGTTGGACCGATGTGACCCGCGGCTACTCCGCCGAAGATGTCGTGCGTCTGCGCGGCTCGGTTCAACCCGAGCAGACCTATGCCAAGCGCGGTGCCGAGAAGCTGTGGAAGCTGGTTCACGGCGATGCGAAGAAGGGCTATGTCAACTGCATGGGCGCCCTCACGGGTGGTCAGGCGATGCAGCAGGCCAAGGCCGGGATCGAGGCGATCTATCTGTCGGGTTGGCAGGTCGCCGCGGACGGCAACACCTCCGAGACCATGTATCCGGATCAGTCACTCTACGCCTACGACTCTGTCCCCACCATGGTGCGGCGCATCAACAACGCCTTCAAGCGCGCCGACGAGATCCAATGGTCCAAGGGCATCGAGTCGGGTGACGCGGGCTATATCGACTACTTCCTGCCGATCGTGGCGGATGCCGAAGCCGGCTTCGGCGGCGTGCTCAACGCCTTCGAGCTGATGAAGAACATGATCGCCGCGGGCGCCTCCGGCGTGCATTTCGAGGACCAGCTCGCCGCGGTCAAAAAGTGCGGTCACATGGGCGGGAAGGTCCTGGTGCCGACCCGCGAGGCGGTGCAGAAGCTGGTCGCCGCGCGGCTCGCCGCCGACGTCATGGGTGTCCCGACCTTGCTCTTGGCCCGCACCGACGCCGAGGCGGCGAACCTGCTGACCTCCGATGTCGACGACAACGACCGTCCGTTCGTCACCGGCGCACGTACCGACGATGGCTTTTATATGGTCCGCAATGGTCTGGAGCAGGCCATCAGCCGCGGTCTGGCCTATGCGCCGTACGCGGACCTGGTCTGGTGCGAGACCGGCACCCCGGATCTGGGCTTCGCCCGCGAGTTCGCTCAAGCCGTCCTCGCTCAGAACCCCAACAAACTGCTGGCCTACAACTGCTCGCCGTCCTTCAACTGGAAGAAGAACCTCGACGATGCGACCATCGCGAAGTTCCAGGACGAGCTCGCCGACATGGGCTACAAGTACCAGTTCATTACGCTGGCCGGTATCCACAGCATGTGGTTCAACATGTACGACCTCGCCTACGATTACGCCCGCGGGGAAGGCATGCGCCACTATGTGGAGAAGGTGCAGGCACCCGAGTTCGCGGCGCGCGAGAAGGGCTACACCTTCGTGTCCCATCAGCAGGAGGTCGGCGCCGGCTACTTCGACGACATCACCACCACCATCCAAGGCGGTGCATCCTCGGTGACGGCCCTGACCGGCTCGACCGAAGAGGCTCAGTTCTAAGCTAAGCAAACCTCAGTGCGGCCCCGAGCCCGGACTCGGGGCCGCAAGTGCAATCGGCCGGTGACCCGGCCGATCCGAAACGACCGGCGTCTGTGCAAACAGCGCCGGTCTTTTTGTTGCGCCTCCGCAGTCGCTCGATTCAGATCACTGTCGCCTGTCATAGCGCCCGTGATAGAGTGAAGGGAAGAAAAACGCCTCACCTTTACGTGTGTACTGCTGCGAAGCTAGGGTCCATACCGCAACCTCCCCCGAATGATTCGCACACAGGCGCAAAGATCGCCGATCGGACTGGTCGCCCTCGTTCTAGGTCTGGCGCTGGCCCTGCATCTCGCCTATCAGCTCTCGATCGGCATTCCGGCACGCGTTCTGATTGCGCAGGAGGCGACAGCACAGGCACTGCTGCTGCGCCTTGCCCCCCGGCTCTCGTCGGAGTCGGCCAAGCGCGAGCCGAGTGCCGCCGAGCAGATCCTCGCCCCGGAGGGAACACAGCCCTATATCCTCGCGCTCGGTCAGCTTGATCGACCGCACACCGAACGACCTGCCGGCGCCGCATCCGAAGCGGACTCACGACCAACGCCCCCAGGCGCATCCCTTGCGATCCCGCCCGAGCTCATCGGCGCGGCCGTCGCATCGCCGAACCACGCGCACGTCGCGACCCTGACAGCGCCCAGGCGCCTGCTCGGCGTCATGAGCACCGGCCGCGCGGGGCCACCGAGCAGCCCCGACAAGGATCCCGCGACATCGCCCGAAGGCCCTCTGCTCTATCTCGTCTTGGATCTCGCCGCCGCCGAGCACGCAGAGCGGCTCCGCCTGCTGTCATGGGCGGGTGTCTTGCCTTGGGCCCTGTCGGTGCTTCTTGCGTTGGGGCTCGCCGTGCTCCTGAAGCGCTATCCCGGGGCATCCTCCCGAACCGCATCGGAACCGAATGCGCGCGACGCAGATCCTCTCGCGGACAGCGGCTCCGACCCCGTTGACGGTCGGATCGACAACCTCGATCCCATCCTCGACATCGCTGCCGTTCTCTTGGTCGGAATGGATCCCGAAGGGCGGGTTCAGCTCGTCAACCGCAAGTGCTGCGAGGTCTTGGGCCTCGACCGCGAGCAGATTGTCGGACGTGACTGGGCGGATTCGTTCGTACCCGAACGCGAGCGCGAGCAAACACGCAAGATCCTGGCGCGTATCACGAACGACGACGACGCCTTAGTCGCAGTCGAGGGCACGCTCCTGTGCGCCGACGGCTCGGAGCGTTTGATCGAGTGGAACAACAGCCGCATCCGCGACCGTGCGGGGCGGGTCATCGGCGGGCTGGGCTCGGGCACCGATATCACCGAGCGCAAACAGGCGGAGCGGGCACTCTCGTATCTGGTCACTCTGGAAACCGTTCTGGTCGAGACATCGCGGTCATTGGTGGCTGCCCCCGCCGATGCAGTCGGCCCACTGGTCGAGAATGCCTTGGGGACCATCGCACGACGCATGGGTGCCGAGCGGGCTTATGTCTTCGTGCTGAGCCGCGACGGCGCGACCATGCGCAACACCCAGGAATGGACGGCGAGCGGCTTGGGGCTTGCCGGCGCGGGGGCACCGCCGGTCCCGACATCGCTCATTCCGCGCTGGATGGAGACCCTGCAGCACGGCGACGACATCCGGATCGACGACGTGACCAAGCTCCCCGAGACCTGGCGTGTCGACCGCGAGCAGCTCGAGCAGCTCGAGGTCCGATCCGTGGCCGCGGTCGCCATTCGAGTGGCCGGTCGGATCGGGGGATTCGTCGCCATGGAGATGCTCAGCGACACGCGCAGCTGGCGCGACTCGGAGATGCGCGCATTGGGCTTTCTCGGCGACCTGATCGGCGGGGCCTTCGAGCGGCGCCGCAACGAGCAGAAGCTGCTCGACAGCCGACGGCGTCTCGAAGAGATTGCCCTCTACGACCCTTTGACACGGCTGCCGAACCGGCGGCTCTTGGCCGAACGCATGGACGAGGCGGTGGTGCGGGCCCGCGAGCAAGGTCTCTTGCTCGGGGTCTGTTATCTGGACCTCGACGGATTCAAACCCATCAACGACACCCACGGGCACAAGATGGGCGACCGGGTGCTGGTGACGGTCGCCAGCCGTTTGCGTGGCTGCGTGCGCGAGGACGACACGGTGGCTCGGCTCGGCGGGGACGAGTTCGTGCTTCTGATGAACCACATGGAGTCGCTGTCGGACTGCGCCGCGCTTCTGGAACGCGTGCTCGCCGCGCTCGCCCAACCCATCCTGATCGACGGCCATTCGCTCGCCGTCACCGGGAGTGCCGGCGTCACGCTCTTCCCGCGCGACGCAGGCGATGCGGACACCCTCCTGCGTCACGCCGATCACGCGATGTATCAGGCCAAGCAACAGGGACGTAATCGCTTCCAGTTCTTCAAGGCGGTCAAGGATCAACCCGATCAAGCCCACAAGCTCGAGCTGGTGCGGATCCGAGAGGCGATCGAAGGCCACGAGCTGAGGCTGCACGTCCAACCCCGCGTCGACATGCGCTCCGGGCAGGTGGTCGGCGTGGAGGCTTTGGTCCGGTGGCAGCATCCCGAGCGCGGACTCTTGCCGCCGGGCGAGTTCCTGCCCTTGATGGAGGGCGACGAGCTGCTCCATGACCTCGACTGGTGGGTGATGGATCGCGCACTCGCGCTCCTGGTGCAGTGGCAAGACGCGGGGCTGGACCTGACGATGAGCCTCAATCTCTCGGCCTGCTCGCTGCAGGACACCGGATTCGTGGCGGCCCTGCAGGAGGTGTTGGCGCGCTATCCGTCCATCGACCCGGCGCGGTTGTTGTTCGAGATCGTCGAGTCCGAGGCACTACGCGATATCGAAACCACCGCATCGGTCATCCGAGCATGCGCCGTCCTCGGCGTTCACTTCGCCCTGGACGGCTTCGGCAACGGCTATGCGTCCTTGACCGATTTTCGCTGTCTCCCCGCCCAGGTCGTCAAGATCGATCAGACCGTGGTCCGCGACATCCTGCGCTCGCGCGACGGACGCAGCCTGGTCAAGGGCGTCATCGGGATCGCCAACGCCTTCCAGCGCGAAGTGATTGCAGAGGGTGTGGAATCCGCCGCGCACGGCTTATTGCTGATGGATCTGGGCTGCACCCTGGCGCAGGGCTACGGGATCGCAGACCCCATGCCCCCGGAGCGGCTCGCGTCCTGGATCGAGGGCTTCCGTCCTCCGCAACTCTGGAGTGACCGCCCCGCCGTGGATTGGTCGAGCGAAGATCTCGCGCTTCTGGGCCTCGAAGCGGTCCATCGCGACTGGGTCAATCGCCTGGTACGCCACATCTCGACCGATACCGCAACCCGAGCGCCGGAGCTCCGGCCCGAGCTGTGCGACTTCGGGCGCTGGTACCTGGGAAGCGGTCAAGCGCGTTACGGCGAGATGCCGAGCTTCCGCGCGCTCGATGCCCTGCATCGACAAGTACATCGACAGGCCGAGCAACTGCTCGCGCTCGATCGCCTCGATCGCGAGGCGCTGAACGATCCGATCGCGCAACTGCTGCAGGAGCGCGACGGCATGGTCGACGGAATCCGATTGCTGCAGGCGGAAGTCCTCGGGCGCACACAAGAGGACAGGATCCTCTAAGCCGACGAACTAGCCCTGCTGCATGAGGATCCGCAGATCCATGAGTGCGGCGTTCGCCTTCGCAATGTAAGAGGCCAACACGAGCGAGTGATTGGCCAGGATGCCGTAGCCATCGCCGTTGAGCACCAGCGGGCTGCCCATGGGTTTGGTCGCGCCCTTGAGGTCTCGAACGATCTGCTGCAGCGAGACCTCTGCGCGTTTGGATGCCAAGACACCCTCGAAGTCGCTCGCGATCGCCTGCATCAGGTGATAGAGCGCCCAACTGTATCCGCGAGCGCAGTAATAGACGTTGTCGACCTGATGCCACGGGGTCTGAATCGGGACCGGCTCCTCGTCGAGGAGCGCGGCATCACCAACGGCCCGTGGGATGCCGATGGCCGCTGCCAAGTCCCTGTCCGGGACACTGGAGCTCAACCGCACGCCGAAATGACCCAGGCGCTTCTCGACCACCGCAAGATAGACCGCGAGATTGTCGGCCCGGGCAAAGAATTGCGCGCTCGCCTGATGACCCCCGCTCAGATCCGACAAGTACCGCTCGAGGGCCTCGATCCCAAGTCCATATGCCGTCTCGGCCGAGGGCAGCACCCAGGATTTCGGGTCGATCGCAAAACGCAAATCGGCTTCCTGGACATCGGCATTCTCGACCGATTGACTCTGGGAGCGACTGAAATCATTCCGTAGCGCGCGCACGAAATCGCGCAGCGCCATCAGGTTTCCGCATTCCCAACTTTGGGTATTGTCGAGAAAGATTCCGGGTGGCAGGCGATCGTTGTACAGAAACCCGCCGGGCTTCGCCAGGAGCGCATCGCCGATCCCGATCGCCATCGCAACCGTACGGACGCCGGGGATTGCATTCCCGGCTGGCTCGCCGGGCTCGGCTAGCGTGACCGCAGCGCCATCCAAGCGTTTAGGATGAATGGACCAGTAGACGCTCAGGGACACCAGGACGAGGCCGACAAGGCCAAGTAACCCTAAGGTCGTACGCCAAGGGATCCGGCTCGGTGCAGGCCGGATGTCGGTCCTCGGCAACAGCGTGCCGGTCTCATGGGGCGGGGTCGATCGTGGATGCTTCATATGCGTTTCCCGAGTCAATTCGATATGCCATAAAATTATCAACTTCTAAACCGCGTCCAGAGCGAGATGCTAACTTTCGAGTGAGTTCGAAGTTTGGTGAATCCACGACCCTTAGCGGGGGACGCGGTTTAAAATTTTATATTTTTTAATACTTTAAACCGCGCCGGCTCCAGCAGCTCTGAAATCCGCCGGGGCCGATCCCATCCAAAAACATCGCATACCGCACTGGGCGCGGTTTAATATTGATGACATTGAGGAATCGCAGAGGCCCGCGGAAGACAACCTGTTCGGGGAATTCAGCCTGCAGGCGGCGGCCGTCCCCTCCTGCTGCATGCGGGGGCTTGATCGCCTTGACGATGACGCTCGTCAGCAGGCTCGCGGGCCGGGTGATGCCAACGACGGCCGGATCCAGGTTCACCGCTCGATCAGATAAACCTCGACACGCCGATTGCGCTGCCGCGCCTCGGCGGTCCGGCCCTCGTCGATGGGTCGAGTCTCCCCCATCCCGACGATCTCGATGCGTTCGGCGCCGATACCCCTCGCAGCCAAGACATCCTTGACCGCGCGGGCGCGTTCCTGCGAAAGCGTCAGGTTCCGGGTTGCGCTGCCGGAACGATCCGTATGACCTTCGACACGGGCCACTAGGCGATCATGTCGATTGAGGACCTCGGCGATCGCCTCGAGTCCTTCGGAACGCCCCGACGCAAGCGCACTTTCGCCGACCGGGAAACGCAACTCCGATTCGGTCAATGTCACCAAATGGCCGCGCTCGGTTAAACGCGCGCCGAGACGCGCAAGGTCATCCTTCAACCGGTTCGCGAAGGATGCGTCATTCACGTCAGCCCGGGCGCTGTCGGCCGCGGGCGTTGCACGGGGCTCGGCGAGCATCTCGGCCAGATGGTCTCTTTGCTCCGAAACGACGAGTGCGAACGCCGCTTGCTGCTCCGCCACCGCAACCAGCTCCTGTTCCAGGCGTTGGATCTTGGCCTCGGCATCGCCCAGACGCCCATCCAGTGAACCCGGCTCGACTTCGGCATCCGTCCCGACGGACGTCGAGACAGGCCCGTCGGACCCGGCGAAGTCTAGCGTTGCAAGGATCTCGCTCGTCGGCGGCTCGGCCGGCGGTGTCTGAGGCCCGCGCAGATAGGCCAACAGAAGCCCTGCCGCGAACGAGAGAATCAGAAAAACAAGGGCATAGATCGGATTCGATCTCACCGCGGGGGCGACGTCGGACATGGTGATTCCTCAAGTACGAAATCGGTTCGGAGGCTCGGCGAACGAGAAGGATCGGTCGACTCGGGGGGCATCGGGACATCGAGACGACGGATTCACAAACCCGTCGTCCCACGCCTGCCGCTGGTCTCAGTGACCGGGAACGCAGATCCCGTTGCGCCGGACCGCAATGGCGGTGCGCGCCAACAACAAGGCGACGATTCCGGTCAGCAGGGTCAGGAGACCGAGACCGAGATAGCGGTAGATGTCCTGCCCGGTGCGCTCGAACATCAAGAGACTCGCGATGCCGATCGCCGCGAGCGGGAAGGAGTAGGCCCACCAGGAGAGGAAAAACCCGAGCTTCAGGAATCGATTTGCCTGCGTGAACAGCAGCAAGGTCAGAAAGAGACCGATGAAATAGAGCACCCGCGCGAAGGCATCGAGCTCCCCGACAAGCCGTGAATAGGCAATGAACCCGACGGCGGGCGGCGCGATCAGGATGAAAAGCGTCGGCATCAAGCGCTCTTCGATCGGATGATGAAACAGCACCCGGTAGAAGATGATCGTCATCAGGATCAGCCAGAACAGCATTCCGGTACTGAAGAAGAACCAGGAAATATCCTGATAGCCCAATGGGACTCCGGCCACCGGAACCAAGACGTTCCCGACCGCCGGGATGAACCAGGCCGGATTCATATGATGCACCTGAAAGTGCTCGTGATGGATCCAGACATTCACGACATAGAGCGTAAAGACCAAATGAAGGGCCGTGCCCGCCATCCAGAGCGTCCGACTCACATCATTCATGACCGGCAGAAAGGCGATGGAGAGCAGCAGCAGACTGATCGAGATGGTCGGAAAGAAATTGAGCTTCACCGGATGGCGCAGCTCTTGGATCACGGCCTGCCTGTACAGGGCGAGCTTGGCCGTATAAAGCAGCAACAAGACAACGAAGAGCGTACTCGTCGCGCCGATCAGCCAGGGGGTGATGCCCAAGTCGAGATCGAGGACCGTCTGAGCCTTCTCCCAGCCGATGGTGAGACCCGAAAGTCCCATCACCATCGCGAAGAAAGAGATCGGGAAGTGCTCAAGCCGACCGGGCGGCAGATTGGGAGTTTCCATGATGTACAGACACCCTCGCTCAAAGTACCGACGGCATGGGCATGAACAAGAGAACGGCGAGTATCGCGGTGGTCGCGAGCACCGGCGCCCACAACCAATAAGGTGTGGCTGCTGCGGTGCCTGTCGAGCGCGTCACGGTCCGGGTCTGCTGGGTCATGGTTTGGCTCCGATGGTGCGTCGAGCAGTGTCGCCGAGCGCGACGGTCTTCGTGACCGAGGCACCCGACGTCTACTCGGGGAATGAGGTTGATGCCCAGTCTAGGCATCGCCGCGGCACGATGCATTGACAAATATCAGACTAGATAGCTCGGGTTTGCCGGGCTTCCTCGTCACTCCGGCATTCGTGGCTCGTGGCGCAGAGCGCCACGGGGCATGCGCGACACCGCGGAGCGGGTGTCACGAGCCCCAAACCCACGTGCGCTCGATATATACTCAGCGCTCATGCGACAGACCCGCCCATGGATCGCCCATGCCCACAGAGCCCCCATCCTCGCCGCACGACCTCGACTTCAAGACAGCGGACCTCTCCGATCAATACGAGGAGCGTGTTCGCATTTGCGATCCGATCTTTCGTGATTTCGGCGGCCATGTCCGATTCTGCGGGACGGTCGTGACGGTCAAGTGCTTCGAAGACAACACCCCGGTGAAGGCAACCCTGGCCGAGCCCGGCCAGGGACGCGTCCTTGTGGTCGATGCCGGCGGCTCAATGCGCTGCGCGATGCTCGGGGACCTGATCGCCTCCGGCGCGGTGGCGCAGGGCTGGGCCGGGGTCATCCTCTACGGGTGCATCCGCGACAGTCGCGACATCGCCGCCATGCCGTTGGGGGTCAAGGCATTGGGGACACATCCACGCAAAAGCCTCAGGCGCGGGGAAGGTCAAGGGGACATCCCGGTTAGCTTCGCCGGCGTGCGCTTCGCCCCGGGTGATCAGGTGTATTGCGACGAAGACGGCATCCTGGTGGCCGACGGGCCACTGGATCTCACCTAAACCGCGTCCAGAGCGAGATGCTCACTTTCGAGTGAGCTCGAAGTTTGGTGAATCCACGACCCTTAGCGGGGGACGCGGTTTAAAATTTTATATTTTTTAATACTTTAAACCGCGCCAGCTCCAGCGGCTCTGATATCCGCCGGGGCCGATCTCATCCAAAAACATCGCATACCGCACTGGGCGCGGTTTTGTCGGGACTCTACAGAGCGGCGATCGATCCGGATACGGGCAGCGAGGCAAGACCATGGCATGGACCGAGGCGAAACTGATTGCCGAGGCGATCCTCGACGGATTCGGGCGTCATTATCGACTGTTCCGCGAGATCACCGGCGGTGCGCGAGAACGCTTCGAAACAGCCGATTGGCCGGCGGTGCAGGCCGCAGCGCGCGAGCGGATCAGCTACTACGACGAGCGGGTCGGCGAGACGGTCGCCCTGCTGCGCCGCGAGTTTCATCTGCGCGACCCGACCGACATCCTGTGGCGCCGCGTCAAGATCGAATACATGCGCCTCCTGCCGCTGCACCACCAGCCCGAGCTCGCCGAGACCTATTACAACTCGGTGTTCTGCAGGCTTTTTGATCGGCGCTATTACAACAACAGCTACATCTTTGTGTGGCCGATGATCTCGACCGAGCACCTCGAGGCCGAGATCCCCATCTTTCGACCCTACTACCCGGCGCGCGACGGCTTCGCGCGGGTGATCGCCCGCATCCTCGGGGACATGACTTTCCGGCGTCCCTTCCGAAATCGCCGCCACGACATCCGCTGTCTGATGCGCGCCGTACGCGACCGCTTCCCGCGCCGGCGCGCGCTGCATCAGAACTTCCAGCTCGCCGTCCTCTCCGAGCCCTTCTACCGCAACAAGGCCGCCTACATCATCGGCAAGGCGATCAACGGGGCGGACCAGATCCCGTTCGCGATCCCGATCCTCAACGACGAGGGACACGAGGGGGCACCCGGAGGACTCTATGTCGACACCCTGCTCTCGGGCGGGGACGAGATCTCGGATGTCTTCAGCTTCTCCCGCGCCTACTTCATGGTCGACACCGAGGTACCGGCGGCGGTCGTCGATTTCCTGCGCCCCTTGATGCCGCACAAGGGCAAGGCCGAGCTCTACACCGCCATCGGCCTTCAGAAATTCGGCAAGGCGGAGTTCTATCGCGATTTCCTCAAACATCTGAGGTATTCGGCCGACGATTTCGTCATCGCCCCGGGCATCCGCGGGATGGTGATGTGCGTCTTCACGCTCCCCTCGTTCCCCTTCGTCTTCAAGGTCATCAAGGACCGGTTCCCGCCGCCGAAGGAGATGACGCGGGAGACCGTCAAGGAGAAATACCAGCTGGTCAAGCTGCACGACCGCGTCGGGCGGATGGCCGACTCCTGGGAGTATTCGCACGTCGCCTTTCCGCGTCACCGCTTCTCCGCCGCCCTCATCGAGATGCTGGAGACCGACTGCGCAAAGAGTCTGGAGTCCGACGGCGATCAGCTCATCATCAAGCATCTCTATATCGAGCGACGCATGTCGCCGCTGAATCTTTATCTGCACACCGCCGACGACGAGGACATCCGTCACGCGATCGGCGAATACGGCGACGCCATCAAGCAGCTCGCCGCAGCCAACATCTTCCCCGGCGATTTCCTCTTCAAGAACTTCGGCGTGACGCGTCAGGGTCGCGTCGTCTTCTACGACTACGACGAGCTCTGCTACCTGACCGAGTGCCACTTTCGGGAGATTCCGCCCGCTCCCTACCCCGAGATGGAGATGGCCGAAGAGGTCTGGTACAGCGCCGGGCCGAACGACGTCTTCCCCGAGGAGTTCGAGACCTTCCTGCTGACCGACCCGCGCATCCGCAAGGTCTTCCGGGAGCTGCACAGCGAGCTGTTCGACCCGGCCTGGTGGCGGGCACGGCAGGAGCACATCCGGGCGGGGCATCTGGAAGATGTCTTTCCTTATGCCGAAGAGCGGCGTTTCGGTTACCCCGACCGGGTCGCGCCCGATCGAAACAGTTAGAGCAGTTCAAAAGTAAGTCAAACAACTCGACGAGAGAACACCTTTGCCGCGGTTGTCGTTGTCGTTGTCGTTGTCGTTGTCGATTACGACAACGACAACGACAACGATTGGAGACGGTGCTCAAGTGACTTCCGACACGTGAATCAGGAACCTCGGCAATCGCCGAACCTCTCAACCACAGGCGCCTCGGCGCCCGAGCCGCATCACAATAAGGGGAACAGGTGTGCACGCCCGCACTCGGTAGCCCCGGTGGACCACAGAGGAGACTGGAACGATGAAGACGCCTACGATCGGGATCCATCGGCTGGCCTGGAGCCTGCTGCTCTGCTGCACGCTCGCCGCGGCCGCAAGCGACGGACCCGCCGAGCTGGCCCCCGGGATGCAGAACCCCGGTTATCACGAGCAGCCGGAGTGGTTCAAGCCGTCCTTTCTGGATCTCCGCGAGGACGTCGCCGAGGCGACCGCAGAGGACAAGCGCCTGGTTCTCTATTTCTATCAGGACGGTTGCCCCTACTGCGCCAAGCTGCTGCAGGAGAACCTCGGCGATCAGTCGATCGCCCGTCTGATGCAGTCGAGCTTCGACGTCGTCGCCATCAATCTCTGGGGTGACCGGGAGGTGACCGGCCTGTCAGGGGAGCTCACCACGGAGAAACAACTCGGAGCCGACCTGAGGGTTCAGTTCACACCCACGATGCTGCTGCTCGACGAGGCCGGGCAGGTTGTTCTGCGGATCAACGGCTACTTCCCGCCCCATCGTTTCAAGGCCGCGCTCGCTTATGTCGCCGAGCGGCGCGAGCAGGTCGGCGAGTCATTCACCGACTATGCCGCCGGACTCGATTCGGCCGAGGCCAAGGGCACACTGCACACACAAGGGGGCTTCCTGACCGCACCGTTCCGGCTCGCCGACAATCGCGATGTCTCCATGCGTCCTCTGGTGGTGATGTTCGAGCAGCCCACCTGCCGAGACTGCGACGAGCTGCACGAGGACATCCTCGAGCGCGAGCCGGTCGTCTACTCGCTGAGCGCCTTCGACGGGGTGATTCTGGACACCTACTCGCGCGACCCCGTCCAGACGGTGGACGGCCGCGAGATCCCGATCCGCGACTGGGCCGCGGAGCTCGGCATCAAGTACACACCCAGTCTGGTGTTCTTCGATGCCGCCGGGCGGGAAGTCTTCCGCACCGAGGGTTATTTCAAGGCGTTCCACATCCACGGCGCCTTGGACTATGTCGCCACAGGTGCCTACCTGTGGGAGCCGAGCTTCCAGCGCTACCTTGCCGCGCGCCGCGAGTCGTTGACCGCGCTCGGGGTCGAGGCCGATCTGATGGATTGACCTCGGGCACGGCGGGTCGGTCACCCGTACCGGAAGAGCGACCGATCCAAGGCGATTTCCGGGAAAACATCGACCAACCTGTAGGCGACTGAAGTCGCCCCTACCGCCCGCGCCCTCCACCGCCGCCCCCGCCGCCGCCGGACGAGCCACCGCCACCTCCGCCCGAGCTGCTGCCGGGCGGTGTCGCGGAGGACGCAATCTGACGACTCAGGGTCTGGCCGAGCGACCGGCTCATGCGCGAGAGGTCACCGGCGCTGCCGCGGCCTCGATACCAGTGTATGGCGCCGGCGGCGGACGCCGCAGCCGCGGCGCCGACGGCCAGCGTGAACTTGCGGGTCCAGGCCTCTTCGACATCCAGGGCGAGCGCATAGGGCAAGAGCGCTTCGTAGCGTTCGGCATCCAGCATGGGCGGTGCATCGCTGCCCGGTCCCGGGAGCGCCTTCAACTCGTCGCGCTCGGCGACACTCAGGTAGAGCTTCAAACCCTCGATCCGGTCGAGCAGCCGCCGGCCCTCGGTGGTCGGGGCCTTCAGCAGCCAAGCAAAGAGGCCATGGGCACCGACCGCGAGCCCGAACAGGACGAGCATGGCCGGTATCCCGTCTCCGCCCGCGACCATCCAGGCCAACACCCCGTAGAGCACGGAGAAGGCGATTCCCAAGCCGAGCTTGCCGCCGTTGACGAGAAAAAAGCGCGGGCTGTAGAGCTGCGCGAGGCTCTGCGTGTGTCCGCTCTGCGCCGGTCCGACCCGATCCGCCTGCGTGTTGGTCAGCACCAGCTGATCGCCCTTGGCGAAGAGCAGCCGGAGCAGGGTCGCTTGACTCGGCGTGAGTGCGGCCGGGTCGGCGCCGCGCAAACGCTCGAGTCGCCACGCCTCGCGCCAACCGGCCTTTTCCTGATGGATCACCACATGGCCCTTCACGGCCGTCTCGACCAGATCGGCGGCAAAGCAGCGGTGGTCGTAGCCCATCCGACTCAGATAGCGCAGACCCGCGGGCGAATGTCCATCCGGGGGACGGTAGTGCGGAAAGATCGGGCCGGCCTGCGGATCGCGCCCGACGCGCCACCAAGTGGTCCCGTAATAGGCGAGCAGCAGGATGAGCCCGACCAGGGCGACCAGCACCCCACGATTGTCGTACAGCAGCCAGCCGAGACGGCGGGCATCCGTCGGCTCCGCGATCAGACCTTTCGGGAATCCGGCAACGATGGTCAGACCCTCGGCAACACCCAGGGGTCGTGTCGTCGCAAAGCGGATCTCGTCGGGCGCGACGACCTCGGCGACCAGGTCTCGACCGACGGCGCCCTGAGGCCCCGTATAGCCCTCGGCCGTGAGGTCCGCGATCGGGACCTCGGCCGGAAGCCGCACCCTGGCGCTCGCCGCGAGGATCGGAAAGATCCAACCGGTGCCGGTAACGTTCCAGTAGAGCTCGTCGTGCCCCTCGAAGAACCCGAGCTGGCGGGTCGTGCGATAGCGAATGCGGTAAGTGTAGGTCGCCGGAACGGCGAGAAGATCGTCGTTGCCGGTGTTGATCTCCACGCCGTTGGAGACGCGCTCGATAAAGTTGGGCTCCGGCTTGCCGTCGCGCTCCACGCCGAGCAGCTCGAAACCGACCCGGACCTGGTTGCCGAGCCGGTCGCGATAGCGAGTCGGAAACTCGCGCACGATGCCGCGGCGGATCTCGCGGCCCTCGGCGCGAATGGCGATGGTCTCGGTCACCTCGAGGCTGCCGTCGGGCTGAATCGAGAGATCGCTGTGGAAGGAGAGGATCTCCTCGGCGGCACCGGCCTGTGCGCTGACCCCGAGCAGGAGCAGAGGTAGGAGCATGAGGAGCCATCGCCTCCTCGGGGTAAACCATCCCTGAATCCGGGGCAACGCGATGCACCCGGCAACCCGAACGGGAAGGCCCTCGATCATGTCTTGTCCTCGAGTCGCGGTACCGCACGCTCGGACGCGCGGGCCAGATAGAATTCGGCCGATGCAAATCCGAACAGCCGGGCGATCAGCAGGTCCGGCACCTTTTGAATGCCGTCGTTCAACTCGCGCACCGCGCCGTTGTAGAAACGGCGTGCGTATTGGAGATGCTCCTCGACATCGACGAGATCGCGCTGAAGGCGCAGAAAATTCTCGCTCGCCTTGAGATCCGGATAGGCCTCCTCGAGCAGGATCAACCGACCGAGCGACTGCTCGAGTGCCGCCTCCAGGCTCGCCAGCTCGGCGGGACTTTCCGTCTCCACTGCACGGGTGCGCAGCGCCGCGACGGCCGTAAAGAGTGTCTGCTCATGCGCCGCATAACCGCGCACCGCCTCGACCAACATGGGGATCAGGTCGTGACGCCGTGTGAGCTGAACATCGATATCGCTCCAAGCCGCACGGACGCGATTGCGCAGACGCACCAAGCGATTGAAGATCCAGAGACCCCAGACGAGCGGGATCAGCAGGAGTGCCGTGAACCCGTAGACCATGTGCCGAGACTCCTCTCGAGCGATGCCGATGCCGACGATGCGCCGTCCGTAACCGGAATCAGGGCCGACCGGTCGCGCCCAGCTCGAACATCGGCTTGCTCTCGGGACCCACTTCGTGAAGGGCCGGGTTGAGGCGCCGCAGGTCGAGCGTCGGCTTGACCTTGAGCGACAACAGCGACGGATCCAGGTATTTTTTCATCAGACGTCGCGCCTTGCCCAAGTCGCGCGTCCCGCGCAGGGTCCGTACCTGATTCAAGGCCACCTGTGTGGGCTGAGTCCCGCCGTTGCGGCGGTAATAGGTGATCACCGCCTCGGTATAGTTGAGCGTCTCGAGATAGGTCACCTGGCTGTTGGTACGATCGACCACGCCTTCGCCGGCGTTGTAGGCCATGATGACCCGACCGTAGTCGTTGTTGTATTTGCGCAGGAGACGCTTGAGGTGACGTGTGCCGGTGTCGAGGTTGATCTTGGGGTCGAAGAGATCGGCGAGCGAGGTGACCCCGTAGTCCGCCGCCGTCGGCGGCATCAACTGCATCAGCCCGACCGCGCCTGCGCGGGAAACCGCGTGGGCGTTGTAGTTCGATTCCGCCGCGACCACCGCGCGCACCAATTCCTCCTCGACCCCATGTCGCCGAGCGACCGCCGGGATCATGGCGATGACCTCCGCACGGCTCGGACGCGGTCCGTTCGGCGCCACCGGCTTGGCGGGAGCGGCCTTGGCGGGCTTGAGGGTGTCGGCCTCGATCTTGGCTGACTCCGTCCGGGCCTGCGGCGTCTCGGCGCCCTCCGTCGAGGTCGATTTACCGGCCAGACTGGCCCAAGAGACGAGCGGCCAAAAGGCCAGCGCCAGAAACGCCAGGCGTCGGACCCGCTGTCGATCGGCACCGAAGGATGTCATGACCCCTCCACCACTGAGGTTGGCAAGGTGGCGCCCGTCGAACCGGAGTGCGCGACCCGGAACGCATGACCCGCAGGACGGAGCCGGTGTACCAGCAGGGGCTCCAGAAGATCCGCCACCTCCGCAATGCCGGTCGGCTCCACGGCAGGCGGTCGATCGGCGGTGCGCAACGCATGGATGGCCTCGGCGAGGTGTCCCGCCAGAAGATCCTCCCGCGTGATCTCGCGCGTCGGCATCCGCTCTGCCAGCCAGGGTATCAGGGCGGCTTCCTCCGGCCAATCGCCGCGCTTGACATAGAGGACGGGGATTCGGTTGACGGCGGCCTCGGCATAGCTGCCGTAGCCGGGCTTGCACAGCATGAGATCGCAGGAGGACATGACGTCGTCCGGCACCCGCAGCCCCAGCGAAGAAATCCCGGTCGCATCGCGCCTCTGACCGCCGGGAAGATCTTGAGCCAACCAATGGACTTGGTCCTGCTCGGGCCACATCGCGAGCGGATCGAACCCCTCGAATCCACCGAATTGAATCAGGGCGAAGGGGCGATCGGGGGGCACGCCGCAGCGTGCGCGCAACGCATCCCGACGATCCGGATAACGGCTCGCGATGGGGCCGACATCGATCGCATTCGGCAGCCAGGACATGGGCATCGAGGGGGCCGGTCGGATGAAAAGCTCGGCCGCGGCATAGACCGCCCGCATCCGCGCCATCACAGATGCGGGGACCTGATCGGCCACCGGACTCTCGCGCAGGATGTCGTACCAGTTGAGCGAGCACAGCGCCACCGCCGGGATGCCCGCCCGCCGCGCCGCATCGAGCGGCAGCCAGGGCACATCGGCCAAGACCAGGTCAGGCGCCGCACGGCGCAACAGTGAGGTCTCGCGCTCGAGTCGCCGTTCGTAGTCGGCCTCGAAATCCGCATATCGGATCAGGCTTTCCGACCAGCGGGTGCCGAGCGGGCCGTCCATGAGCAGGCCGATATCCGTCGCCTCCTGGATCTGCGTAAACCCGGGCGGCAGTCGGCTGCGCGCCAAGCCCGGATCGATGTCGCTCTGCAGGGTGATCCGCAGACCGGGGAAACGCCGCGCCAGCTCATGGACGACCGGCGCCACCTGCGCCAGATGCCCGTACCCGTGGGCGGTCACGGCAAGGAAAAGATGGGACATGTAAGCGCCTCCGGTTCGCTTCGGGCTCGCGTCAGGACTCGACGTGCTCGGACGCCGCGGCGGGGCGGCCGAGCCGCTGCCCGAGTCGAACCTTGCAGCCCGGCGCGAGCGTCTCGTCCAGCTGCACCCTGCCCGGCTCGAAGAGCAGGATCACGGTCGAGCCCAGATTGAAGCGGCCCATCTCGGCGCCGCGTTCGAGCCGGACCGATCCGGCTCCGGTGCCCGTATTCGCGCCCCGACTCCGGTCTCGTGCAGGCGTGACCTCGCCGGCCCAGACGGTCTCGATCCCGCCGACGAAGATGGCCCCGACCAGGACCATCGCCATTGCGCCGACATCGGTCTCGAATCGGCACGCTACCCGCTCGTTGCGGGCGAACAGCCGCGGCACCAGATCCGCAGTGACGTTGTTCACGCTGAACAGCCGTCCCGGGATGTGGTGCATCCAGGCGAGATCGCCGCCGAGCGGCATGTGGATCCGGTGGTAATCGCTCGGCGCAAGATAGATGGTCGCGAAGGTACCGCCGTCGAAGACCCGTGCCCGCTCGGGGTCTCCCCCGAGGAGCTCCTCGACGCTGTAATCCCGACCTTTCGCCTGGATCACACGGCCCGCGGTGATCCGACCGCTCTGACTGATCGTGCCGTCGACGGGGCTCACCACCGCCAGCGCGTCCGGATCGAGCGGCCGCGCATCGGGTCTCAGCGCGCGGGTAAAAAAGGCGTTGAAATGCACATAGGTCTTCGCGTTCGGCGCCGCTGCCTCGGTCATATCGATCCTGTAGAGACGCAGGACGGTCGCGATGAGCAGATCCTTGAGCGGACGCCACCGAACGCGCGCCAGCCGATACATGAGGGCCGACAAGAGGTGCTGGGGAAGAAGGTGCTGAAGGGCGACGAAGAGTCGCGCTCCCAAGCCCCGGACGGGTTCCGTCATGGTGTCTCCGGCAATAAGAGGTCCGAGCCGGCGTGGATGGCCTTCAGATCTTCGGCCATTTGCGCGCCGTCTTGGGTCTCGGGAAGGAAGGCAAGCACATATCCGCCCGGTGCAACGACGAAGATCGCCGGTGTCTCCGCGCCGCCGAGGCCGATATCGGCGCGAAGACGCTCGATCTGCTCGGCCTCGCCGCCGAGTATCTTCAGCGCAGGCAAAAGACCGGCGAAATCCCGGGAAACGGTGGAATCATCCCCGGTGGTGACGAGGACCAAGCGCAGTTGTTTGCGCAAGGGGCGCTCGTCGGCCACCCGGTTGTAGACATCGATCAGACGCTGGACGGCAAGTTGTCCGGAGGCGCGCGACAGATCGCCGAAGGCGAGCAGGGTCCAGCCTTGCGAGAGATCCTGTTGGCCGAACGGATTACCGAGGGCCTCCCGGAGCTCGAATTCCGGCAGGCTCGCAGGCGGTCGGATCAGCAACCCGCCGATCACCGGCGGTGCAGCGCTGCGAGGCTGGTACTGATTCCCCCACTGGTAGGCCAGGACGAACAGCGAGATGGCAGCGAGGATCAGGGCCAGGCGGATCCAGAGAGGGTGTCGGTTCCGCAGGAACATCTCAGGTGATCGCCTCGGGTGCATACGCCGGATCGGCGTCGGTCGACACGGGTTTCGCATCGATCGGGGAAGGGCCCGGGCCGCATCGCGCGGACCGGCACGGCAGCGAGTGGACATCCCGGCGCTGCGACCCCACTCTCCCCGGTAACCACGAACGCGTCAATCCGACCACCTCGCCGAGAGGAACGCTTCCGGCAGGGCGGACAAGCGCCGTAGAGTGGGCAAGCGCAGCGCAGTCCACCAGCACCAGCGCCGGACTCCGTAGCCTTCGCCCTCGCTCGCCCACCCAACCGGCGGCTCTCGTGAGCAAGGCATTCGGGCGGGGCGTCACGGATAGCGTCATGATCGGGATGGGAGCGGAACCGAGTCGCGGTCGGGGTCGCGCACCATCACGATGCGGACCCGAGGGTGGGGTCAGTATAAAGGTCGCCTCGCCCGAGGCTCAAGCCAATGCCGCCCATGATCAATCCGATCGTCGAGCGGATCGCCGAAACCGAATCACACGAGGTCACTATGGGACGTAAAATCGAGAAGACCGATCTCGAATGGCGCGAAGCCTTGACGCCCGAACAATATCGCGTCTGTCGGGAAAAAGGCACCGAGCCGGCCTTCACGGGGCAATATCACGCAGCCAAAGAGCCGGGCCTCTACCGCTGCACCTGCTGCGGCGAGCCGCTGTTCAGTGCGAGCGAGAAATTCGATTCCGGCTCGGGCTGGCCGAGCTTTTGGCAGCCGACCGCGCCGGATGCCGTCGCGACCGAGGACGACGTCAGTTACGGGATGCGCCGCACCGAGGTCGTTTGCAACAGCTGCGGCGCCCATCTCGGGCATGTCTTTCCGGACGGGCCGAGACCGACAGGGCTCAGATACTGCATCAACTCGGTCTCCTTGGCGTTCGAGCCCGAAGCCTGATCGCCTCGACGCCATCAGCGCGGGCTGATCGAGTCGACGGCCGTGCCCCAAGTGATCCGTCGTCTTCGACAATTGGGTTTCCAACGATCTCGCGGGGTCCGGCCGCGAAGGCCGGATCACCTGAAAGCAACGCCATAAGCGCACCAGCGAAGGCCGCGCCCGACAAGCGGCCTATCCCCCGTCGCCGACTCGGCGAGTCTCGGCTGGCCATCCGGTCAGCGCTCGCCCGTCGTGTCGTCCTGCGCAGACCCGCTCGCCGGCGACGTCTCCGAGGCTGCTCCATCGGCGGCTGCCTCGGGATCGCCCGTGCTGCCCGGATCGATCGGAGTCAGCATCTCCGGAATCATTTCGCCTCCGTTCGAGCCGGGACCGGTGCCGAGCATGCCGGCCTTCGCGCTCTTGCCCGGAAACTCGAAGCGCATCTCCGGCCAGATCGCGAGCCCCTTCGCCGCCGACACCGTCCCGCCGGTCGCCTCGTTCATGGCGGTCCCGCTCAGCGCGGTGCGCACGATCATGTCGCTCTGCCCGGTGATCCCGGCGAGCCGGCCGGTTCCGCCCGTGAGCATGAAGGTACCCTTACAGGAGCCGGGCTCGCCGTTGCAGGTGAACTCGGCGTAGACCGAATCACCGGTCGGGCTCTCGATGGTGCAGAAGCCGTGGCTCTCGAGTCGGTTGCTCAGGACATGGATGATCTGGGTCGAGGGACAGGTGAAGAGCGCCGCATCCAAGAGGCCTTCGCCGTGCTCGATGTACATGATGCCCTCGAAGGTGCCGATGAACTGGAGCTTGTCGACGGCGATCTGAAAAAGCTGACCGTTCGCTTCCCAGGGTGCAAGAATTTTGGCGGTGCCCTGCTCCGCAACGGCGGTCTGGGTCAACGGCAGGGCCAAGGCGACGAGCAGGGTCATTTGGATCGGTCTGAACATGGTGTCTCCGGAATGCGTTGATCGAGCTCGCCCGAACTGTCCCGCCAGTTTAACAGTCCGGATCGGGCCTTGGCTCTGCTAACATCGGGCCTTGGCGATCGATGTCGAGCGGGAGGCGAAGCGGCGTGCGGATGATGTATTTGACGGCATTGAGCGAGGTTTGGCGATGACCCCCGGCACGACCTCCGAGACCTTGCTGCTGGGCTGGCGTGAATGGATCGCCCTACCGGAGTTGGGGTTGAGCCTCGTCAAGGCCAAGGTCGACACCGGGGCGCGCACCTCGACCCTCCATGCCTGCTATGTCGACGGCTTCCATCGGGGCCGCGAGCGTTATGTTCGCTTCGGCGTGCATCCGCTGCAGAAGCGCACCGATGTGGTGCTCCACGGCGAGGCGTTGGTCATCGACCAACGGCGTGTCACGGACTCGGGTGGCCACCGCGAGGATCGCTACATCATCCGCAGCCGGCTCATGCTGGCCGGACAGGATTGGCCGATCGAGATCACCCTGACCAATCGCGAGACCATGCTGTTTCGGATGTTGCTCGGTCGCACCGCGCTTGCCGGCCGGGCCCGAGTCGATCCGGCGTGCTCCTTTCTGACCGGGCGGGTGGCCCGGCCCCGGGAGCACTACGACTGACGCGCTCAGGTCGGTAGCCGGTCGGTCGGCGTCTCTCCCATCGCTTCCCAATCGAAACGCGGCAGGTGATCGAAGACGCCGCGGATGCCCTCGTTCCAGCTGCGCGAGAGCGTGCGCAACGCCGTTGAATCGGCAGTCAGCTTGAGCCGATGCGTCAGCATCAGGCTGTCCTTGGCATAGATGGCGACCTCGAACGGCGGACCGACCGTCATGTTCGAGCGCGAGGTCGCATCCAAAGAGACGACGCACAGGCGCGCTCCGTTCTCCAACGACAGCCCGGGCTCCGCGATGCGATCCAATGCCGGCTTGCCATATTTGGTCTCGCCGATCTGCAGGTAGGGCGTTTGGGGCGAGGCCGCGAAGTAGTTGCCCTGCGGGTAGATCAGATAAAGACCGTGTGGCTGACCGGCAATCTGACCCCCGAGAATCAGCGTGGTCTCGGCGCTGACGCCGCTCTGACGCAGTGCCGGGGAATGATCGCGCTGCACTCCCACGCTGACCCGCCCGACGTAATCCGCCGCCTCGAAGAGATAACGCGCGCTCAAGAGGTCGATCCGGGATCGCTCGCGGTCTTGATCGCCGAGGATCCGTGAATCGCGCGGCTGGTCGAGATCACGTCGGATGCGGTTCAGCACCTCCTGCGTGGTCGCCAGGTTGCCCGCGGACATGAGGATGAAGATACGGTCCTGCGCAGGTTGGAAGACGTGCAGCTTGCTGAAGGTGGTGACATAGTCGACGCCGGCGTTGGTGCGGGAGTCGGCGGCCATCACAAGACCCTCGTCGAGGGCGAGTCCGAGGCAGTAGGTCATGATGATCGTGTCTGTATGGTCGATGTCGGGTGGTCGCGCGGCCGCGATCGGTTGCGTGGGTTTAGTACCCCGTTCCACCTTATTTTGCATGCTCGCCTCGGCACCGCGTGAGCGGATAGACGTCGCAGCCCTTGTCCAGCATACTCCGAGCATGAGGTTTCGAGGTCGGTCCCCTATTGATCGGCATCGCAAATCGTTCCGGCCGAGCCATCCCCGACACCTGGTCTGCGAGTGAGTAGCATGAGTATCGATTGGAATGCCTACCCCTCAGAGGGTTTCTACGACGAGCTGGTCGCCGGCAACGGGCATCGGGCAATCGCCGGCCTGCTTGCCGATCTCGAAGCACTCGGCCCCGAGGAGCTGGTGGCCCGCCAGGAAGCCGCCGATGTCTCGATCAAGGAGATGGGGATCACCTTCACCGTCTATTCGGAGGAAGGCGGCGCCATCGACCGGACCTGGCCCTTCGACATCATCCCGCGGATCATTGCACAGTCCGAGTGGGAGCGCGTGGACGCGGGACTGCGCCAGCGCGTACAGGCCCTGAACCTCTTCATCGACGACCTCTACCATGATCAAAAGGTCATCAAGGACGGCGTCTTCCCGGCCGAGGTCCTCGCCAACTCGGTGAACTTTCGCCCGCAGTGCGTCGGTGTCGACCCGCCCTTGGGGATCTGGGCGCATATCTGCGGCTCGGATCTGGTGCGCGACGCGGACGGGACCCTCTACGTCCTGGAGGACAACCTGCGTGTCCCTTCCGGCGTCTCCTATATGCTGGAGAATCGCCTGGTCACCAAACGCGTGCTGCCCGAGCTGTTCGAGCACTACGCGCCGCTGCCGGTCGACGATTATCCCTCGGAGCTCTTCGACACCCTGGCGGCACTCTCGCCGCGCCCCGCGGACTATCCCGCGGTGGTGGTGCTGACCCCGGGCATCTACAACTCGGCCTATTTCGAGCACTCCTATCTGGCACAGCAGATGGGCTGCGAGCTGGTCGAAGGGCGCGATCTGTTCGTCGACAAGGACGACTGCGTCTACATGCGCACCGTCGACGGGCTCGCCCGCGTCGATGTCGTCTATCGCCGCATCGACGACCTCTTCCTCGATCCCGAGGCATTCCTGCCGGACTCCGCGCTCGGCGTGCCCGGACTCATGCGGGCCTGGAAGGCGGGCAACGTCGCCTTGGCCAATGCGCCCGGCGCCGGGGTTGCGGACGACAAGGTCGTCTATGCCTTCGTGCCCGAGCTGATCCGCTATTATCTCGACGCCGATCCGATCATCCCGAACGTCCCCACCTACCGCTGCATGGAGGCGGACGCCTTGGCCTATACGCTCGAGAACATGGAACGGATGGTGGTGAAGCCCGCCAACGAGTCCGGCGGCTACGGCATGCTGGTGGGGCCCGCATCGACCAAGGCCGAGCGCGAGCACTTCGCCGAGCTGATCAAGAAGGATCCCCGCAACTACATCGCCCAGCCGGCGCTGAAGCTCTCGACCGTGCCGACCATCATCGGCAAGAAGCTCGAGCCGCGTCATGTGGATCTGCGTCCCTTCATCCTCTCGGCGGACCGCCAGCAGGTCACCATGGGCGGGCTGACACGGGTGGCGATGCGCAAAGGGTCGTTGGTCGTGAACTCGTCCCAGGGCGGAGGAAGCAAAGACACCTGGATCGTGCCCGAGCCGCCGCAGGCCGACGAATGAGCGGCCGAGCCGTCGGCAAGGACCGAAGCGAATCCAATCGAGCATAGGGGTCGGAACACATGCTCTCGCGTGTTGCAGAAAACATCTACTGGATGGCCCGCTATGTCGAGCGGGCCGAGAATACCGCCCGTATCGTGACGGTCAACGCCAATCTCCTGCTCGACCTGCCGAAAGGCATTGCGCCCGGCTGGCGCCCCTTGGTCGACATCACGGGCGCGAACCCGCTCTTCGAAGAGCACTACAAAGACTACAGCGAACGCCACGTCGTGCGTTTTCTCCTCGCCGACGAGCGTAATTCGGGATCGGTCCTGGCGGCCCTGGTGGCGGCACGCGAGAACTGTCGCACCATTCGCGACTTCGTCCCGCGCGAGGTCTGGGAGCTGCTCAACGAGATCTATCTCTTCGCCCGCGAGGACCTACCCAAGGGGATGACGAAGGGCGGCCGGCACGCCTATCTGAAGCGGGTGATCCAAGGCGCCCAAAACATCAACGGCCTGCTCTCCGGGACCATGCTGCACGACCAAGGCTATGATTTCCTGCACCTCGGGCGCTTTATGGAACGTGCGGACATGACGACACGCATCATCGACGTGCGCTCGGCCAATCTGCTGCCCGAGGAGGCGACCGAGCTGCGACCCTTCGAGACCATTCAATGGGTCAGCGTGCTGAAATCCATGACGGCCTACCAGGCCTATCGGCGCAGCGAGCAGATTCGCGTCCTGCGTGGACCTGTGTTGCGCTTTCTCTTTCAAAACCAGTCGTTCCCGCGCTCGGTCGTGCATTGCATCGAAGCACTGCGGACCAGTCTTTCGAAGCTGCCGCGCAACGAATCCGCCTTGCGCGTGGCGGGACGGCTCAAGCGTAATCTCGAAGGGACCGAGCCGCGTCGCCTCAATCAGCAACAACTGCATGCCTTTATCGACGACCTTCAGGTCGGGATCGGCGATCTGCACGAGGAGCTTGCACGGACCTGGTTCCCGCCGCCTCCGGAGACGCAGACCCAATCGCAAACGCAGGACTGAAGCTGACTCGAAGTGAACGTAGGATGGGTAGAGCGCAGCGAAACCCATCCTCCAAACTCCGGCGCCCCGGCACTGCTCCCTCCGCAGCGAAACCCATCCTCCAAACTCCGGCGCCCCGGCCACCTGCCCAGCCAAACGCATCCCCTCAAACCCCTGCGCCTCCCGGCCGGGCACCCGACACCCTCCACCCAACCGCCTCCCGAGCACGCAAATCGAAAATCCATCAGGTCTCGAATGGACGCCTCGGGGAAAACCCTGCACCATGAAAGCTCCTTCTCGCCGAACCGGGAGCCAACGGTGACCCTAGACCCTCCGTCGATCGTGGATGCCTATCTCGCCGCCCAATTGGCACGGGACTACGAGACGATGCGCGGCCTTCTCGCCGACACCGGGTTTTGCTATCGCAGTCCGATTGCGAGCTTCGATCGAGCGGATGACTTCATCCAGTACGCCACCCTCTCGAGCGGCATCATCCTCGACAGAGAGATCCGCAAGGTCTTTGTGGACGGCAACGATATTTGCCATTTCATGACCTATCGGATCCAGATCTCCGAGAAGCTTGCCGTCGAGGCCGCGCAATGGTCGCGGGTGCACGAGGGCCGGATCCAAAGGATCGAGGCGATCTTCGACGCATCGGTCTATCGCGAGCTCTTTCCGAGCGACGAGTCCGCTCCCTGAGCCTCCCTCAGTCCGCTACGGGCAACCAGCGGGCCAGGGTCTCGCGCAGCTCGGCGAGCTTGACCGGCTTGGCGAGGTAGTCGTCCATCCCTGCCTCCAGACAGGCATCCCGATCCCTGGCCATCGCGTTGGCGGTCATGGCGATGACGGGGGTGTGCGGAAGGCCTTCGCGATGCTCGCGCTCCCGCCATTGCCGCGTTGCCCCGAGGCCGTCGAGCACCGGCATCTGCACGTCCATCAGTACGGCGTCGAAGCGCTCGCGCGCGAGTCGTTCGATCGCCTCGGCGCCGTTCTGAACCAGGTTCGGCTCGAGGCCGAGTCGCATCAGCATCCCGATCGCCACCTGTTGGTTCACCGGATTGTCTTCGGCCAGCAACACGCGCCCCTTGAAGGGCCGATCGAGCATCGGTGCCGCGCCGTCGGCCGGCTCGGCCTTATCGGGCAGAGGCTCGAGCGGCAGTCGGATGCGGAACCGAGAACCCCGGCCGAAGGAGCTCTCGACCGCGATGTCGCCGCCCATCAGCGCAACCAGATCCTTGCTGATCGCGAGACCGAGACCGGTACCACCAAAACGCCGCGTCGTGGAGCCGTCCGCCTGGACGAAGGGTGTGAAGAGACGCTCGAGCTGCTCGGGCGTCATACCGATCCCGGTGTCGGAGATCTCGAAGCAGAATCGGCTGCGCTCGCCCTCCTCCCCGCAAACATCGACACGCAGCGCAACCTCGCCCGAGAGCGAGAACTTCACCGCATTGCCCAAGATGTTGGTGAGAATCTGGCGCAAACGGTGGGGATCGCCCAGGACACGAGCGGGCAGTCCCGGCGGAACGAAGCACACCAGCGCGAGCTCTTTGCTGCGCGCGCTCGCCGTAAAGAGGCCGGCGACATCCTCGACGAGGCGGCGCAGATCGAAGGGGATGCGCTCGAGATCGAGTCGCCCGGCCTCGATCTTGGAGAAATCCAAGATGTCGTTGATGACGTTGAGCAGACTCTCGGCGGAGGTGTGCGCCACCTCGACCAGCCCCTTCTGCTCCGCACTCAGGCGCTCGTGCGAGAGCATCTCCAGCAAGCCGAGCACACCATTCATGGGCGTACGGATCTCGTGGCTCATGTTGGCGACGAACTGACCTTTGGCGATGCTCGCCGATTCGGCCTGCTCCTTGGCGATCACCAGGGCCGCCTCGGTCGCGCGCCGCTCCTCGATCTCGCGCTCCAGATCCCGGTTCAATGCGGCGATCCGCTCCTTTTCCTGCGTCAAACTAGCGATCAGATCGAGGTTGACGTGCCCCAGCTCGAGCGCATGGCGCAGGGTGCGATGGTAGCGACGCGCATTCAGCCACATGAAGACGGCGAACAGCAGGATCAGCGCGAGAAAGGTATAGGCAAGCTCGTCGCCGATCACGATCATCCGCAGCGCGAAGGGCACGAGCGCACCGAGCATGTACGACAGATAGGCCACCAGGCAGGCGCTCAAGCTCGGGATCGCTCCGGCGACCATCCCGGAGATCACGAAGCCGAGAAAGACCTGATAGGTCAACACATGGCCGGGGAGCAGGAAGACCGAGATCCCCCAGGCGAGTCCCGTCGCGGCGGCACCCAACACGAAGCGACGGGTCCACTCGGTGGACGAGCGGGTCTCGCCGGCCCGCCGATAACACATCATCAGGAGCCCGCGGGCGATCAGGATCATGAGAAGCGCGGCGAACCAGACCCAGGCCCCGGCCGGGGACGAAACCAGGCTCATCGCGGCTGCCACCAGCAGGGCATTGGCCGCGGTGATGACGAGACTGGCGGGAAGGTGCTCGAACAGCAGACGCGTGAGATCCGCCTCGATCCGTGCATCCGTCGCGGGGGGATGCGGCATACCGTTGCCACGCTGCGGCATGATCGATCAACCTTGCCCGGAGTCGACGAACGCAGCCGCAGACGCGGAGGTGTCGAGTGCATGGGCCAGGTCACGCCAGGTCATGCCGCAGAGCGCCGCATCGATCGCCTGATCGATCCCCGTCTCGATCCGTCCGATCTCGCCGTCCGGGAGGGTTCCTTGGCAGCCGCTCTCGCGCTCTTCGAAACAGCGCACCGCATCGAGGATCGCTTTGACCGAGATGCTGTCCGTTGCGCGCGCCGGGACGAAGGTCGGCGAATCGCCGGCGGTGCGAATCAGAAACCCCGACTCCTCGAGAACGCCCAACATCCGATCGGCATTGGTCTTGGGAACCCCGAGGGTCCGCGCAAGCTCCTCGCTGCTCCAAGGCGGCCCGCCCGACTCGTAGCGCAGAGCCACTTGCCCGGCAAGAATCAAGGCGAGACGTTCTCGCTGTCGATTGCTCAACTGCAGATCGCGCGAGCGGATCCTCAGATACTCGGGGTGTTGGTGATAGAAGGCGATGCTTGCACCGATCAGCAGGATCAACCAGGCAATGTAGATCCAGATCATGAAGAGGATCAGGATCGCCAGACTCGAATAGACCGCCATCAGGCGCGTCGAGCTGGCCATGACATAGGAAAACATCCCGCCGATGAGCTCCCAAAGCAGCCCGGCGATCAGCGCCCCGACAACCGCCGAAATGATGTGAACACGCGTGTTGGGAACGAAGACGTAGAAGAAGGCAAACGTCAGCGAAATCATCATGTAGGGCCCGAGCTGCCCCAACGCATGCCAGACATGCCCGAACGGCTTTGCCTCGATGATCGCTTGAACGAAGGCGTTCCCGCCGAGCGAGGCCGAGAGCCCGACCGCCGAGAAGAAGAGCACGGGGCCGACGAGGATGACGCTCAAGTATTTGCTGAAACGCTGCGCAAAGGAGCGTTGCGTGGAGACGCGCCAGGTGAAGTTGAAGACCTGCTCGATCTTTTGAACCAACGAGATGACGGTGTAGATCAGCAACGCGAGTCCGACCGACCCCAGAACGCCCACCCGCATGTTGTCGACGAAGCCGATGATCTGGGTGGTGATCTCCACACCGCCCTCCCCGAGCGGGGCGAGCACGTTCAGGAGCAGAGGCTCCAATTGATTGTGGACGCCGAACCCCTTCAAGACCGAGAAGGTCACCGCCAGCAGGGGCACCAGGGCCAAGATGGTCGTGTAGACCAGACTCATGGCCTGAAGGGAAAGATAGCCTTGTGTCAGATCGCGGGTCAGCGCGTAAATCAAACGCCCGAGCCAGATCGGAAGGGCTTGCCAAGGCGGCAACTCGTCGAGCCGACGACTCCAAAGCAGCGCGTCGATGCGCTCGGACACGGGCATGGCGTGGTTCATGTGCGCTCTCTCGGAAGAGGAGTCGGACGGTGCTTCCGGCCGCTTGCCGTCGCTTCATTATATCGGTTCGCTGCGCCTTGTCGCTGCGACATGGCCGCGGATTTGCGCCGACTTGAAGCCTGTTCACGACCGCTCCATATCTCCGAAGGCGCTACAATCCTCCGCTCTGCGCACCCCTCATGATCGATCTGTTTCGCCGGTCACCGACTTTCTTCCATCCATCGACGAGCAACCCCCATGCGTCCTCCCTGTACTGTCCTCGGGGCCTTGGTCCTCCTTTCCTCGTCCGTCGCCTTTGCGACGGACGAGCCGCAAACCCTGACACCGATGTCCGAAGACATCCAGGCACCCGAGTTCGACCTCCAAGGACCGGCCGGCGAGCCGCAACGTCTCCTCGATCATCGCGGCAAGCCGATCATCCTCAACTTCTGGGCGACCTGGTGCCCGCCTTGCCGCGCCGAGATGCCATCGATGCAGCGCGCCCATGAGCAGGTCGCCGACGAGGGAATCGCGGTGATCGCCGTGAACGTGGGTGAAGATGCCGAAACCGTCTCGCGTTTCCTGGCCGAGACGCCGGTCGATTTTCCGATCCCTCTGGATCTCGACTCCGCGGTGGTGCAAAGCTATCCGGTCAAAGGTTTGCCCACCACCTTTGTGATCGATCCAAGCGGTCGTTTGGTCTACAGCGCTGCCGGTGAGCGCGAATGGGACGATCCGGCTCTGCTCGATCAGGTGCGTGCGCTGAAGGTCGGGCCTTAAACCGCGCCCAGTGCGGTATGCGATGTTTTTGGATGGGATCGGCCCCGGCGGATTTCAGAACCGCTGGAGCCGGCGCGGTTTAAAGTGTTAAAAAATATAAAATTTTAAACCGCGCCCCCCGCTAAGGGTCGTGGATTCACCAAACTTCGAGCTCACTCGAAAGTGAGCATCTCGCTCTGGACGCGGTTTAGACTCCCTGCCGCGACACCGGTCGAAAGCGCAGCGCGGAATCGGTTCGGGTCAATCCAAGGCGATGCCGTGGCGATCCGCGGCATCGCGCAGGCCGTCCAGGGCCGCGGCGAAATCAAAGCGGTAAACGGCATCGGAGATGACCGCATACTGCTCCGCCAAGCCCGCGCTGAGCAGGTCCGCATGATCGGTCAGCAGTTGGCTGCTGGCGAAATCGTCGTCGGCAAGGCTCCGGGCGAGATCCCGACAGACCGACCGCAGGAGATCTGCATCGATCGGCACCGGCGCCTGCATCGGTATCGGCAGTACCGTCGACGTCGCTGCCAGCTGCCCGCGAATGGTATCGATCAATGTGTCGAGTTGCCGGCTGGTCTGGATCCGATGCTCGCGAAGCGCCTCGGTCGTGCCCCGCCGACGCAACGCCTGCTCGAGTTGCGCGGCCGAGCTCGCCACCTCGGTGGCGCCGATCTGCGCCGCCACGCCTTTCAGCGTATGGGCCAGGCGTTGCGCGCTGGTCCAGTCGGCTGCCTGGAGCGCCGCGTCAAGCAGGCTGTCGAAGCTGGACTGCGTCTCGACGAATGTCTGGAGCAGTGATCGATACAGTGTCTCGCGCCCGAGCGACTGGCGTAGCCCGCGTGCGACGTCCAGCCCGGGGATCTGCCCCGGATCGTCGATGCCGTTGACCCTTGCCGCGCCGACGTCGGATCTAGTAGAGCCGAGCCCAGCCGAGTCGACATGGCGACTGACCGCCGCCAACAGGCTGCGTGGCGCGATCCACTGTTGCAGGACGCGTGTCAGATCATCGGGCTCGATCGGCTTGGCGAGGTGGTCGTTCATGCCGGCTTGCAGACAACGCTCGCGGTCGCCGGGCATCACGTTGGCGGTCATGGCGACGATGGGCAGGCGCGCGAAGCCCGGCAATCTGCGGATGGCGCGCGTCGCCGTGAGTCCATCCATCACCGGCATCTGGATGTCCATCAGGACCAGATCGTAGCGATCCTGCTGCACCCTCCGAAGCGCGACGGCGCCGTCGGCCGCGATTTCGACCTGAAGCCCGAGCTCGGCAAGCAGCTCCAACGCAACCTGCTGGTTGATGAGGTTGTCCTCAACCAGCAGCACACGTGCGCCGGCGATGGTGCTCGGCCTGCCTGCTGAGGAGCCGGGCGAGCAACCCGGTTGCGGCGCGGGCTCATCCTGCTGCGCCGGATCCTCGGTCAGCAGCAGCATGAGGCTGTCGAAGAGCAGAGACGGGTTCACCGGCTTGATCAGGATGTCTGAGAAGCCCGCGGCCGTCGCCGATTTGATCAGCTCCTCGCGCCCATGCGCGGTGATCATGATGAGATGCGGGGGATGGTCCAGCGCCAACCGGCGGATCTCCCAAGCCGTCGCAAGACCGTCCATGTCGGGCATCTGCCAATCGATCAGGACAACCTGATAGGGCCGTGCGGCGCGTTGCGCACGGATGACCCGATCCACGGCGGCAGCCCCCGAGTCGACCGCATCGACCACGAAGGTCATGCCGGTGAGCAGGTGGGTGAGCACCTCGCGCGAGCTGTCATTGTCGTCGACCACCAGGACGCGCAATCCGCGCAGGTCGGGCCGCGGCAGCAGGCGGCGTGACTGATCCGCGCTGATGCCCAGGCGGGCGGTGAACCAGAAGGTCGAGCCGACGCCGAACGTGCTCGCCACGCCGACGTCGCCCCCCATCAGCTCGGCGAGGCGTCGGCAGATCGCCAGCCCCAATCCGGTGCCGCCATACTTGCGGGTGGTCGAGCTATCGGCCTGCCGGAAGCTCTCGAACAACCGCGCCTGCTGCGCCGCGGTGATGCCGATGCCGGTATCGCGGACGGCGAAGCGCAAGCGGATGGCCGAGTCGGTCGCCTCCAGGATCTCCACCTGGATGTTGATCTCGCCGTGCTCGGTGAACTTGACGGCATTGGTGGCGAAATTGATCAGAACCTGGCTCAGGCGCAGTGGATCGCCGACGAGTCGGCCCGGCACGCGCTCATCGGTATCGATGATCAGCTCCAGGCCCTTTGCCGCCGCCTGCTCGGTGATCAGCGCGGCGACATTGTGCAGGACAGCCTCGAGCTCGAAGTCGATATGCTCGACGTGCAGCTTGCCGGCCTCGATCTTGGAAAAATCCAGGACGTCGTTGATGATCCCGAGCAGATGCTGGCTCGATCCCTGGATCTTGGTCAGATAGTCGCGCTGGCGGGTCGTCAGCTCCGTCTTGAGGATCAGGTAGGTCAGGCCGATGACGGCGTTCATCGGTGTGCGGATCTCGTGGCTCATATTGGCCAGGAAATCTGCCTTCAGGCGCACCGCGTCTTCGGCGAGCCGCTGGGCCTCGCGCATCTTCTCGACAGCGGCCCGTTCGGTGTCGATGTCGTCGATCACCCAGACTGTTCCTTTGCCCGGGTCGTCGGGATCCACGGCATTACCGCTGAGGCGCGCCCAGAAGAGGCTGCCGTCCTTGCGGATGAGCTGTGCTTCGCGCCGATTGGGTTGATCTATCCAGCTCGGGGCAGGGATCTCGCCGCCGGGCCGGTTGGCCGCCTCGGTCGGACACCAGATCGCCGTCGACTTGCCGACCATTTCCCCGAGCGGCCATCCGCAGATCTCATGCAGCCGTCGGTTACAGCGCATCAGGGTCCGGTCCGTGATCAGCGCGATGCCCGACGTGGCGGTCTCGAAGAGCACCTCCTGCTCCTCCAGGGCCGCCGAGAGATCGGCGGTCCGCCGCGCGACCTCGATCTCCAGCCGATCACGGGCAGCCTCGCTCTCCCGGCGGGCCGCGTGAACCGCCTCCAATGCCTGCTGCAACTCGCGTGTCTTGGAGGCGACGCGCCGGCGTAGCGCACGGGTCCAGAGCAGGAGTGCAAGGCCCGCCAGCGCGAGTGCACCGACCAGCAGCGCGGCATGATGCAGGACATCCGAATAGGGCAGCGGCTGCCCCATCCAGGTCTTGCGAAGCGCCTCGCGTTCCTGCGGCGTGATGGCCGCCATCCCCCGCTCGACCAGGTCGAGGATCTCGGTATTGCCCTTGCGCACCGCGCGATGAAATTGTCCCTGATAGAGCTCGAAGGCCTTGCGGAAGCTCTTCTGCGCATTGAGCCGATACATGTAATAGTTCGCGGGATACTCGTCGAGACAGAAGAGTTTGATGTCTTCGGCGAGCGCGCCTATCAGGAGCTCGGTGTAATCGCGGTAGAGACGCAGGTTGGTGATGCCCTCACGGCGCAAGCGCTCGATGCAGGCATCCCCATCCATGACACCGATCTGGAAGCCTCGCAGGGCGGCAACGTCGTTGATGCCCTGAATCGAATCATGGCTGTAGATCGCCACCGGCAGCTTGGCGTAGGGCGCGGTGAAGTCGTAGCTCAGCTCGCGCTCGGGTGTGCGATAGATGTTTTCGATGACGTCCGCGTCGCCCCGGAGAAGGGTGCGTTGGGCCTCGGCCCAGTTGGCGACGTCGATCTGAACCGGGACGCCGGTCTTGGTCTCCCACAGCCACCACAGATCGACCAGATAACCGGCCGCCTGACCGTCCTGATTGCGAAACAGATAGGGCGGGTAGTTCTCGTCCCCGATGACACGCAGCACCCGCTGCTCGGAGGTGTTCTGCGCCGCCGCGGCGCTCCAGGCCAACGCGGCGCCGATCAGGATGCTGATCCAGATCCGGTTTCGGACCCGGTGCCAGACCCATCCCGGCATCCAAATGGGCATGGTGTGCGATGTACGGCGACTCATGATGGTCTCGGCTCAGGACGATTCCGGCGCCGTTGCGACGGCAGCCAGCGCAGCAACGCCGAATAGAGCGACTCGGGATCGACCGGTTTGACGACGTGGTCGTTCATGCCCGCCGCGAGGCAGGCATCGCGGTCCTCGGCGAACGCATTGGCGGTCATGGCGACGATCGCGGTGGCGCCATGCGCCGGTAAGGCGCGAATCAGGCGCGTGGCCGTCAGTCCATCCATGACGGGCATCTGCACATCCATCAGAATGATGTCGTCATGGCCCGCGCGTGCCTTGTCCAGGGCGCCTTGACCATCCTCGGCCAAGTCGACCTCAAGCCCAACCGATTCCAGTAGCTCGAACGCAACATCCTGATTGACCTGATTGTCCTCGACCAGCAGGACTCGGCTGTGCCCGCGTCGGCGGAGCTGGCTCTCCGCTTCGCCGAGCGGCAGTCGCCGCTGGCCGTACCCCGGCCGACCGGAGAATGTCTCGGGTAGATCGTCGACCACGAGTGCACGCTTGCCGCGGGTCGGTGCCGCGAGGCCGCGTGCCGTATCGCCGACACGACCTGGATCGAAGGGGATCTCGACCCAGAAGGTGCTGCCGTGCCCGAGCTGACTCTCCACGCCGATGCGTCCGCCCATCAGCTCGGTCAGGCGCCGCGAGATGGCCAGACCAAGGCCGGTGCCGCCGTACTTTCGGGTGGTGGAGGTATCGGCCTGCTCGAACGCCTGGAAAAGTCGGCCTTGTTGCTCGGGGGTCAGGCCAACCCCGGTATCACGGACCTCGAAGCGTGCCATCAGTCCACCCGGCACGGCACCGCTGGTCCAACCGCGCAGCGTGATGCTTCCCGATTCGGTGAACTTCACCGCGTTGCCGAGGAAGTTCAAAAGGATCTGGCCAAGGCGCAACCCGTCGCCGCGCAGAACCGGTGGCAGACCCTGCAGGTCCACGATCAATTCGAGGTGCTTCTCGGCGGCCCGCTCACGCATCAGGCTGCAGATGTTCTCGATGATGCGCTCGAGCTCGAAATCGGTCCGCTCCAGTTGCATCCGGCCGGCCTCGATCTTCGACAGGTCGAGGATGTCGTTGATGATGCCGAGCAGATGGTGTGCCGCTACCGAGACCTTGGCGAGCCGCTCGGTCTGCGTTGGCTCTTGGATGTCGCGTTTGAGCAGGTGAGTCAGACCGATGATGGCGTTCATCGGCGTGCGGATCTCGTGGCTCATGTTGGCGAGGAAGTCGCTCTTGGCCCGGCTGGCGGCTTCTGCCGCCTGCGTGGCCTGTTGCAGCTCCAGCGTGCGCTCCTCGACCAACTGCTCCAGATGCGCAGAATAGGTGGCGATCTCCTCGCTCATGCGCTTGGTTTCGGTCACGTCCTGCTTGAGTGCGACATAGTGCCGGATCCGGCCATCGGGGTCGCGAAGCGGCAGGATCGTGGCCGACTCCGCCAGCTCGCGTCCGTCCTTGGCTCGATTGATGAGCTCACCTTTCCAGGGTTTTCCGGTGGTTAGCGCGGCCCAGAGTGCCGCGTAGGTGTCCGCCGGTGTCTTGCCCGATTTGATGAAGCTCGGGTTCCTGCCAAGGGCCTCCTCGCGGCTGTATCCGGTCGCCCGGCAAAAGGCGTCGTTCACATAGGTGGTCCTGGCGTCCAGATCCGTGATCACCACGGCATTCGGGCTCTGCTCGACCGTCATCTCCAGCATCTCTTCCCGGCTATAGCCGAGTGTGTTGGCGCTGGCCGGATTGACCTCGATGAAGCGCGCGGTTTGGGCGTCGACCAATTGGATCGCGACGGGGACCTGCTCGAGGATCGTCTGCAGCGTTGTCAGCGTGCCTTGCTTGGCCTCGTCATCCGGGCTGGAACGACGACGGGGCCGGACCGCGACGACGGCGATCACGATCATCAGGATCAGCAGCGTACAGGCGAAGATCACCCAGGGGAGAAGCGGAAGGCTCAGGTGTTGTCTCCTGGTGAGTAACCGGTCGAGTTTGGGCTGTCGGTTGGACCGCGCCCGGTCGTGGCGGCTCTCCGATGGGTCCAGACGCGCGTATACCGTCTACTCGGCCGCGAGCTCCTCATCCGGGTAACGCGCCGCGATCTCGGCAAAATGAGCGCGGCAGGCCAGGAAGGCATCGACGACCGCCGGGTCGAAATGGCTGCCGCGCCCGTCAAGGATGAGCCGGGTTGTGGTCGCCAGATCCATCGGGAGCTTGTAGATCCGACGGCTCATCAAGGCGTCGAAGACATCCGCGAGCGCCATCAGCCTGGCCGAGACAGGAATGGCGTCGCCTGCCAGACCGGCGGGATAGCCCGAGCCATCCCATTTCTCGTGGTGGCCAAGGGCAATCTCACTGGCGATCTGCAGGAAGGCAAAGGCATCCCGGGCTTGCTCTGCTTCCCGGTCGCCCATGCCCTTGACGGCCTGCGCCATCGCCTTCTCGATCGCGGCGCCGCCGATGACCGGGTGGGTCTTCATGATCTCCATCTCCTCGGCGCTCAGGGGGCCCGGTTTAAGCAGGATCGCATCCGGGATGCCGACCTTGCCCAGATCGTGCAGGGGTGCCGCCTTGACCGTCAGCTCCAGGCGCGGCCCGGCAAGTGCCGCCTGAAAGCGCTCGTGCGTGGCGAGATGATTGGCCAGGATCTCCACGTAGATCTGCGTGCGGATGATGTGCTGCCCGGTTTCGTTGTCGCGTGCCTCGGCCAGATTGGCCAGCGCATGGATGCTCAGATCCTGAATCAAGAGATTGTCGTGCATGCGTCGCGCGACCTCGGTTTCCAGCCAGGTGTTCTCGTCGGCCAGCCGATCGCGCGCAGTCTTCAGCTCGATCTGTGTCTTGACGCGCGCCAGGACGATCGCGGGATTGATCGGCTTGGTGATGTAATCGACCGCGCCGAGCGACAGTCCGAATTCCTCGTTCTCGGCGGCGTCCATCGCCGTAATAAAGATCACCGGGATGTCCCGCGTCCCGGCGTCGGCGCGCAGCCGCTTCAGCACTTCATAGCCGTCGATGCCGGGCATCATCACATCGAGCAGGATCAGGCTGGGCGCGGGTGGCGAGGTCGCCGCGCGCAGGGCCCGCTCGCCCGAGTTGGCCACGCGCACCCGGTAGAGCGGCTGTAATAACTCACCAAGAATGCTGAGGTTTTGCGGCGTATCGTCAACGATCAGGATGGTGGCTAAAGGCCCGGCGCCGGGCGGGGTCGGCAAGAGCGCCGCGTCGGTTCCTTGACGGCAAGGTTCCATGGTCATCTGACGCTACCCCTCTCAGGTTGGAGATCCGCGGTGCCTAGCCGCTGGGGCGTTGCAGTGGCGTTTGGTTTCGCCGCATCCGCACGGGTCGGTGTTGAGCGGGCCGCCGTCGGGCGCGAATCGGACAGACCCGGGGCAAGCAGCCGGAGGTCGGTGGCAAAGGGTCAGCGGCCATAACCGCGGAAGTAATAGATCCTCAGTCGGATCCTGTAAAGTAAAGGTTCGTAAAGGATGGGGGTCAAGGTTGCAGCACTGAGCAATTGGGGTCGCTCCTCGACGGCCGCGGATCATGCCCCTCGGTTCGCGGCCTCCGATCTAAACCGCGCCCAGTGCGGTATGCGATGTTTTTGGATGGGATCGGCCCCGGCGGATTTCAGAACCGCTGGAGCCGGCGCGGTTTAAAGTATTAAAAAATATAAAATTCTAAACCGCGGCCCCGCGCTAGGAGCCGTGGATGCACCAAACGTCGACATCACTCGACAGGGAGCATCGCGCTCTGGACGCGGTTTAACAGACCTCGACCCAGGCAACCAATTCCGACGCGTATCCTTTCTCGGGGCTCGCGATGCCGCGATAGCTCAGCTCACGCTGCAAGGTCGGCTCGATGTGCCGGTGCATCAGATCGATACGCTCAGACGGCTGAAAGACCGGATGGGCCGCGGGCGTCCGAAAGACATCGCGATAGCGCTTTTCGATCGCCGGAGCGCGTTTGCCCTCCAGGTCGACGGCGATGGGAATGATGTAGGCGCCCGCGCCCGCGCCACCGCCGAAGGACTGTACCCACCACACACCGAGGGCGATCGGTTGCTCCAGGTCGCCCTTCGCGACCGCGCCGATCCCGGCCGGCGGCGCGCTTCGCCACCGCTCCGACAGCCGGCACAGGATCGGATGATCGAGCCCCATCAACACCAGCGCGTCGTCGGTTTGCGCGAGATCGCGATCCAGCGTGCAGAGGGTCGGCACCGATTGAGGGTCGAGCGTCAATTCAAAACGGCACGCGTCGATCTCGCGGTAACGGCCGCCCTGATCTTCGACGGCCGCACGCAGGAAGGCGATCAGCCCCGCCTTGCCTGCGTCGAGATCGGCGAGGGGCTTGTAGTCGTCCAGGCTGAACCGATCCAGATCCTGAAACAGCTCGAAGACCACCAGACGCGCCTCGCGGGCGTTGCTCATGGCCGCTTCCAGCTCTTCACGGGTGCGTTTCAGCTCCGGATCGGAGAGTGCCTCGCGATAGAGCTGGTCGTAGCTCAGCCGGTCGTTCAACTGACCGAGAATCTGACCACGCAGATCCTCCGTGACGTTGCCGTGCTCGTCGACCTTGCCCAAGGTGCGTGCGATCTCGTTGAGCTTGTCGTTCAGCAGCAGGAAGATCCGGCCTTCAATGGTGTCGGAGAGGACCAGGTTGTAGACCTGCGCCGTGTCCTTCTGGCCATAGCGATGGATGCGGCGATCTTCTGGAAGATCGTCATCACGAAACCCAGCGCCCGGCCCTGGTTGCCCTGCTGCTTGGCAAGATCGAATCCATCGAGCAAATACTCGCGCAGCTTGCCGTAGAAGGCCGTTTCGGCAGGGGCCATGACAAAGGATTCGGTATGGACCCAGCGGCGTGTAAAGAGCGGTGCGCCGTCCGGCGTGCAGGCATCGGCCTTGGTGCGGCGGTAGACCACCGCGTTGAGCCGATGGCGTTCCTCGACCATCTCTTCGGGGCTCTTGAACAGGGTCGGATCGAGCAACTGGATCAGCATCCAGAAGCGAAAGTGATCGCCCTGGTGGGGGGTGGCGGACAACAGCAGCAGATCGCGCGCGTGGTCGCGCAGCGCCTCGGCGAGTTTGTAGTTCTCGGTCTTGCGGACTTTGCGGCCGTTGCGATAGGCGGACAGATGGTGCGCCTCGTCGAACACCACCAGATCCCAGGTCGGCGCCTCCTTCAGCCGTTTGATGCGCGCCGGTCGCTTCAGGGTGTCGACGCTGGCGATGAGCCGGTCGTGCTTGGCGAAGGCGTTGCTCTTGCGGTCGGTGACGTCTCCCTCGGTGCCGAACACCTCGAAATCCAGGTTGAAGACCTCGTTCAGCTCGCGGTGCCAGTTGTTGACCAGGCCGGCGGGGACGACCATCAGGGCACGCGTCAGCTCGCCGCGACTGGCCAGCTCACGTAGGATCAGCGCCGTCTCGATCGTCTTGCCGAGCCCGACTTCGTCCGCCACCAGAAAGCGGCGGGGCGCGGCGGTCGCGACCTGATGCGTCAACACGACCTGATGCGGCAGCAGATCGATCTGCGCGGAGGTCAGCGCCGCCGCGTTGTCCATCAAGGGCAGCGCGTGGGCCTCCAGATGCAGCCAGGCATGACGCAGTCGCTCGGCGCCGCCCTGAACATGCGCGATGATCGCCTCGGTGCGACTGGTGACGAGCTGGAGCGACGCGGCGAAGACCTGCCGCTCGCCGCCGGTGAAGAAGACCCGCACAGAGCCGTCGGAGGCGACGGCCAGCACCACCCCTTCGCCGAATTCGGGATGGCGGACGCGCTGTCCGGCTTGGAAATTCGTCTGCATCGTTGCGAGGCTCGATCCGGCGGGGTCAATCCTGAAGGCGCGTCTTGGCGGCTGAATAGACCTGAGCCAACTTGCGCCATTCGGCCACTGCGAACTCATGGAAGCGCAGCCTATAGGTCATCGAGCGAGACATCGACAAAGGGACCGTCGGCGCGCTCACGAACGCGCGCGGCATCTTCGAGATCCTCGAGCTGAGTCATCAGCCGCTCGTAGAAATCCGCCGACAAGAGATAAGCCTCCGGTTGATTGCGGTTGAACACGGCGACCGGGTGGTCGTCCGCCTCCCGGAGGATGCTGGCATAGTGACGTTTGAGCTCGCTGACGCTCACTGCGACCTCGGCGAGGACAGTCTTCATTGTGCTTGACCCCTGATGGCTACTAAGTGCCGCGCCCCCAAAGATCTAAATAGAGAGACACGAATTGACAAATAGGGCGATTTCCGTGAATAGCCATCCCGACTGCGCATGCCGGGAAGACCCGTAGGGGAGAATTCATTCGCCCCTACACACCAGTCGATCCTATCTCGGAAATAACCCAAGCATAAATCGGCGCGCATCGGCCTGTATCCATCAACTAATCCGCGGATGATGCAGCCCGGCCCACTGTTTGCCGTCGTAGTCGGCGCCGGTGTCGTCGGTACTCAGCAGGCGCTCGACCTCGTTCTCGGCGCCGGAGAAGAGCCGACGGCCGATCGGCAAGCCGTCGGGGCCGGCATCGCGATGCTTCCAGTGGTAGGTCTCGCTCGCGCCATTCATGCTGATGCGGTTGCGGCCGCTCGGCACCCAGAGGATCAGACCGGCCTGGCCCTCGTAGAAGTCCTGAAAGGAGAAGACGGCCTCGCGCAGATCGGTTTCGAGCCATTGGGCGGCATCGTCGCCGGAGAGGACATCGAGACAACCCTCGAGCCCGGCGACAATCAGCGCGTCGCCATCGGCGGCGGGCAGCTCTTCAGGCCAGTCATCCACCAGGTCGAAGAACTGGCGCAGCGACAGCACCGCGCCCGGCGAGGCGAGTCCGGCAAGGACGTCGGCGTCCCAGAGCAGCGCAAAGCCGCGGCGGGACCAGCCCTGGTTGTAGCGCACGCGTACCATCCAAGCACCTCCTGCCTCTTCTCCGTAGGTTGGGCAAAGCGCAGCGTGCCCAACCCAAACCCTTATTCAAAGTTAAACCCCTGGATTTCGGTTGGCTCGATCCTGCCCCAATCGGGTGCATACCATCCTTTTTGAACGCACCGCTGGAACGAACTATATGGCCATTCTCCTGCTGACCGCGCATAACCATGCTTCACTGGATTGAAATGAATATAATCGATATGCCGCCGCCAGTCTTCTTCGTCGCGGATGGTATGTTCCCAAAATCGTCGCTGCCAAACCATCCGCTCCCGTTTTTGTCGTCTTGAATCCGATTGTTCAGCGGTTGCCCCAACACAGCCGATACTAAAATACCGCTTGATCCGGCTCCATCGCCCCGAAAAATCCCGATCCCCTTCAGGTAAATGCCATAGGGCATGCAGGTGGTCCGGCAGAATCACGATCGCATCCAAAGCGAATGGATACTTCTCGATCTCGCGTTTGAACGCCGCTCGCAGGCGATCGATATGGTCAGGTCGAGTCAGAATGGGCTGACGCTCATAGGTCACGAGTGTAAAGAAGAAGCTCCCGCCGGATTGTTGCGATCTGCGATACCGCATGATGTGCTCTCGCTGGCGTTTGGTTGGGCACGCTTCGCTTTGCCCAACCTACTTCCTAAGGATGCCGCACCGCCGCGCAGGCTCTTTCAATAACCGCGTCGGAAAGAAAATAGCCAGCCACTTTCAGCTCCATCAGGGATGTGCGCACATCATCGATCAGCCCCTGATGCTTTGCCTCGACCAGCAAGCCAGCAGTGCCCTTGAGCGCCAAACCATAGACATGGCGTGCGATACGGCGTCCGCGCTTTTCGTCGATGATCGCCATGCACGGCGAGAGATGCCGTGCCAACGCGATCACGGACGCTTCGCCGGGATCAAGCTCGACGACCAGCAATGGGTCCGGCTCGGGAGCCGAGCACACACGCTCACGCCAGCGTGCTTCGGCAAGGCTTAGGCTCCCGGGTCGCCCGACGCCGGCCACGACGACCTCCTGAAAGACGATATCCGGAATCCAAAACTCGGGAAACAAGGCGTCCAACAGATCGAGCCGCCCGATCAGCGACAGCGCAACCAAGGGCCCGGCGTTGATGACAGCGCGTTCGATAAGCATCACGCGAACTCTTCGTCCAGATCATCTCCGCTCAAATCGACCACCGGAACCCCGGCGCGGCCTGCGGCCAGAAGAAAGGCGACCCGCCCCATGCCGCAAAGCACTGCGGCTTTGCCCGAGGAGATTCGCCCCTGCTCGAACAATTTGAGCGCCAGCAGAAAACGCGCCTCATCGGCAAAGCTGTCCGTCAATTCCGCCGGCGAGGGCAACCCAGCCAGCGGTAGATCCAGTCTCAAGGTGTTCATGACTCACCGTCGATGTTGCAGAAGATCACACCGAATTCATGTGAAGCAAAGTAGGTTGGGCAAAGCGCAGCGTGCCCAACCTACTGGCGCACGAGCCGCGTCTCCGGCAGGTAGTCGCGGAACAGCCGATCATAGGTGAGGATTTGCATCCCCTCGCATTGGGCCTGCGCGATCAGCAGACGATCGAAGGGGTCTTTGTGATGCGCGGGGAGGTCGAGTACGGCCTGAGCATGGCTCGGCGTGATATTGAGCCAACCGAATCCCTGTGCTTCGACATCCTCGACGATTCGGCGCGAAGGGAGTGTCATCTTGCCCAAGGCGTGCTTGATCGACATCTCCCAGACCGCGACCGCGCTGACAAAAGCCCCTGTCTGCTGGATCAGCGCGACCGTCTCGGGATCGGCCAGAGCATCCATCATCCAGTCGTACAGGATGCAGGTATCAAGCAGCAGGCGCATCGTCTTCGCCGGTGAAGAGTCGCTCGACCGCCTGATCCGTCTCGGGCGATCGCCATTCGGTGGAATAGGGCGCAAGCCCCTTCCAAGCGCCGGGCGACTTCACGCGGGGAGGCGCATAGGGAACGATACGGGCAATCGGTTTGCCGTTGCGCGCAATCAACACCTCTTCGCCGCGTTCCGCCGCGACGATTAGGCTGGAGAGTTGGCTTTTGGCTTCCAACATATTGACTTGCATTGGGTGCCTCCGAAGTCATGACTGGCTAATCTTAGCCAAGTCGATTCGGAGGCGCAAATGGCGTTTGGGTTGCGGATCTTGCCGGGTGATATCGAGCGCTTTCATCCTGCTTTACGTATCAACTCGACGAATGGCACCGCCACCTCCAGGATACTCAACCCGCCGTGCGTGAGCGTCGGATAACCACCCTGGCTCTTCCATTTACGCCGGCCATTGACGTAGAGGTGACGGCCGTGGGCGCTGTCGATGGCCAAATCGAGCGGCGGGGACCAGTTGCCCGGCTCCTCGGCGGATTCGACCGCGCGACCGCTTTTGAAGCGCCCCTTGAGAGACTCGGCCTCGTCCTTGCCGCTGTCGGGGAATTGGCCGCTGGCGGCATAGCCGTGATCGGCGGTCAGCACGAGCCGACGCCCGGTGGAAAGCCGTTCGACCAACGACCAGAAGGCATCGCCGGTGAGTTGGGTTTCAACCTCCTGCGTGAGCGTGGCGAGGCCCTGGCCGGGCTCGTCGTGGTCGTGGAGCCGGTGATCGGGCCATCGGTGCCAGAAGACCCAATCCGGCTCGGCGCCGATCAGCTTGGCGCAGTCGGCCCAGGCGATGTCGACAGATTCGGTGCGCGCGCCGGGGAGCTTGTGTGCATTGCCTGCGCCGTTGTTGCCGAGCGCGGAACGTTGGGCAAAGCCGAGGGCCTTGGCGAAGGGGGTGGTGTTCGGCGGCAGCTCGGCACCGGTCGGGCGCGCCTGCTGGATGCTGTAACCCCGCAACTCGGCCTGGTGGAGGATCCAGGGCGCCTCGCGCAGGGAGAGTGCATCGAGGATGAGCACCGCTCGTCCGGGCGATCGGCTGGCCCACCAGTCGCCGAGCGCTGGCGCGGTCCGCGGGACCGAGGTTTCGTAATCCGACCACAAATCCCAGCCGGCGGTCGCCAGCCAGTGGTCGATCTCGCCGAGCGCTCGATCGCGCGCGTGGACCTCGGATGCCGCTTTGGCCGGCTCGATCGCTGCCGAGCAGAGGGTCCAGGCATGGTCGAGGATGGCCGCCCAGGCATCCGCCGGCGGCGCCTGCTGGAGGGTGCGGAGCAGTTCAAGTGGAAGGGCCATCAGTCGTCCTCCCTGCGTAGGATGGGCAAAGCCCGCGCTCCAGGGTCTGGAAAGGAGCTCCGAGGATGGTCGGGCGTGCCCATGGTTCGCGCCTTGACCGTGATTCGTTGGGCACGCTGCGCTTTGCCCAATCGACCAGACGATAGCGCGGTCATTGGCTGTCCTCACGTTCCAGATCCAGGCCGTAGGTCATGCCGTCGGGCAGTTTCCTGAGCAGCTCCTGAAGTTGCGCACCGGTCAAGTTCTCCACTTTGAGCTTCAGGGCGCGGACCTGAGTGCCGGTGCCGATGCCCCATGCTTCGACCTTGCCAAGCAGGTTCAGTGAGGAGGTTGCCGGGACGGAGTAAGCGCTGTAGCCGGCGCCGTCGGCGAAGATGTCGCTGATGGTGGCCTGGCCGCCGGTCCCCGTGCCGGTGCCGCCCGCCGCGCTCGTCGAGTCGGTGGTGCCGGTTGGCTCGCCCGCACTGCCGCCGGATGGGGTCCCTCCCCCGGGGTTTGGTGCCGGCGTTGCGCTAGAGCCGGCCGCCGACCCTCCGCCGCCGGTGGCGGGGACATTCTGCGGCAGCAGAACATGGGTCTCGTCCAGGTGCTTGCCGGTTCCGAGCTTGCCGCGCATGCGGATGAAGGCGGCGTCTTCGGTCTCGTCGTCGCGTGCCTGGAGGTATTCCATACCGCGCAGGTTGATGGCGATCTTGCCCTTGGAGCAGATGCGGATGAGACGTTCCTTAATCAGGGTTTCGCCCAGCCAGGGGATGCAGTCTGCGCTGTTGGGACGCGGCTCTTTCAGCTCACGGAGGAGCTTGCCGACCGGCTCGTTGTTGGGCGCGGCAGCCAGGACGAGCTCCTCGAAATCCTCCGGGATAAAGAGGTTCTCGCGGATTGCCTTGTCGATGGCATCGGGGATCTTGGCCCCTTCGGCCTTGTGGCTCTCGATGGAGAAGCGGCAGTTGGCGGGCTGCTGAAAGCTCCAATTGGCGATGATGGCGAAGCGGTCGAAGCGGGCCTTGAGGATCTCGCGCAGCTCCTTCTGATACTTGGTTTGTAGCTTGCCGTACTCGGTGTTCTGCGTCTTCCACTGCTCGGCGAGGTAGACGCAGCGGGACAGCACCAGAAGGTCGCGATCGAGAAAGAGGTTGGTCGAGCCGTCCCTTGGAATCAGGAAGCGGACGACATTGCGATTGGATTGGAGATGGTCGCGCAGCCACAGGCCCAGCGTCGCGTCGGGTTTGGGCGGGGACTCCGGCAGCACCAGGATCGGAATGCGGTTGCCCCATTGGGCGGGGGTGTCGCTGTCGTCCAGCGTCGACCAGGGATCGGTCTTCCAGGCTACGGGCAACACGATGACCCGGTAAGGCAAGTCGACCCCGCCCCCGCCTTCCAGGACATAGCGGATCTCTTTGGCCAGATGCGCGCTGTCCTCGCCCTGCTGGAAGAGCTTGTCGTTCCGGGCGCTGGCGATCAGCTTGGCGCGGGGATTCTCTTCCTCGCGGAAGATGAAGCGGTTGCCGTCTTCATGGATGTTGAAGCTGTTCTCGACGATGGCGCCCAGCTCCACCTGAAAGGCGTTGTCGTCGACGGCCTTGCCGCGGGTGACATCGACCTGCAAGGTCGCCTGGTCCGCCCCGGCCTGATTGACCTCGGCCAGCGAGCGCAGCCACAAGGCGCTGATCACGGCTTCGTGGTGCGGCAGGTTCTGGCTGGCGCCGGACACCGCGTCCTTGACGGCCTCCAGATTGCGCAGTGCCTTCTCGCGGAGCTTGGCGTGGTGCTGGTTGGCGACCGAATCGAGTAAGGCGGCGATGCCGCTGGTTTCGTCGTCGAGCCGAAAATCGGCGGCCGTGAGGATGGGTTGCTTGTCGCCCGAGCGTTTATGCAGATCAGCCAGGATGCGGATCAGGTCGCGCGTGCCCTGGGCGCTGGTGGCGATCAGGACCTGGTCTTCCAACAGGTCCATCAGGTGCGGGGCATAGGGCCATGCCTCCAGAAATTCCTCGCGCACCTTGGCCTGGTCCGCCGGGGCGATCGTCTTGAGGCGGAAGTATTCGCGAATGTGGACGTCGATCAATGCCTCGATTGCGGTCGGGTCGACCTGAATCCGGTTCTCGAACAGGCGGTGCAGCAGTAAGCGAAGGCGGTCGTGCTTGGCGGTCGGCCCTTGGAAATCGACGATGACCGGGTTGACGCGCTGGATCTGCTGGAAGGCGTCGGTCTGGCCGTTGCGCACGGACACGACCAGCAGGAGTTGGTCGGGGTGCTCCTTGGCGATCTCGGACAGGATCTGGATGAAATTGAAGGCCCAGCTCCGCCACGGAAACTGCTTGGTGTTGGTGAGTCCGTCGTACCAGGTCTGAAATTCGTCGAGGATCAGGGCCGTCGGGGTGTGCTCGAATAGCTCCAGCAGGATCTCGTCGCTGGGGACCTCGGGTTTCTTGTCGCCCAGCCCTTCCCATTTGCCCCGGCAGTAGCCGCCGCGCGGATGGTTGTCGAACAGGACGTCCCACAGGAATTTGTAGCGCTGGCGGTGCAGGCTCTCGGTGATGACATGCATGCCGGGGCGCAAGGGGATTTGGCCGATCTTGGCGTCGCCCAAGGTGTGAGACCAGTCGTTCAGCCAGTGCCGGGGGGCGGCTTCGTCGGTCAGGGCGTGATAGAGCGCCGCCATCAGGTGGGATTTGCCTTGGCCCCGTTCGCCCTTGAGGGTAACCGGTAGGCCCTGACCCGGTCCCGCGGCCTCGATCGTCTTGAGCACATCGTGCGACGGGTAGGTGATGCGCAGAAAGTCCCGCGCAGAAACCTGGGTGGCGCCGGTGTTGTTCTTGTTCGTCAGCTCAATGGCGGTGCCTTTCAGGCGGCGGCCTTTGAGCTCGTCGCGTAAGGTCAGGCCAAGCATGCTTCCTCCAGACATTCTCCGTTCGTCCCCTTCACCGATCGAGCGGCTTTCGGTGTCCTGATGCCCGGCCCCGCATCCTGTGCCGCCGGCACCGAGATCGCGATGCCTTGGCGCCCGCAATGGTCCGGGAGCGGGCCCGCGACCCGGTTCGAGACGGACCGATGCACTCGATGGGAGGTGGCGCGCAGCGCATCCTTGGATGACGGGGTCGATGCGGAAGGTCAAGGTGGCGGTCTTGATGCTCGCCATTGCTCGGCCTGCCGGCTGGCTGAGACTGTCCTGCAAGGTACAGGAAAAGCCCTTATCGTCCAATGTGTGCGATCGATACACGAAAAGCCAAGAACGTGGCGCGCCGTTGCTCGATCACCGGACACGCGGGGCGAAACAGAAGCGACTGCGGGAGATCGTCGAGCCCGACGACGACGGCCTCCCCGGCGGTGAAGGCGGAGACCGACTCGAAGAGCGCATCGGCCGGATCCAAGCCGAATCCAATCATCGGCGACAGGCTGCCGAGCAGGCTCATCGCGACCCGGAGCATGTCCTCGGCATCGGCTCCCGTAAAACGTCCGTAAAATCAAACCGGCCGGAAGCGAGCCCTCGCAGTCGATCCTCGGTGGTCCGCGAACGGCAGAGCACGCGGGCCATCGACCCTGTCGAGGATCCCGACCCGGATCCCGGATCCGATCTGTTTTTCCGAATCGGCGCGACACCGGCAGGCGCGTAGACTAGGCGCCCGGCATCCCCTGCCGCCATCGTCGAACCCCGATCAGGACACCCGTGGATCCCAGCTTCGTCCATCTGCATCTGCATTCCGAGTATTCCCTGGTCGACGGACTGGTGCGGATCAAGCCGTTGGTCAAGCGTGTCGCCGCGCTGGGGATGCCGGCGGTCGCCATCACGGACCAATGCAACTTCTTCGCCTTGGTGCGCTTCTACAAGGCTGCGGTCGCGGCCGGCCTCAAGCCGATCGCCGGGGCCGATCTGCTGGTGCGAAACCCGGAGGACGCCGCCAAACCGCACCGTCTGGTGCTGCTCGTCCAGGATGCGATCGGCTACCGCAATCTCACGCGGCTGATTTCGCGGGCCTATGTCGAGGGCCAGCATCTGGGGGTGCCGCATGTGGAGCGCGACTGGATCGCGTCCGCCGCCGAGGGTCTGATCGCGCTCTCGGGCGGGCCGCACGGCGACGTCGCTCAACTGCTCCTGAACGGGCATCGCGAGGCCGCCGAGCGGCGGCTTGCGGAGTGGCTCGCGGTCTTCGGCGACCGCTATTACCTGGAGCTGATCCGCACCGGGCGCGAGCAGGAGGATGCGCTGGTGGAGGCCAGCGTGGATCTGGCCATCCGCTCGGGTGTGCCGGTGGTGGCGACCAACGACGTGCGTTTCCTCCATCCCGAGGACTTCGAGGCCCATGAGGTCCGGGTCTGCATCCACGAAGGGCGCACCCTGGACGACCCGCGTCGTCCACGCCGCTTCAGCGCCGAGCAGTCGCTGCGCAGTCCCGCGGAGATGGCCGAGCTCTTCGCCGACCTGCCCGAGGCGCTGGAGAACTCGGTCGAGATCGCCAAGCGCTGCAACCTGGAGCTGACCCTCGGGAAGAACTTCCTGCCGGATTTCCCGGTGCCGGCGGGGATGACGATGGACAGCTATTTCGCCGAGGCCTCGCGGGTCGGTCTCGAGGAGCGCCTGCAGCGCATCCTCGACCCGGAGTTGCCCGACCTCGCCGAGCAGCGCCGGCCCTATGCCGAACGGCTCGATCTGGAGCTGTCCGTCATCATCCAGATGGGCTTCACCGGCTACTTCCTGATCGTCGCGGACTTTATCCAGTGGGCCAAGGCACAGGGCATCCCGGTCGGCCCGGGGCGCGGCTCGGGCGCCGGCTCGCTGGTCGCCTATGCGATGAAGATCACGGATCTGGACCCGATCGAGCATGACCTGCTGTTCGAGCGCTTCCTCAATCCCGAGCGCGTCTCCATGCCCGACTTCGATGTCGACTTCTGCATGGAGGGCCGCGACCGGGTCATCGACTATGTCGCGGGAAAGTACGGGCGCGAGGCCGTCTCCCAGATCATCACCTTCGGCACCATGGCGGCCAAGGCGGTGGTGCGCGATGTCGGGCGCGTCATGGGTCATCCCTACGGGTTCGTCGACCGGGTCGCCAAGATGGTGCCCTTCGAGCTGGGGATGACCCTGGAGAAGGCGCTGACCGAGAGCGACGATCTGAAGGCCGCCTACGAGGACGACGAAGAGATCCGGGCACTCATCGACATGGCCCGCAAGCTCGAAGGCCTGACCCGCAATGCCGGCAAGCATGCCGGCGGCGTGGTGATCGCGCCGACCAAGCTGACCGACTTCGCCCCGCTCTACTGCGAGCAGGGCGGAGAGAACCTGGTCACCCAGTTCGACAAGGACGACGTGGAGCAGGTCGGACTGGTCAAGTTCGACTTCCTGGGTCTGCGCACGCTCACCATCATCGATTGGGCGCTCAAGACCGTGAACGCGCTGCGTCGCGAGGCCGGCGAGGCGCCGATCGACATCGAGCGGATCGAGCCGCAGGATGCCGAAGCCTTCGCGCTCCTGAAACGCTGCGAGACCACGGCGGTCTTCCAGCTGGAGTCGCGCGGCATGAAGGAGCTGATCAAGAAGCTCCAGCCCGACAACTTCGGCGACATCACCGCGCTGGTCGCACTCTTTCGCCCCGGCCCGCTGCAGTCGGGCATGGTCGACGACTTCATCAACCGCAAGCACGGCCGCGCCGAGGTCGCCTATCCGCACCCGGATCTGGAGCCCATCCTTAAACCGACCTACGGCATCATCCTTTATCAAGAGCAGGTGATGCAGATCGCCCAGGTGCTCGCAGGGTATTCGCTCGGCGGCGCCGACCTGCTGCGCCGGGCGATGGGCAAGAAGAAGCAGTCCGAGATGGACAAGCAGCGCGCCATCTTCGAGGAAGGGGCGGTCGCGCGTGGGGTCGACGGCAATGTGGCGACCTACATCTTTGACTTAATGGATAAATTTGCCGGTTACGGCTTTAACAAGTGTGTCGTTGGAGACACGCTGGTGACGGATCCATCAAGCGGTGAACGGCACTGCGTCAAGGATATCTATCGATCGGGGATCGACAGGGTCGCGAGTCTGTTGTCGGATCACCGGATGGGCGTGAGCCCCGTTGTTCAGGTGATGGAGAACGGTATCCGGCCGGTCTTGAGACTGACCACCTCGCTCGGCAAGACACTGCGTGCGACCGGCAATCACCCTTTGCTGACGGCAACGGGCTGGCAGCGGCTCGATGAATTGCGTGTCGGCGAGCGTATCGCCGCGCCCGCGCGATTGCCGATCGAGGGCCGTGAGCAGTGGCCCGAGCACGAGTTGGTGACCTTGGGATGGGTTCTCTCGGAAGGGAATACCTGCCATCCCAGCGGCTTCTATTTTTACAACAAGGATGTCGAGGCCAGGGATGATTTCGTGTCCGCCGCAAGCCGCTTTCCCGACACCGTGCCGACGGTGCGGCTGAGGCCGGAACGTGCCGAGACCTGGTGCGTTTACGTCGGGACCGGTCGTGATACCAGGATCAGCTGCGGAAACGGGCACAGCTTCACGCCACGCTCCGGTGCTCGATTGTGGCTGGAGCGGCTGGACATGGTCGGCCAAAAGGCGCCACAAAAACACTTTCCGCCATCCGTCTTTCGTCTCGACAATCCATGCTTGGCGGTGATTCTCGGGCGCATCTGGTCGGGAGACGGATATGTCGCCGCCGAAAACGCGAACAACAAGATCCCCTCTCTGGCTAGCGCCTCCCTGCGCCTGATCAGCGAGACCCAGCATCTCTTGTTGCGTTTCGGTATCGTCAGCCGACTGACGGAAAAACTCTTTCCGTATAAGGATGGGCGGGTCGGCTATACCTTGCACCTAGTCGGACGAAGGAGCATTACCGCATTTGTCGAGTTGATCGGGCCGCACTTGGTCGGGAAAGGGAAACAATTGGAAGCGCTGCGCAGGTCGCTCGCTGAAATCCCGAGCGATCTGGAATCCGTCGACACTCTGCCGCCCGAGATCAAGCAGGCCGTCGGCTTGGAGAAGGATCGCAGTGGCCTGACGTGGCGTCAGATTGAAGCTCGCAGCGGCGTTTGCGTGAGAGCACTCTATGGCAAGGACGAGCCGCACAAGAAGGGATTTCGCCGAGCGACAATCCGCAAGCTCGCCGAGTTTTTCGACGCCGATTTACTCAGACAAGCCGCCGACGCGGAGATCTATTGGGAGCGTGTGGTCTCGATCGAGCCGGATGGCGCGGCCATGACCTATGATCTCGAGGTTGCGGATACCCACAATTTTGTCGCCAACGACATCATCGTCCATAATTCGCATTCGGCCGCCTACGCCCTGGTCAGCTATCAAACCCTCTGGCTGAAGACGCACTACACGGCGGCCTTCATGGCGGCGGTGCTGAGTGCGGATATGGACAACACCGACAAGGTGGTGACCCTGATCGAGGAGTGTCGCGCGCTGCGTCTGCGGGTCGAGCCGCCGGCGGTCAATCGCTCCGCCTACCGCTTCACGGTCGCCGATCCGCGCACCGTCATCTACGGCATGGGCGCCATCAAGGGGGTCGGAGAGGGTGCGATCGAGGCGATCATCGCGGCACGCACGGCCGAGGGTCCGTTCCGCGATCTCTGGGACTTTTGTCGACGGATCGATCTGCACAAGGCCAACCGACGCGTTCTCGAGGCGCTGGTCCGCGCCGGCGCACTCGACGAGCTGGGACCGAACCGGGCGACCCTGATGGCCGAGCTGCCCTTGGCGCTCAAGCTGGCAGAACAGCACCATGCGACCCGGGCGGCGGGTCAGACCGATCTCTTCGGTGCACTGGAGCCGGTCGCCTCGCCCGAGCCCGATCCCCAACTCGCGACCGAGGTCCGTGTCGACTGGGAAGACGAGCAGCGTCTGGCGGGCGAGAAGGAGACCCTCGGGCTCTATCTGACCGGACATCCGATCGATCGCTACGAGTCCGAGCTCCAGGCGATGGCGGTCAGCCGGATCGCCAAGCTCTTGGAAACGGATCGCGAGCTGGGTCGGCGCGACCGACGCGATCGCGAGAAGCGCAGCGTCGCCGGTCTCGTGGTCTCGGTGCGTCACGGCAAGACACCGCGCGGGCGCATGGGCTCGGTGGTGCTCGACGATCGCACGGGGCGCATCGAGATCACGGTCTTCTCCGAGCTCTACGAGCAGTTGCGTCATCTGCTGGTGCCGGATCAGATCCTGCAGGTCTCCGGGGCGCTCAATTTCGACGAGTACCGCGACAGCTGGTCCTTGCGTGCCGACGACGTGCGGACCTTCGAGCAGGCACGGGCGAGCATGGCCGATCATCTGGGGCTGATCCTGGATCTCTCGGACCCCGCTGCCCACGCCGATGGCCTCGTCCGGCTCGATGCCTTGCGCGCCGCACTCGCGGCCTTTCGCGACGGGGATCTTCCGGTCCGTCTGCGCTATCGTCGCCCGGGGGCCGCCGGCGAGCTGGTGCTCGGCGATGCCTGGCGTGTCGAGCCGGCCGATGCCCTGCTGAAACGTCTGCGACAGCTCCTCGGGGGCGATGCGGTCAGGGTCGTCTACGAGCGCTCGCCGCTACCGACGGCGCAGACCGAGACGCAACGTCCGCGTCTGGCGGCGGTGGGCTGATGCAGACCGGGCGCCTTGTTCGACAGGTCCTCGCCGTCGCGCTGCTGATCGGCGCCGGCTGGTTGATGGTCGGCCTGATCGGCGATCTGAACCGCGTGAAGGTCCTGAAGACGGATCTCGCCGAGATCCACCATGTTCGCTACGGGCTGCTGGATGCCGACCTCTGGGTCGCGCGGATCAGGCAGATCCTGGAAAAACGGGTCGACGAGCTGGATCTCACCGAGGCCAGTCGGGCACAGGTGACGCAGGCCGTGACCCAGTTGCTGGACACCCTGATCCGCGAGATCGAGCGCAATCTCGCTCAGCGGCGTCCGGACCCGGGGGGAAGCTGGCTCGACCAGCTCCAGGGCGCACTGCAGCAGGGTTTGCAGGATCTGCTGCTGGATGTCGCGCGTCTGCGCGATCGGGTGCCCGAGTATGCCGATGCCTTCGTCGAGCAACTTTCCGTGCCCGGAGTGAAGGAGCAGATCAAGGCGCGGTTGCAGGTGCTGCTTCGCGATGCGGTGGCCTCGAGCGGCGCGGGGACCGATCGACGCCCGTTGGAGGCCGTCTTGGTGCGTTATGGCTGTGCGGATGTCGATGCCTGCTCGCGCCTGATCGAGACCGAGATCGGTGCGGTCCAGCCGCGGATCCAGCAACAGCTCGGGGCCGTGATCGGGCTGACGGCCTTGGTCTTCATGGTCTCGCTCGTCGGCGGTGCACCGCGGGGGCAAGCGTCGGGCGGGACGACTGATCGGCTCGCCCCCGTCCTGCTGTTTGCACTCGTCGGCGCGACCTTCCTCCTGCTCCTCGGCGGACTCGCCACGCCCATGATCGAGGTCGATGCACGCATCACCGCCCTCACCTTTCAGCTCCTCGGCGAGCCGGTCGTCTTTACGGATCAGGTGCTCTATTTCCAGACCAAGAGCATCCTCGACGTGATGCGGATCCTGTTCGAGTCCGGCCAGGCCGACATGCTCCTGGTGGCCGTTCTTCTGACCCTCTTCAGCGTCGTCTTTCCCGCGCTCAAGCTCTTGGCGACCTATGCGTTTTACGACGACTGGAACGGCTCGCGCGGATCGGGGACGGTGCGATTCTTCGCGCTCAAATCCGGCAAGTGGTCGATGGCCGATGTCATGGTCGTCGCCATCTTTATGGCCTACATCGGCTTCGATGCACTGGTCGCCAATCAGCTCGGCAGCCTTCGGGGCGCGAGCGATGCGGTCGCCGTCTTGACCACCAACGGCACCTCCTTGGAGCCCGGCTTTTATCTCTTCCTCGGATTCGTCCTTGCCGGACTCGTCCTGTCCGGTGCTCTGGAAAACCGTCTCGACCGCTAACCCTACAGCTGCGATCAGCCCGGGCGCGGCCATCTGTATATCAAGATGGCCCATTCCGTGCTTCTTTTACCTGAGTGCCCTTTTGAACCCCAAGCGGAGTCCGTCGCGATGACCACACGAGAATTCGACAGCATCGTCATCGGGACCGGACCCGCCGGGGAAGGCGCAGCGATGAAGCTCGCGAAGGCCGGGCATCGGATCGCCGTGATCGAGGCCCACAATGCGGTCGGCGGAGGCTGCACCCATTGGGGTACCATCCCCAGCAAGGCACTGCGCCACTCGATCCAGATGCTTGCGGACTATCGGCACAACCCGCTGTTCCAGCACACCCAGCATCAGATCGAAGCGGAGTTCCCCGACCTTCTGCGCGCCGCGGACGGCGTCATCAACGAGCAGGTCCGCACCCGGTATCGCTATTACCAGCGCAATCGGGTCGAGGTCGTCTTCGGGCGCGCGCGCTTCCTGGGCGAGGATCGGATCGAGGTCCAACGTCCGGGTGGCGTCACGGAAGAGCTGCGCGCACAGCACATCGTCATCGCCACGGGCTCGCGCCCCTATCGGCCGCCGGATGTGGATTTCACCCACCCGCGCATCCGCGACAGCGACACGGTGCTCGGACTGAAGCACACGCCGCGGTCCATGACCATCTATGGTGCAGGGGTCATCGGTTGCGAGTACGCCTCGATCATGGGCGCGCTCGATGTGAAGGTAAACCTGGTCGATTCACGCGACCGTCTTCTGTCCTTTCTCGACGACGAGATCACGGACGCGCTCGGCTATCATCTGCGCCAGCAGGGCGTGGTGATTCGACACAACGAGACCTACGAGCGTACCGAGGCCGGCGACGACGGGGTGGTCCTGCACTGCAAGTCAGGCAAGAAGTTCAAGACGGACATCCTGCTCTGGGCCAACGGGCGCACCGGCAACACCCACGACCTGGGTCTCGAGACCATCGGGCTGATACCCAATCAGCGCGGCCAGCTCGAGGTCAACAAGAGCTACCAGACCGCCTTGCCGCACATCTACGCCGTCGGCGACGTGGTCGGGCAGCCCGCGCTGGCCAGTGCGAGCTACGATCAGGGGCGATTCGTCGGTGCACACATCGCCGACGGCGCCTGCGACTGGTCGCTGATCGAGGAATTCCCGACCGGAATCTATACAGTCCCGGAGATCAGCTCCGTGGGGCGAACCGAGCGCGAGCTCACCGCACTGCAGATCCCCTACGAGGTGGCCCAGGCGGATTTCAAGAGTATCGCCCGCGCCCAGATCACCGGGCACACGGTCGGCATGCTCAAGCTCCTCTTCCACCGCGAGACCTTGGAGATCCTGGGAATTCACTGCTTCGGCGAGCAAGCCGCCGAGATCGTGCATATCGGTCAGGCGATCATGTCCCAGCGCGGCGAGGCGAACAGCATCCGGTACTTCACCGAGACCACCTTCAACTATCCCACGATGGCGGAGGCCTATCGGGTCGCGGCGCTCAACGGGCTGAATCGGCTCTTCTAAAGCTGAACCGCGTCCGGAATGACATGCAAGCTCGCAGGTGGATTCGGCATCCTGACGATCAAGAGCCCTCACAGTCGACGCGGTTCAGGACACTAAGAGAATCATTGATTTAAACCGCGTCCAGAGCGAGATGCTGACTTTCGAGTGAGCTCGAAGTTTGGTGAATCCACGACCCTTAGCGGGGGACGCGGTTTAAAATTTTATATTTTTTAATACTTTAAACCGCGCCGGCTCCAGCGGTTCTGAAATCCGCCGGGGCCGATCCCATCCAATAACATCGCATACCGCACTGGGCGCGGTTTAAGTTGCAATGACGGGTGCGGTGCGGTGCGGCGCGGGCGTAACTTTGGGTTGATATGTTAGAAAATTCTTATATACTGATGCCCTAATCAGGACGGCGATCGAAGGGCAACGACAATTATCAGCGTGCTGCCGATACCTGCGTCATAGCGCGGGCACCCTGGAGCCAGGATGGCGCGATCCCGACCTGTCGGCACGTCCGTTCCGAATAAAGACCCGCGAGTCCCGCTCGACCTCCGTGCCAAGCGGAAGCGGCTCCCCGATCGACGGGGACGACTCGAAAGAAGACCAAAGCCCATCATTTTCAAATCGTAAAGGTGTGTTCCATGTCCAATCTCGTTCAAGCAGCCTCGCTCATTGCCCTTGCCGCCGCCGCATCATCCGCCGGTGCCTGGTACAACGCCCCCGTCGCACCGGTCATGACGCCCGAGATGGCCGAACAGCAGATGCAGACCATCTCCGCGCAACACCAGGCCATGACCGAGCAGCAGAACAAGGCCATCGAGCAGGCGATGGAGGCGCATCGGCAGATGATGGAGCAGCGCGCGGCCAATTTCGCTCGGATGCCTTCCGGCATCGACTCGGGCTTCCCGGAGATGCCGCCGGTGCCGGAATTCGCCCAGTACCCTGCAATGCCCGAGATGCCTGCGATGCCCGAATTCGGTCAGATCCCGGCGATGCCCGAAATGCCGGCCATGCCCGAATTCGGTCAGATCCCGGCGATGCCCGAAATGCCGGCCATGCCCGAATTCGGTCAGATCCCGGCGATGCCTGAATTCGTGAAGACGCGCATGGATGAGATGGATGCCCATCGCGCCAAGGTTCAGCAGGGGATTCAGGAGCGTCGCGCCGCCTTCAAAGCAGAGAGCGAGCAGCGTCGCGCGCAACATCCGCGTGCCATGGAGCGCACCCACATGGCCGGTTATGCACCGCACATGCATCCGGCGATGATGTCGAATCGGGACTGCGCGCCTAAGGTCCAGGCACCCGAGCAACAAGCCGCTGCGCCGGCACCCGCCGCGACTGCACAATAAAGATCCGGCTCCCCGAGGCGATCACCTCGAAGAGGCGCCTCGCGCATGACCCGAAGACCCCGGCAACGGGGTCTTCGCCGTTGCGACGGCCTTGTTCGGGTGATGACCCGAACGTCCTCGCGCCAGGTTCATTTCAAACCCCTGCATGCAGCTCGACGCGATCGACGGCCGGACCCGGGCCGATATCGGTGGCTCGACCCTAAACCGCGCCCGGTGCGGTATGCGTCATTTGTTGGAGTGGATCGGCCGCGCCGGCTCCGACGACTGCCGGATCCGGCGCGGTTTAAAGTATTAAAAATCTTGGCTCAATCTGCATTCCAGACAGCTAGACAATCAGCGCTGCCAAGAGCGCCGGGAGGAGCCCCTTCCCGCGCGCACGACTGTTGTGGACGAACTGAAAAAAGCTCAGGTACATCGGGAGGTGTTCCTGAGAGATCCCGCGGTGAGGGCGCAGCCAGGAGCGCAGCAACGACCAGACGCCCTCGATGGTGTTGACGTGGACCTCATGGAAGCCATCACCGTCCTCGTCGCGGGCGTACTCTCCGCGGCTGTGGCAGACGCTGTGGTGCTCGTAACCCCATGCCGGCAAGCGGGCGTAGATGTCATACTCATCGGTGTAGAAGCGCGTCCCCTCGGCCACGCAGGCGAGGATAATGGGTTTGATGGTCTTCTGTTGGACGTTATCCAGCATCCGCAGCACCACCTCGCCGCCGCGCTGGATCAGGCCGAGAATCGGTGGCTTCTCTTTGGCCAGGGTGCCGCGACCGCGCGCCCCCTTCAGTCGGCGCCGACGGCCTTTGCGCGCTTTTTTTTTACCGCCTCGGGGTTCCCTTTGTGACCGGCGACCACGTACACCTCGTCGGCCTCGACCTCGCCGTCGAGCACGGGCAAGGACTGCTTGGACTCGATGCCCTCGCGCAACTGTTGCGTCATGCGCTGGGCGTCATCCTTGTGAAGGCCCAGTTCTTGGCCGATCTGCCGGTTGGACAGGTTCAAGCCCATGAAATACAGGCATAACACCCAGGTTCGCAGTGGCTGATGATGGCCGGCCAGAATCGTCTCGCTCAAATCATCGAACCAGCGCCCGCAGTCCTTGCAGCGGTACTTCTGCCGCTCGGGTTGCGTCGGATCCCGACCTTGCTTGTTGATCTCGGCCGAGGCGCAGTGCACGCAGCGCACCCCCTCGGGCCAACGCAGGGCACGGACGGTCTCGAAACATTTGGCGTCGTCGACGAGATTCTGGATGTTCAACATGGGGCGCACTGCCTGGCCACTTCGAAAGGGACAGTATTCTACCCCCACGGCCCGCCTCGTGCTGCATCCAGTGCTCTCCAAGGCTCCCCGCCTCGACTCTGTCGGGAACTGTCTGGAATGCATAAAGAGGCAAAATCTTAAGGCGATTTCCGGGAATGATCATCCCGGCCGTGCGTGTTGCCAATACTTACCGGGCGACTAAAGTCGCCCCTACATGTTGGTCGATGCTTTCCCGGAAATCACCTAAATTCTAAACCGCGTCTCACTGGGATCAAGGATATCTCCGAAGCTAAACGAACAATGAAAACTACGCATGTCGCTCTGGACGCGGTTTAGTTGAAATAGTCCGCGAGAAAACCATCGAAACTGCGATCGTCGGCGGCCTCGATGGTCTCTTGCTGCGCGACCGACTCGCGGGCCAGCCGGTCGAGCACTGCTTCGCGCTCGGGATCGATGCGGTGCTGACTGAAGGTCTCCCGATGGGTCTCGGTAAGACGCCGAGCGAAGTGGAAAAAGCCCTCCTGCCGCTCCCGCATCATCGCAAGGATGCGGGCCGAGGGGGTGGCATCCGGGTCCGCGACCTTCTCGCGTTGCCGCTCGACACTCTGCCCATACGGACCATCGGACATCCCGTCGAGGAGCTCGGCAACCGCGATCATGTCGTCGAGGATTTCGCTCGCCCAGACACGCAAGGGAACGCCCTCGCGGAGGCGGGACAGCGCGAGTCCGGGATCGCGTCCACGATGGGCGGTCAGGACCTGATTCTCGTCGATCTCGCGCCGCTCCCGCGCGCCGATACGGGGACTGTCCAGGATCAGGCAATAGAGCATCAGGGTTTCGAGGAATCGAATCTGTTCGGCCGTGATCCCGACGGGCTCGAAGATATTGATGTCGGGCGACCGCAGCTCGACATAGCGCACGCCGCGGCGGCGCAGCGCCAGCGTCGGACGCTCCATCCACTCGGTGATCTGCTTGGGACGCACCGTGCTGTAGTACTCGTTCTCGATCTGCAGCACGTTGGCATTGAGCTGCTCGTAACGCTCGCCGACCTTCACGCCGATCTTCTCGTATTGTGGGCAAGGGGTCTCGATCGCCCAGGTGAGACTGCGCACGTAGGAGTCCAGGCTGTCGTAGCTCGCCTTCATCCCGGTGCCTTGCTCCTGCTGATTCTGGTAACCGATGTCGCCCATACGCAGCGAGGTGGCATAGGGGTAATAGAGGGTGTGTGGATCGAAGACCTGCAGATCGGTCTCGCGGCCCTGGATGAAGCTGGAACAGACCGCGGGAGATGCGCCGAAGAGATAGGGCACGATCCAGCCGACACGCTGCAGGTTGCGGACCATCCCCATCTGCACATCGGAGCGGAAGTCCAGGGCATCGCCCTCCACGCCCTGAATCGCCTGGTACAGGTCCAAAAAGTCGTCGGCGAACGAGAAGTTGAAATGCAGACCCGCGATCACCTGCATGGTGCGACCGTATCGGTTGCCCAGCCCACGCCGATAGACCGTCTTCATGGTCGCTGCATTCGAGGTCCCGTATTGCGCCAGCGGGATACCTGCACCGCCATCGAGTACACAGGGCATACTGGTCGCCCAGATCAGCTCGTCGCCGAGATGACGATAGACATAGGCATGGAGATCGGCGAGGAATCCCAAGACCTCCGCAACGCTGGAGGTCGGAGGCGTGATGAGCTCGAGCAGCGCCTCGGAGAAATCGGTCGTGATGTAGGGATGCATCAAGGCGGAGCCGAGCGCTCGCGGATGCGGCGACATCGCGAGATGGCCGGCCGCCGTCGCACGCAAACCCTCCTTCTCAAGGCCGATGCGATTGCCCCTGAGCCGCTCGGACGCACCGCCCGCGCGCAGACGCTCGACCCGCGCTTGAAGATCCTTTCGAGACTGATTCAATGACTGGTCCTTAAGGGACGCGATTCAGTCACGCATCACCGCGCGCGGCCGTTCGGTGCGATCGAGCAAGACGGCATCGGCGAGGATTCGGGCCGCCTCTTCCACCTGAATGCGCGCGATGGCCTCGCGCTGGGCATCGAGCAGGTCCTCGTCGACCTGCTCGTCGGAATCCTCGTCCACCGGAGCGATTCCGCGGGCACGGAGGTAACTGTTCTGCTGCTCCTTGAAGACGCTCCCGCGAAGCTCGTCCTCCTTACGCCGAGCGCGCTCTTGGAGCGAGACGTGGGTTTGGGCCTCGACATCGCGCATCAGCTTGCTTCGCTCCACCAGCATCGTAAAACCGGCATCTCCGGAGACGCGCTCCGCTGACTGCAACGCGAGGAGCTCGACGCTGACGGAGCCGACTTTTTTGTATTCGGCCGGCCGGATCCGCGTCCAAGGCAGGGCGTTGTCGAGTGATCGCTCGCCATGCTCGACCATGAATTCGGCGGTCGGGAACCGAATATCGGGCTCGACGCCACGCAGCTGCGTGCTCCCGCCGCTGATCCGGAAGAACTCGGCCATCGTCAGGCGCAGGCGGCCGAGATTGTTCTGCTCCCCGGGGACATAACGGTTCAGATCGATCAGGGTCTGCACGGTCCCCTTCCCGAAGGTGGGCTCGCCGATCACCAGCCCGCGCCCGTAGTCCTGGATGGCGCCTGCAAAGATCTCGGAGGCGGAGGCACTGTCGCGATCCACCAGCACGGCCAAGGGGCCACGGTAGGCAAGGCCGGGCTCCGGATCCGACTCCACCTCGATCTTGCCGAACGCGTCCTTCACCTGCACGACCGGACCGGTATCGATGAAGAGACCGGTGAGCGAGGTCGCCTCGGCCAAGGAGCCACCGCCGTTGCCGCGCAGGTCGATCACGATGCCGTCGACGCCCTTCAGGACCAAGTCGTCGATCAGTTGACGGACGTCCCGAGTCGTACTGCGGAAGTTTCGATCACCCGAACCCTCGGCTTGGAAGTCTCGATAAAAGGCGGGAATCTCGATCACGCCGATCCGCATTCCCGGCGCGTTGCCCAGACTGTCCAGGACCGACCCTTTCGCGGCCTGATCCTCGAGCTTGATCTCGTTGCGTACGATCGCGACCTCGCGCACGCCGCCGTTGGTTGCAGCGGATTTAGGCAGCAGCTGCAGCCTCACGACCGAGCCCTTGGGTCCGCGAATCTTGTCGACGACGTCCTGGAGGCGCCATCCCACGACATCCTCGATCGCGCCGTCGAGCCCCTGAGCAACCCCGACGATCCGGTCGCCCGTCTGGACCTGACCGGACTCACGGGCCGGACCGCCCGGGACCGTGCTCTGAATGACCGTGTAGTCGTTGTCCGCGCGCAGGACGGCACCGATCCCCTCCAGCGACAGCTTCATACTGATGTCGAAGTTCTCGGAGGTGCTGGGCGACATGTAGCTCGTATGCGGCTCGAGCGTCTGGGTATAGGCGTTCATGAACGTCTGGAAGACGTCGTTGCCGTCGAACTGATGGGTGCGACGCACCAACCCTTGGTACCGCTCGCTCAGCCGTTCGCGAATCTCCTCGTCCGTCTTGTCGGCCAAACGCAGGGTCAGGAAATCGTTCTTCACGCGCTTGCGCCAGATGTCGTCCAGCTCGGCACTGTCCTTGGCCCAGGGCGCGTCCGGCGAGTCGAGCCTATAGGTCTCCTCGCGATCAAAGTCGAAGGAGCCCTTCAAAAGGCCTTCGGCATAGATGACGCGCTCGTCGACCCGCATCCGATAGACCCGAAAGACATCGAACGCCAGATCGAGCTCGCCGCGACGCAGCCCTTCGTCCAAGCGCTTGGCGCCGCCCTTGAAGCGCTCGACATCGCGGGCCAGAAAGAAGGAACGGCTCGGATCCAGTGCCTTCAGATAGCTGTCGAGGACCTCTTGCGCAAAGTCCTGGTCGAGCGTGACCTTTCTGTAGTGAAAGCGCTCCAGAACCTTGTTGATCACAACTGCCGATTTGGTCTGGGCAGGGCTCGGAAACAGCTCCGACAGGGGAACCTGACGAGGGGCTGCAAGGACAAGCGTCGCCGCCAGGAAGGCAGCGACGGCGAAGGCAAGGCGGGACATGCGCGATCTCATAGGCGGTTCTCGTAATCGATCTCTTTGCAGAGAGACAACGTTGGTTGGACGGGGTTTCTCTGGTCCAAACCGCAAAGACCTCGATCCAACGCCGAGCGGAGCATTGCCCGCAGAAAACTTACCGAACATTCTGGATAGATGGGGCCGCCGCGGCAGCTCTTCATGGGCACAGCGTCATCCGCAATTAAACCGCGCCCGCTCCGACGGTCGTCGGAGCTGGCGCGGTCAAGCCGCTCCAACCATGACGCATACTGCACCGGGCGCGGTTTAGGTCTGGTAGACCTTGCGTCGGTACAGATCGGTGCGACGACTCACGACCCGATCGACGAACAGCAGACCGTCGAGATGGTCCATCTCATGCTGGACCGCGCGCGCCTCGTATCCCTCCATCGCGTACTCGGCCTCACGGCCGTCAAGATCCTGCGCCTTCAAGCGGATGCCGGTTGCTCGGATGACATTGCCGGTGTAATCCGGCACCGAGAGACAGCCCTCGCGCCCGATCGCGTAACCTTCCCAGTGGACAATCTCGGGATTCACCAGGATCAAGTAACCGTGATTGGGTGTCTTCGGACGACCCGAAACATCCACGATCACGATACGCTGAAAGCGCCCGACCTGGGGGGCGGCAATGCCGACGGCGGCCGGACCGGCCAAGCGGGTCTCTTCGAGGTCAGCCACGAAACCGCGCAAGTCCTCGTCGAAACGCTCGACCGGCTCGGCGACCTGCTTCAGGCGCGGGTCCGGAAGCTTGAGGATATCGAGGATTGCCATGACTCAGCCGATCAGAATATCGACGGGGGCGACATCCACGGAGACGCCTCGGGTGCTCAGCGCAGACAGCGCCGCTTGAACCTCTTCGATGGTTCGCTCGCAGTAGCCTTGGATATTCATGATGTAGACCGGCTGTTGCGCATCGCCCGCGACATCGGACTCGAGCTCGAGGATGTTGAATCCGTGCTCGGCAAGGATCTCCGTCACATCGGCGACGATACCTGCACGGTCGGCCCCGAAGACCCGAACCTGTAGATTCGGGACCAGGTGCCGGTGCAGCCCGCCCGGCACCGGGTCCAGATGGATCCGAAGACCGAGCTCCTCGGCGACCGGACGCACGGCGGCCATCAGCTCCTCGCAGGGGCGCTCGCCGCTCACCATCAGCATGATGGTGAAGTTGCCGCCGAGGCGGATCATGGACGCCTCGCCGAGGTTGCATCCGCAGGTGTAGAGGGCTCGCGTCACGCGCGAGACGATGCCCGGGCGGTCGGCACCGACCAGGGTCAACATGTTCCAGTCAGGCATGAAGTGCGCCTCCCGCTGCAGCGTCGCCGTCGCCGTCGAGCCAGATCAGGCTCGCCATCCGCCCGGTGACGCCGTCGCGCCGATACGAAAAAAAACGTCGTGGATCCGAATGGGTACAGTAACCGCCGCCATAGACTTCTGTCACCCCGAGCCTGGCGAGCCGGCGGCGTGCCAGACCGGCGAGGTCGGCCAGGAAGCGCCCGTCGCGCGAGGCACGGAATGCACCGATCGACTCCGGATCCGTCTCGAGGAATCGCTCGCGCACCTCGGGGCCGACCTCGAAGGCATCCGGCCCGATCACCGGGCCGAGCCAGACCAGGATACGCTCGGACGCTATAGGCTCGGACGGGCTCCGCCCGGACACCCCCCCCATGGCCGAGATCGCACGCTCCAGGATACCGGAGGCCAGACCGCGCCAGCCGGCGTGCACCGCCGCCACCCGGGTTCCCCGATCGTTGCACAGAAGCACCGGCAGACAATCGGCCGTCATGACGACACAGACCACACCGGCCGTGCCCGTCACGGCCCCGTCGGCCTCGCAGCCGCCGAACGAGCGTGCATCGCCCGGGATCGCCGAATCCTCGCCCGCGAGCCGGCAGCCATGCACCTGTCGGAGCCAAAGCGGGTCGCTCGGCAGTTGCAGGTGCTCGCGCAGAATCGCGCGATTGCGGGCAACCCCCTCGGGCGTGTCGCCGACATGATCACCCAGGTTGAGGCCCGCATAGACGCCGGTGCCGACGCCGCCGTCGCGTGTGGTGGAATAGGCCCGCACGCGCGCCGGTGCGGGCCAATCGGGCTCGATCATCTCGGGTTTGATCATCCTCGGTTCGGGCGGATGAGGAAGGATCGAGCTCACCCGGAAGCCTCGCTGCGAAACTGCTCGAGCAACCCCGCGAGATCCGCCGGCAACGGACTCTCCCAGCTCATCGCCGTCCCGAGCGTCGGATGCTCCAAACCCAGACGCAAGGCGTGCAGCGCCTGACGCGGGAAGCTCTGGAGCGCCTCGATGAGACCCGCGGATGCCCCCTTGGGCGGTCGCGGCCGACCGCCGTAGGCACGATCGCCGACCAACGGATGCTGCGTATGGGCCATGTGCACGCGAATCTGGTGCGTCCGGCCGGTCTCGAGCTCGACGGCGAGCAGACTGTGACCGGAGAAGCGTTCCAAAACCCGAAATCGGGTGATCGCGGGCCGCCCGTTGGCGACCACGGCCATGCGGGTGCGCTGGGTCGGATGACGTCCGACCGGTGCCTCGATGCGGCCGCCGGCGACCACCTCGCCGATGACCAGGGCACGATACTCGCGGTGGACCTGCCGAGCCTGCAGCTGCTCGACCAATGAACGGTGCGCCTCGAGCGTCTTGGCCACCACGAGCAGCCCGGTTGTGTCCTTGTCCAGACGATGCACGATGCCGGCCCGGGGAACGCTCGCCAGCCGGGGATCATGATTCAGCAGGGCGTTCTGCAAGGTCCCGTCGCGATGCCCCGCCGCCGGATGCACCACCAGACCGGCCGGTTTGTCGAGCACGAGGATCTGCTCGTCCTCGAAGACCGGATTCAGCGGAATCGCTTGGGCGAGACAATCGCCGAGCGGCTCGATCGGCGCGTCCAGCTCGATCAGCTCACCACCCCAGACCTTGTCGCGCGAGCGCCGGGCCACCCCGTTCACGCGCACCTGTCCGGACTCGATCCAAAGCTGCAGCCGACTGCGCGAGAGCTCGGGGATAAGGGCCGCCAACACCTGATCGAGTCGGCGGGCCGCGAGCTGCGGCTCGACCCGAATCTCGCGTCGAATGCGCATCGGGCCCGAAGCGGCGGGCGGCGGGATGTCCGGCGTGGCGTGCGTCATGAACGATTCACCGATCCGCCACGGGTGTATCCTCGCGCGCGAGGACGGTTGCCTTCGGGTATACTGCGTGAGGAAATCAACAGGTATCTCTGATTCATGCGAAGAACGTTAACACGACTGCCGGCGCTCGTGCTCGCCGTCGCGCTCGCCGGGTGCGGCATCTTCGGCAAAGAGATCGATCTTACCGAGAACTGGAGCGCAGCCAGACTTTACGCCGAGGCTTCATCCGAGCTGGACTCGGCCAACTATGCCAGGGCGATCGAGTATTACGAGAAGCTGGAGGCACGTTATCCGTTCGGGCGTTATGCGATGCAGTCGCAGCTCGACGTCGCCTACACGCATTACCGCGCCGACGAGCCGGAGGCCGCGATCGCCGCCGCGGACCGCTTCATCAAGCTCTACCCCCAAAACCCGTATGTCGACTATGCCTACTATCTCAAAGGGCTGGTCAACTACAACCGCAGCGTCGGGTTTTTGGATCGGTATGTCCCGACCGATGCCTCGCAACGCGATCCGGGCTCGGCCCTCGACGCCTTCGTGGATTTCTCGGTCTTGGTCGAGCGTTTTCCCGACAGCCGCTATGCCGAGGATGCGCGGCAGCGCATGCTCTATCTGCGCAACAATCTCGCCAAGCACGAGGTCAACGTGGCGCGCTACTACATGCGCCGCGGCGCCTACCTCGCTGCAGCGAACCGCGCAAACTACGTGATCGAACGTTTTCAGCGCACGAGTGCCGTCGAAAGCGCGCTCGAGGTGTTGATCGACGCCTACACGGCGCTCGGCAAACGCGAGCTGGCGGCAGACGCGAAGCGGGTTCTCGACTTGAATCGAGAGGCCGGTCGGTTTATCCCCGACGAGCCGGAACCCGGCGAGGTCAGTCTCGCGCGTAAGCTCTGGGACTACTTCAGCCTAGACGAGAATTGACGCCTGGCGGGACGACCCGGCGCGCGACGGGAGGTCGCGCCGGGTCGTTTCGTTTTGGATTGCCTTTCCTCGGACCGGCTGAGGTGGAGGCCGGCTTTACGGGAGCACGATCGGCGACGGCCGGACTGTCATCCCGACCGAGACATCAGGGCTTAGACAGCGGCCTCGTTCTCTTCCCCGGTGCGGATACGCACCACATGCGTCACATCCGAGACGAAGATCTTGCCGTCGCCGATCTTACCGGTCCGAGCGGCGGTTGTGATGGCACTGATACAGGTCTCCACCAGATCATCGGTGAGCACCAGCTCGATCTTGACCTTGGGCAGAAAATCCACGACGTACTCGGCGCCCCGATACAGCTCGGTGTGCCCTTTCTGGCGCCCGAAGCCCTTGACCTCGATCGCGGTCATGCCGGTGATGCCCGCGGCGGAGAGCGCCTCGCGGACGTCGTCCAGCTTAAATGGCTTAATGATGGCTTCAACCTTCTTCATGACGCTCTCCGTTGTGGGATCCGGCTACCGAAGCCGTTGAGTATAAGTTCCATGCATGCCCTTGAACAGCGAACGGGTTAAACCGCGGCTGCGACACCTCTTGACCTGTCGACGCGTAACCCACCGAACGGCGATTCATGCCGCCCGAGACGCAGCCTAAAATCCGCTCGTGATCGGGTAGCGGCGATCGCGGCCGAACGCCCGGGTGGAGATGCGCACGCCGGGCGGGGCTTGGCGGCGCTTGTATTCGTTGCGATCGACCAAGCGGGTGATCCTCCGTACGATCTCGGCCGGATACCCGCGCGCGACGATTGCATCGACACCCTCGTCCTCTTCGATATAGAGCCGCAGGATCGGATCCAAAACCTCGTAAGGAGGAAGGCTATCCTGATCGGTCTGATCGGGCCGCAGCTCCGCGGATGGCGCACGCGTGAGCACACGCTCGGGAATCACCGGGGAGCACCGGTTGCGATAGCGCGCCAGCCTGTACACCAAGAGCTTGGGCACGTCCTTGATGGGCGCGAAACCGCCGGCCATGTCGCCGTAGAGGGTGGCGTAGCCCACCGCCATCTCGCTCTTGTTTCCGGTGGTCAGCAGGATGCGTCCGGTCTTGTTGCTGATCGCCATCAGGATGATACCGCGGCAGCGCGCCTGGATGTTCTCCTCGGTCACGTCCGCGGCCAGACCCTCGAAGGCCGGCTCGAGCATCGACAGGAAGGACCGGAAGGCCGGCTCGATCGAGATCAGCTGGGCCTTCACGCCGAGCACCTCGGCCTCCTCGAAGGCGTCCGCATTGCTCATCTGCGAGGTATAGCGCGACGGCATCAAGACGCCCTCGACCGCGTCGGCGCCCAGCGCATCCACGGCGACGGCAAGCGTCAGGGCGGAGTCGACCCCTCCCGAGAGACCGAGTATCGCCCCACTGAAACCGTTCTTGCGGACATAGTCTCGCACACCCAACACCAGGGCGCCGTAGACACTCGCCTCCTCCTCCATCGCATCGTCGTCGAACGCCTGCGTGCTGCGCTCGGGCGACGAGCAGACCGGGTGCCCCTCGTCATCGACGTCGAACGTGAGCAGATCTTCCTCGAAGACCGCCGCGCGATGCAGGATCCGACCCGCACCGTCCGCGACAAAGGAGGCACCGTCGAAGACCAGCTCGTCCTGCCCGCCGACGAGGTTTGCATAGACGATCGGGATACCGTGCTCGCTCGCCCGACGCGCGACCAGCGCCTCGCGCTCCGCACGCTTGCCGACATGAAAGGGCGAGGCATTGATGTTGATCAGGATCTGCGCCCCGGCCTCGACCGCCTGCCGTGTCGGATCTTCCTGCCAGATGTCCTCGCAAACGCTCAGGCCGATCTTCAATCCCAGGTGATCGAGCACCAAGGGGGTCGCGCCGGCCTGAAAATAGCGCTTCTCGTCGAAGACGCTGTAGTTGGGCAAATGCTGCTTCGCGTACTCGCCGATCAACGCGCCGTCGCGCAACACGCCGGCCACATTGAACAGACCGCCGACGGCCCGCAGCGGATAACCCAGCACCAGTGTGATCCCTCGACACTCGGCGCGGATCCGCTCCAAGGCCGACTCGACGCGCTGCAGCAGCTCGGGGCGCAGCAGGAGATCCTCCGGCGGATAACCCGTGAGGGTCAGCTCGGGAAAGACCAACAGATCGACCCCGTCCGCACGCGCGGCGGCCGCCTCGACGATCACCCGATCGGCGTTGCCCACGACATCCCCGACAACGAGATTCAACTGCGCGACCCGGATACGACATCCCACGGCGGGGTCCTCTTAAGGTGATGAGAAGCTTGGTGTGGCCGCCAGCGGCCGGTTATCGGTTATCGGTTATCGGCTCCCGGTTCTCGGTTTTCAGACCTGCCAACCTTGGCGAAAGGTGTGTCGGGGAGCGATTCGGTTTGGCTGGCGGCTGGCGGCTGGCGGCCACCATCACCCGCCGAGAAGCTCCGCCAGTCGACTCCCCATCTGCGCAGGCGAGCGCACGGTCACGGCACCCGCCTGCTCGAGGGCCGCGTACTTGCCCTCGGCCGTCCCACGTCCGCCGGTGACGATCGCACCCGCATGCCCCATGCGCTTGCCGGCGGGCGCCGTCACCCCGGCAATGTAGGCGACCAGCGGCTTGGAGATTCGCTCGCGGATGACCTCCGCGGCCTCCTCCTCGCCGCTGCCGCCGATCTCGCCGACCATGATGATCGCCTCGGTCTGCGGATCCTGCTCGAAGAGATCCAGACAGGCGATGAAATCCAGACCCTGGATCGGGTCACCGCCGATGCCGATGCAGGTGCTCTGGCCCAGACCCGCTTGGGTCGTTTGCCAGACCGCCTCGTAGGTCAGGGTCCCGGAGCGCGAGACGATACCGACCCGGCCGGGCGCGTGGATGTTCCCCGGCATGATGCCGATCTTGCAGGCGCCGGGCGTGATGATGCCGGGGCAGTTGGGACCGATCAGGACCGCCGGGCTGCCCGCGAGCGCGGCCTTCACCCGCACCATGTCCAGGACCGGGATCCCCTCGGTGATGCAGACGATGACCCGAATCCCGGCGTCCGCCGCCTCCAGAATCGCATCCGCGGCATAGGCCGCGGGCACGTAGATCATGGTCGCATCCGCGCCCGTGTCGCGGACCGCCTGGTGTACGGTATCGAAGACCGGCCGATCGAGATGGCGCTGCCCGCCCTTGCCGGGGGTCACGCCACCAACCAGGTTGGTGCCGTAGGCGATCGCCTGCTCACTGTGGAAGGTGCCCTGCTTGCCCGTGAAACCCTGGCAGATGACCCCTGTGCTGCTGTCGACGAGAACGCTCATCTCAAACCCCTCCGGCGACGGCAGCTCGACCGGCGGCCGCGTCCACGACCCGCCGGGCCGCCTCGCCGAGGCCCGCCATCGTCTCGACCGCCAACCCGCTGCGTGCGAGCATCTCCAGACCCTGCGCGGCATTGGTGCCTTCCAGGCGCACCACCACCGGGACCGAGACCTGCACCTCGCGCACCGCCGCGATGATGCCCTCGGCGATCAGGTCGCACCGCACGATGCCGCCGAAGATGTTCACCAGCACCGCGCGGACGTTGGTGTCGGAGAGGATCAGCTTGAAGGCCTCGGCGACGCGCGCTGCCGTGGCGCCGCCGCCGACATCCAGGAAATTGGCCGGCGCGCCGCCATGCAGCTGCACCAGGTCCATGGTCGCCATGGCGAGCCCGGCCCCGTTGACCATGCACCCGATATTGCCGCTGAGGCTGATGTAGCTGAGCTCATGCCGCTTCGCGGCAAGCTCGCGCGGGTCCTCTTGACCCGGGTCGCGCAGCGCCTCCAGATCCGGGTGGCGATAGAGCGCGTTGTCGTCCAGGTTGATCTTGGCGTCCAACGCGATCAGCTCGCCGCAATCATCCACCACCAGCGGATTGACCTCGACCAGCGTCGCGTCCTTCTCGACGAAGAGGCGATACAGCCCGTCCATGAGCAGCCCGAGCGACTTGATCTGAGCGGCCTCGAGTCCGAGCCCGAACCCCAAGCGGCGCACCTGATAGGGTTGCAGACCGACCGCCGGATGCACGCGCACCCGCAGCAAACGCTCCGGCGTCTCGGCCGCGACGCGCTCGATATCCATCCCGCCGGCCTCCGAGGCAACGAAGAGGACACGCTCGGTCTCGCGCTCCAGGAGCAGACCGAGATAGAGCTCGCGCGCGATCGCCATCGGCCGCTCGATCAGGAGCGTCTCGACCGGCAAGCCGTCCGGCGCGCTCTGCCCCGTCACCAGACGCGTGCCGAGCAGACGCCGTGCGGCGCTCTCGACCGCGGACGGACTCTCGGCCATGACCACGCCCCCGGCCTTGCCGCGTCCGCCTGCATGGACCTGTGCCTTCACGACCCAGCGCTCCCCGCCGAGCACGCCGCAGGCCGCCGCGGCCTCCTCCACCGTGCTCGCGGTCACGCCGTCCGGGATGCGGATCCGGTGCTCGCTGAACAGCCGCTTCGCCTGGTATTCATGTAGATTCATGGTGTGCTCGCCGTCGCGGTGTGCCGAATCCCGAAGCGCCGCGACCACATGGCCGCGCCCCCGCCATTCTGGTCTAATCCGCGGCAGATTGGCAAAGGCGCATTCATCCTCCGCACGCAATGCGCCGCCCGAAGGCGTGTCCGAGCACGAGACCAGCAATGACGCATCACCCAGAACCCACGACGAGCCATACGAGCCCGGCAACGCGCCCCGAGAGCACGAAACAACCCGGGCAGCCCGGCCATCCCCATCCGACCTGGCTCGCGTTGCGCTGGCTGTTTCTGTTTCGGCTCGTCGTGCTGATCGGACTCATCCTGCTCTTCTCGCCCTCGGCGATGGACCCGCTCATCACGCCCGCCAACGCCGCGTTGGCCTGGAACGTCCTCATCCTCTACGCCATCCTGGTGCTGCTGAGCGGCCTGACCCTTTACGCGCATTGGCCGAGCCGCGGGAGCCAGGTCCACCTCGCCATCTATATCGACATCATCGCCTTTACCTTTTTGATGCATGCCGCGGGCGGCGCTGCAAGCGGTCTCGGGATCCTGATCGGCGTGACCGTCGCGGCCGGAGCGCTTCTGATGGAAGGGCGCCTGGCGCTTCTGTTTGCGTCCTTCGCCGCCCTTGCCGTGCTCACCGAGCAGATCTTTTCGGACCTTTCCGGGGGGGGTGCGGCCTCGAGTTATACCCAGGCCGGTCTCCTCGGCGGTATCTTCTTCGCCGTCGCACTGCTCGCGCACGTGCTCTATCGCAGGGTCCGCGAGGCCGAGGACATGGCGGCGCGACGCACGGTCGATATCGCCAATCTGACCAAGCTCAACGCCTTCATCATCGCCAATCTCGAGACCGGCATCCTCGCGATCGATGGCGACCGTCACCTTCGCCTGAAGAACAAGGCCGCGCTGGAGCTTCTCGACGTCGCTGCGATTCATCCCGGCAGCTCCCTCGGCGATTTCCCCCCGAAGGTCGTCGAGTGGCTCGAGACTCAGGTCCAGAACCCGGCGCCCGAGGGCACCGTCATCCGGGTCGGCGAGCGCGAGCTGCGTGCCACCCTCAAGCTGCTCGGCGATTATCGGGCCTCCGGCGCCTTGATCTATCTGCGCGACAACCAGGAGCTCACCCGCGAGGCCCAACAGATCAAGCTGGCCGCACTCGGCACCCTCACCGCCAGCATCGCCCACAACATCCGCAACCCGTTGAGCGCCATCACCCACGCGAGCCAACTCTTCGCCGACGGCAAGGACTTGCCGGAAGACGACCGCCACCTGCTCGAGATCATCCAGCGCAACAGCGCGCGCATCGACGAGACGGTGCGCAGCGTGCTCCAGCTTTCGCGCCGCGATCGGATGGATCCGGTATCGCTGGATGCGGCACTCTGGATCGAGGCGTTTGCCGAAGAGTTTCGCGAGACCCACCGACTTGCGCCGGAACGTCTCACGCTCGAGATCACCTTTTCGCCCGATCCGGTCGAGGTGGATCCGCGTCATCTGCACCAGATCGTCTCCAACCTGTGCGAGAACGCGCTGATTCACGGCGGATACGGGAATGAGCCGCCGCGGATCAAGATCAGCCTCCTGCCGAGCGGCGAGAACGCCGATCGGCCCCTGATCGAGATCGCCGACGCGGGGCCCGGAATCGACGCCAAGACCGCGCGCGACATCTTCAATCCATTCTTCACCACGAAGACCAGCGGCACGGGCCTCGGTCTCTATATCGCCCGAGAATTGGCACAGACCAACGGCATCCATCTCACCTACGAGCCCGCCGAACCCCACGGCAGCCGATTCAGGCTCCATTTCGCCCGGTGACGGGCGCCCGCGACCCTGTCTCGGGGGTCGCACGGCTTCTGTCGGGCCCGGCCACGCGTTATGCTTGAAGCGCAAATGCGGGGCAGAAAGAACGCGGTCACGCTGTCCCTGAACGCACACGGAACGCATCGGGGCAGCAGGCTCCGAACCCAACCACCTTGTCCACACCGAGGGAGCTGGCCTAATGACGAAGGCTCAAGCACTGGTCGTCGACGACGAGTCCGATATCCTCGACCTCTTGAAGATCACCCTCGGCCGTATGGACATTCGGGCACTGACCGCCATGACGGTCATCGATGCCAAGCACCAGCTCGAACGCAACCGCTTCGACCTCTGCCTGACCGACATGAGCCTCCCGGACGGCAACGGCATCGACCTGATCCGACACATCGCCGAGCACTATCCCGATCTGCCGGTCGCCATGATCACCGCCCACGGCAACATGGAATCGGCAGTCGCCGCCATGAAGGCCGGGGCCTTCGACTTTGTCCCCAAACCGGTGGATCTTCAGCTCCTGCGCCAGCTCGTCAGCTCGGCGCTGCGGCTGCGCGAGACCGCAGCCACCGGGGAGGACAGCCGTAGCGCCGGCGGGGTAAGCCTGATCGGGGACTCGCGCGCGATGGATCAAATCCGGCAGATGATCGCCAAGCTTGCGCGCAACCAGGCGCCGGTCTTCATTACCGGCGAGAGCGGAACAGGCAAGGAGCTGGCCGCCCGACTCATCCACGGCCAAGGCCCGCGTGGCACGGGACCCTTCGTCGCCGTCAACTGCGGGGCCATTCCGCAGGACTTGGTCGAAAGCGAGCTGTTCGGTCACAAGAAGGGCAGCTTCACCGGCGCCGTGAGCGACAAGGAAGGGCTTTTCCAAGCCGCCTCGGGCGGCACCCTGTTTCTCGACGAAGTCGCCGATCTGCCGCTGCCGGCGCAGGTGAAGCTCTTGCGGGCCGTCCAGGAGAAGAGCGTGCGTCCGGTCGGTGCCCAACAAGAGGTCGCCGTGGATGCGCGGATCATCAGCGCCAGTCATCGCGATCTCAACCTGGAGGTCGACAAGGGCCACTTCAGGCAAGATCTCTTTTATCGCATCAACGTCATCGAGCTGCGCATGCCCGCGCTGCGCGAGCGCCCCCGCGACATCCCCGCCCTGGCGGAACGGATGCTGCTGCGGATCGCCCGGCATCATAAGGGCCAGCCCGCCATGACCCTCTCGGCGGACGCCCTCGATGCCTTGATGGACTACGGCTTTCCGGGCAACGTGCGCGAGCTCGAAAACATCCTCGAGCGTGCGACCGCCCTCTGCGAGGGATCGCTCATCGAGATCGGGGATCTCTATCTTCCGCAGGCCGACAGTCCGGCGCTCGCCGCCAGGGGACCGATCGACGACAGTGTTCCGCTGGAGGACTATCTCGGCGAGATCGAGAAGAAGGCGATCCTCGATGCGCTCGACGAGACGCGTTGGAACCGCACCGCCGCGGCCAAGAAGCTGGGGATGACCCTCAGATCGTTGCGTTATCGTCTCGCCAAGCTCGGCATCGAATAGCCGATCGCAGGCCGCGAGCGGACCGAACATGACACCATCGAATTCCGACCCGAACGACCCCGCTCCATCCCGGGATCCCTTCGTCGACTGGGTGCGCCAAGCCACACCCTACATCCACGCGCATCGCGGTCGCACCTTCGTGATTGTCTTCGGCGGCGAGGCGGTTGCGGATCCGCACTTCCCGGATCTGGTCCACGATATCGCCCTGCTGCACGGGCTCGGTATCCGGCTCGTCCTGGTCCACGGCGCGCGCCCCCAGATCGAGGCGCGACTCGCCGGTCGCGGTGCGCAGCTGCGCTACGTCAACGGGTTGCGGATCACGGATCAAACCGCGCTGGCCTGCGTGAAGGAGGCCGCCGGGGTGGTCCGGGTCGAGATCGAGGCCCTGCTCTCGCTCGGGCTCGCCAACTCGCCGATGGCCGGCGTGCGCATCCCCGTCGTCTCGGGCAACTTCGTCACGGCGCGCCCTCTGGGCGTGATCGACGGGGTCGACTATGCCCACACCGGGGCGGTGCGGCGGATCGACCGTCAGACGCTGCGGGCGGTCCTCGATCAGGGCGCGGTCGCCTTGATGCCGCCGCTGGGGTATTCGCCGACCGGCGAGGTCTTCAATCTCAGCTCGGCCGACGTGGCGCGCGGCGCGGCGGTCGCGCTCGGTGCCGACAAGCTGATCTTTCTCACCGAGGATCCCGTCGCCAAGGATCCCGTCGGGGCTGCGTCCCCGCACGGCGACACCCGGGATCTGCCCCAGGATCTACTGGGCCCCAACCTCCTGGCCCGCGACATCGACGCCCTGCTCGCCGCCGCGAGCGGGATCCCCGAGGACGTCGCCCAATGCCTGCGCGCCGGCGCCGAGGCTTGCCGCAACGGGATCCGTCGCGTGCACCTGGTGCAGCGCCGGCGCGCGGGGGCGCTGCTGCGCGAGCTCCTCACACCCGACGGCAGCGGCACCCTGATCTCCGCCGAGCCTTACGAGGAGCTACGTCCGGCGCGCATCGACGACGTCACGGGGATCCTCGAGCTGCTCCGTCCGCTGGAAGAGCGCGGCGTGCTGGTACGGCGCTCGCGTGAGCGCTTGGAGACCGAGATCGACCGCTTCTTCCTGACCGAGCGCGACGGATTGATCACGGCCTGCGCGGCACTCTACCCTTACCCGAGCGCGGGGATGGCGGAGTTGGCCTGCGTCGCCGTGCATCCGGATTATCGGGCGAGCGGACGCGGGGATCGGCTGCTCGCCCACATGGAAGACATCGCTCACGCCGGCGGTATCGAGCGCCTGTTCGTCCTCACCACCCAAACCGCGCATTGGTTTCGAGAGCGCGGTTTCGAGCCCGGTTCGCTCGGCGCCTTGCCGATGGAGCGGCAAGCCCTGTACAACTTCCAGCGGAGCTCGCAGGTCTACATCAAGGTCCTTTGAATCGCGTCCCGTGCGACATGCGCGGGTTCGGTATCGGCTCGGCGTCGAGCGCGTCCTGATGCGCTTGAGCGGACGCGATTCAAGATTCTGAAGATATTCATTTATTTCCGACTTTAGCTGCGGAGCCATCGCCTGATCAGGCGATGGCCGAGCCGTTCTTTTGCGACCCGATCATGATGATGTCGATCCCGATGATGAGCACACCAGCAGGACCCTCCGACCATTCGGAGGAACGGCGGTTTCGGAAGCCATCGAGGTTGCTTCCGTTCCTCCTCGTTCTCTCGACGATGCTCGCGAGCAACGCGCTCGCGACCGAGCCGACGCCTGCCGGCTCGACCCCGGCCGTGCCGGCGAGCAGCAGCGACGGTCTTCCGTCGGTCGACCAGGTCGAGGCCAAGATCGCGGAGGTTGCGGCCGATACGGCGCTCGACGAGGCCGGCAAGGCAGCCTTGACCGAGCTGTATCGGCGGGCACTGGCAAACCTCGAGGCGACTCGGACCTTCGACACCCAAGCCAAAGAGCTTGCCGAAGCGCTGACGACGGCACCCGCCGAAACCGCGGCAATCCGGCAACGCATCGAGAAACGCGAGCCGGGGACGGACGAGGTCGTCGAGATCCCGAAGGATCTGCCGACAGAGGAGATCGCGCAGCGCCTGAGCATCGTCCTCGCCGACACCGCCGTGGAGGAAACGCGCATCGCCGAGCTCGACAAGGCCATCGAGCGGAGCATGGGGCGTCCCGCCGCGATTCGCGCACGCGTATCCGAGGTCAAGACGGCGCTCGGCGAGCTTGAAGCCGATCTGAGCCAACCCGAAAGCGCCGACGCGGAGATCGCAGCGAGCGAAGCTCGACGCTGGGCGCTCGAGACCCGTCGGGCAGCGCTCTGGGCGGAGGGTCGGATGCTGGAACAAGAGCTGCTGAGTCTGTCGGCGCGCGATGCACTGCATCGCGCACAACGCGAGGAGGCGACCTTGAAGTGGGAAAGCCTCCGAGCCCGGCAGCGACAGCTCGAGGAATTGCAGAACCAGCGGCGTCGCGACGAGGCGGAGGCGGCGCAGCGTGAATCCGAGCGCGCACGGATCGAGGCCGCCGACAAGCATACCCTGGTGCAGGAGGCGACCCGGGAGAACGCCGAGATCACCACGTCCACCGGCGATCTGGCACGCCGCCTGGGGGGCCTGGACTTGGCGATCGAGCGCATCGAGGAGGAGCGCAAACGCGTCGAGCAAGATTTCAAAGCGGCACAGCAACGCATCGAGGCCGCCGGACTGAGCAAAGCGCTCGGTCAGATCCTAGTGGAGCGGCGCGACCAGATCCCGGATCTGCGCCAATACCGCCGGGCGATCCAGGATCGCGAAGACGAGATCGCCGACGCCACGCTCAGACAGATCCGCTATCGCGAAGAGCAGCGCCATCTGCGCAATCTCGCTGCCTATCTCGACGAGCTCACCACACGTGATCCGACCGCTCAAGCCCCGGAGGTCCGCGAGCAACTCAAGGCGGCGCTCGAGCAAAGACGCCGTTTGATCACACAGGCACTGAGCGTCGAGGACGACTACATCGGCCAGCTCGGCGAGCTCAACTATGCCGCCGACCAGCTCATTCGGACGGCCGAGGGCTACGACGGCTATCTCGCCGAGCGCTTGCTGTGGGTACGCAGCACCCTTCCGGTCGGCATCGAGACCCTCGTCACACTGCCATCGGCCATCGGCTGGCTCGTCGCACGGGAACATTGGATCGAGGTCACACGCGTACTGACGCACGCGGGTGCGCACTCGCCGTTGCTCTGGGCCCTATCGCTCGTCATCGTCGGCATCTTCTGGAAGCTCTCGGCGCTGCGACGCGCGATCCGAGCCACGGCCGAGCCGCTGCGCAGGATTCGCACCGATCGCCTGAGCCACACCGGCAAGGCCATCGGCCTGAGCCTCGTGACGGCACTGCCCATCCCGCTCCTCTTGTGGCTGATCGGACTGCAGCTGTCGACCTCCATCGAGGCCACCGACTTCACGCGCGCGCTGGGATCGGCCCTTATCGGCGCCTCCGTCGGTCTCTACTATCTGCGAGCCTTCCGAACGCTCTGCATCACCGGGGGGGTCGCCGACCGACACTTTCGATGGAGCCAAGACAGCCTCCGGCTGCTCAGACGCGAGTTTGATTGGTTCAGCATCTTCGTCGTCCCGGTCGCCTTGACGGCCATGGTGCTCTACAACGACAGCGACCCCGCCTTCAGCGGGAGCCTGGGACGCCTGGCGACGATCGCGACCATGGTGGGGTTCTCCGTCTTCTTCGCGCGCCTCTTGAGCCCCGCGAAGGGTGTCCTGAAGGATGCGCTCGCGGAAAGCCCGAACGGGTGGTTCAACCGCCTGCGTCATATTTGGTTTCCGGTGATCGTCGGCGCACCGCTGGGCTTGGCGGTGCTCGCGTTGCTGGGCTACGTCTACACGGCCGGGGTCCTGTTCGAGTCGCTGGTGCAACAGACCTGGCTCGCGCTTGCCTTGATCGTGCTGCATCAGGTGATCGTGCGTTGGCTGATCGTCACGCGGCGTCGCCTGGCACTGACGGCGGCGGTCGAGCGCGCGAGCGCGCGCCGCGCGCAAACCGAGGCCGAACGCAATGAGGCCGCTGCCCCGGTCGCCTCGGAGCTGCAGGTGGACGAGCCCGAGCCGGATCTCGCCGCACTCGACGAGCAGACCCGACGCCTGATCAATGCCTCGGTCTTCTTCACCGCATTGCTGGGGGTCTGGCTGACCTGGTCGGATGTTTTGCCGGCCCTGTCCATGCTCGAGCGCATTCCGCTGTGGTACTACGACGGGATGGTCGACGGCATCGCCCAGCAGGTCCCGGTGACGGCGGCCAACCTGGGCTTGGTGCTGGTGATCCTCTTCGTTGCCACCGCTGCCGCCAAGAACCTCCCGGCGCTGCTGGAGATCCTGCTGCTGCAGACCGAATCCGTCTCCGCGGGCGGGCGTTATGCGATCAAGACCCTGGTGAGCTACGCCATCACGGTCGCCGCCTTCCTGGTCGCCTTCAGCACGCTCGGGCTGAACTGGGGGCAGGTGCAATGGCTCGTGGCAGCGCTGGGTGTGGGTATCGGCTTCGGCCTTCAGGAGATCGTGGCGAACTTCATCAGCGGCATCATCATCCTGTTCGAGCGTCCGGTGCGGGTCGGCGACATCGTCACCATCGGCGATACGACCGGTGTGGTCACCAACATCCAGATCCGCGCAACCACCATCCGTAACTGGGATAGACAAGAGCTCCTGGTACCGAACAAGGAGTTCATCACGGGACGGCTGTTGAACTGGAGTCTGACCGATCAGCAAAACCGCATCACGATCCCGATCGGGATCGAATACGGAAGCGACACACGCAAGGCACTGAGCATCCTCGCTCAAGTTGCCGAGCAGCACGAGCGGGTCCTCGATGATCCTGCCCCCTTGATCAGCTTCGAGGGGTTCGGAGACAACGCCCTGACCATTGTCCTGCGGTGTTATCTCAACGTGCTCGACGGTCGGATCGGCGTCGCCACCGAGCTGCATCAAGCGATTTACGATCGCTTCAAAGAGGAGGGGATCGGTATGGCGTTCCCCCAACGCGATGTCCATCTGTCGCTGCGCGCGCCCTTGGATATTCGCTTGGATCCCGCCGCTCGCGACGCGTTTCGGCCTGCCGAGTCGGTCTCGCAAGGCGGGTAAACCGCGCCCGGTGCGGTATGCGATGTTTTTGGATGGGATCGGCCCCGGCGGATTTCACAACCGCTGGAGCCGGCGCGGTTTAAAGTATTAAAAAATATAAAATTTTAAACCGCGTCCCCCGCTAAGGGTCGTGGATTCACCAAACTTCGAGCTCACTCGAAAGTGAGCATCTCGCTCTGGACGCGGTTTAATCGTTGTCGTTGTCGTTGTCGTTGTCGTTGTCGTTGTCGTCGATAACGAGAACGAGAACGAGAACCGTGCCGAAGGCATACTCTCGCCGAGTCGTCCTCCTTATTTTTGAACCGTTCCCAAGGATCCGAGCGCCTTCCGGAACGGATCGGGTCGGCGGAAGAGCCGTGCTCGACGGCTCGTTGAAAGAACAGACCCGCACCACGAACGGGCCATCAACATCAACCCAGCTCGTCGAACTCGGGGTCGTCGAGAAGCTCGCGAAGCCGTTTAATTTCACGCATATGCTCGATCCGGCGACGCACCGCCAGATTCGCCGCAGGGGCGCGCGAATCCGGGCCGGTCATCGACGGCACACGCTCGTTGGCCTCCTCGCCGTAACTGCTTTCGTTGTCCATCATCTCCGCTACCTCGGGTCACACAATCACAAGGGAATATTCGCCGCTCTTTAAGCGAAAGCAGACTCAGCGTCAAGTCATTATTTGCTCTTGTCTCGGGCCGGGCCGCGTCCTCCTCGGCGCGTCGGCGCCGATCGAGTTGCCCCGAGCCATCGCGGGCCTCAAGATACCGGGCCGACACCGAATCGATTCTGAGCAAGAAGGAGGCCCTGCGTTGAACGAGCGATCGATCCTGATCTGGGACCTACCGACCCGCCTCTTTCACTGGCTCCTTGCGTTGCTCGTCGCTGCAGCGTTCGTGACCGGCCTGCAAGGCGGAAATCTGATGGTTTGGCACGGCCGCATCGGGCTTGTGATCCTGGGCCTGCTCGTCTTCCGCCTCGCCTGGGGCCTTGTCGGATCCACCTACGCGCGATTCGGACACTTCGTGCGCGGACCCGGCGCGGTGATCGACTACCTGCGCGGTCGGTGGCAGGGCCTCGGACACAGCCCCTTGGCGGCCCTATCCGTGCTTGCCTTGATCGGCCTGCTGCTGTTTCAGTCGATCAGCGGACTCATGACCAACGACGATATCGCCTTCCGAGGCCCCCTCTACGACCTGGTTTCCAAAGCGACCAGCAACTGGCTGACCGGGTTGCATCGCCAGAACATCTGGTTGATCGGCGGTCTGGTCGCACTGCACGTCTGCGCAGTTTTCTATTACACGTTGCTGCGTAAGGACGATCTGATCCGTCCCATGATTCACGGTCGTAAGCGAGTCTCGGGCACGGCGGCGAAACCGGCGACCGGCGGCGGCTGGCTCGCCTTCCTCGCGGCCTTGGCGGTTGCCTTCGGCGCCGTGTGGATCGCCGACGGCGGGCTTCTTCCGCCACCCCCGCCGCCTCCGCCACCCGGCAGCATCCCGACCTGGTAGCGAAGGTCGACACACCCAGACGCGGCCGTCACCGGCATTTTAGTTGCCCGGCGAACGATGTTCTGGTACTTAAGCGTGTTTTTCGCGGCCGGTCCGGCCGGCCGTATCGGGCGCATGCCATCCACGACAAGAGCCTTCGGGAGTACATTCATGGCCGAAGCGAACGCCACTCAAGCCAGCACAGCCGAGTTCGAGCCCTACCGACAAGGCGCGGACGAGGACTACATGAGTCCCGAGCAGGAGGCGCATTTTCGCGAGATCCTCTTGGCCTGGAAGAAATCGCTCATGGAAGAGGTCGATCGTACCGTACACCACATGCAGGACGAGGCCACCAACTTCCCCGACCCCAACGATCGTGCCACCCAGGAGTCCGAGTTCAGCCTGGAGCTGCGCACCCGCGATCGCGAGCGCAAGCTGATCAAGAAGATCGACGAGGCGCTCGGTCGAATCGACGACCACGACTACGGCTTCTGCGAGGCCTGCGGGGTCGAGATCGGCATCCGCCGTCTCGAGGCGAGGCCGACCGCCACACTCTGTATCGACTGCAAGACACTCGACGAGATCCGCGAACGGCAGCGCGGATGATCCCCGATCCGGCGGGACCCGGATCCCGGTCGTGAGGCCGATGCAGGGCCCCGCCGATCCCGGTCCGACCGACGCCCCCGGAGGAAGCGCGTATCGCGGCCGCTTTGCGCCGTCCCCGACCGGTCCACTCCATCTCGGCTCGCTGCTCGCCGCCGTGGCCAGCTACGCGGACGCCCGCGCCAATGCGGGCATTTGGCTGGTGCGGATGGAAGACCTCGACCGCACGCGCGAGGTTCCCGGGGCGGCCGACCTGATCCTCCGCACCCTGAGCGCGTTCGGTTTCGAGTGGGATGAAGCCGTGATCCATCAAAGCCTTCGGACCGACGTCTACCGAGATGCACTCGACACACTCGCGGCTCGGGGTCTGACCTATCCGTGCGGATGCAGCCGCACCGAGGTTGCCCGAGCCGGCCGCACGGGACCCGAGGGACCCGTTTACCCCGGCACCTGCCGGGACGGTCTTGCGCTCGGGCGGCGGGCACGCACCGAGCGCTTCCGCACCCCGCCGGGCGCGCTCGCCTTCGAAGACCGCATCCAGGGACCACAGGAGCAGATCGTCGACGAAGCGGCCGGCGACTTCGTACTGCGGCGCGCCGACGGCATCCACGCCTACCAGCTCGCCGTCGTCGTCGACGATGCGCTTCAAGGGATCACTCAGGTGGTGCGCGGTGCGGACCTGCTGCTCTCCACGCCCCGCCAGATCCTGCTGCAACGCGCCTTGGGATTCGGCCAACCCGGCTACGCGCATGCCCCCTTGATCTTGGACGCGCAGGGCCGAAAGCTCAGCAAGTCATTGGCTGCAGCACCGGTCGACGCGCGCGATCCGCTGCCCGCCTTGCGTACGGCTTGGGCCGTGTTGGGACAAGCCCCGCCGCCAGCGGATCTCCACATCGATGCCTTTTGGACATGGGCCATCCCCGAGTGGCGGATTGCGCGCATCCCGGCCCGGACCTCGGCCGCATGTCCGAGCGCCTCATCACCGCGGGCGCCCGAGTACTTCGCGCGCCCCTCGAACCCGAGACACTCCGATGGCCCTCAAAGCAACCGTCTTCAAGGCGCAGATCCAGATCAGCGACATGGACCGTCACTATTACGAGAGCCACACACTGACCCTGGCCCGGCACCCGTCCGAGACCGATGAGCGGATGATGGTGAGGCTGCTCGCCTTTTCACTCTATGCCGACCCGCAGCTCGCCTTCACCAAGGGGCTGAGCGCAGACGACGAGCCGGACCTGTGGCAACGCAGCCTGAGCGGCGAGATCGAGCGCTGGATCGAGGTGGGACAACCCGAGGAGCGGCGCCTGCGCAAGGCGAGCGGTCGCGCGCGCGAGGTGGTGGTGATCACCTACGCCGGGCGCGCGGCGGATCTGTGGTGGGAGCAGAACAGCGCAGGTCTCGGGCGCCTTCGCAACCTCCGGGTGCTCGATCTGAGCAGCAGCGAGAGTCAGGCCCTGAGCCGCTTGGCCGAGCGCTCGATGGATCTGCAATGCACCATCGACGGTGGCGAGGTGTGGATCGGCAACGCTCGGGAGACGGTCGCGCTGACTCCGCGTCTGCGCCAGGTCTGAGCGCACCGAGGGCGTGCAACTTTAAACGGGCGGGACCCTTGCCTCGCAGAGCCGGAACCAAAAGCGCTGTCGAGAACTTTGGTCGTTGTCGTTGTCGTTGTCGTTGTCGTTGTCGTAATCGAGTCTTCGCACGACTACGACTACGACAACGACAACGAAATGTCTTGTGACAGTGTGTTCGGGATTCGCGGGGTAAGGGACTCAACAGGAGGGGCCAGGCCGGAGCACGCAGGCTCCGGGCATGACCCCGACGACTCGGAGCGACAGCCCGGCTGCCGGGCCCGTCGCGCCGTTATTGTTGCCCGAAGGCCCGCAGATAGGCCGAGAAGCGCTCCCCGACCTCCGGGTGCGCCAAGCCGAACTCCACATTCGCCTGGAGATAGCCGAGCTTGCTGCCGCAATCGTAGCGCTTGCCCTGGAAGGGATAGGCGATCACCGGCTCGTCCTCGAGGAGGGCAGCGATCGCATCGGTCAACTGGATCTCCCCGCCCGCACCTTCCCGGGTCTGCTCGAGCTTCTCGAAGATCTTGGGCGTCAGAAGATACCGTCCGACGACCGCCAGATTCGAAGGCGCATCGGCCGGGGCCGGCTTCTCGACGATCGAGACGACCCGCAGCTCTCCGTCCGGACCGGGCTCGACCTTCACGATGCCGTACTTGTTGGTCTCCTCGCGCGGGACCTCCTGGACACTCAGTACGCTGCAGCCGAACCGCTCGTAAACGTCGGACATCTGCTCGACCACGCCCTTGCCTTGAGAGTGGATCAGGTCGTCGGCCAGCAAGACGGCAAACGGCTCGTCGCCCACGACGGACTTGGCACAGAGTACGGCGTGCCCGAGACCGAGGGCCTCGGCTTGGCGCACATAGATGCAGGTCACACTCGGCGGCATCACGTTCTGAACGATGTCAAGGAGTTGCAGCTTGCCGGAGCTCTTGAGCTCCGCCTCGAGCTCGTAGGCCTTGTCGAAATGATCTTCGATCGAGCGCTTGTTGCGGCCCGTAATGAAGACCAACTGAGTCACACCGGCGGTCTCGGCCTCCTCGGCTGCGTATTGGATCAGGGGCTTGTCGACGATCGACATCATCTCCTTGGGGCTCGCCTTGGTGGCCGGAAGGAACCGGGTCCCGAGTCCGGCGACCGGGAACACTGCCTTTCGAATCTTCGCCATCGCGTCTTCTCCTTCAAGATCGTTCAATGTGAGCAGGCAGCTCGGACCAGGACCGAGATGCGCGGTTGAGACAGGTCATGCCGGAGTCGGGAGCACGTCAGGCCATAAGCGAATCCTCGATGGCCCGCAGCGCAGCCAAGGGATCCTCCGCCGCGGTGATCGGGCGCCCGATAACCAGGTCGTTCGCACCGGCTGCGAGGGCTTCGCGCGGTGTCATCACACGCACCTGGTCACCGAGCGAAGCACCGGCGGGCCTGACGCCCGGTGTAACCAGCCGAAAATCAGGACCCTGCGCCGCGCGCACCGCAGCTGCCTCCAAGGGCGAGCAGACCACGCCGTCGAGACCCGCGGCATGCCCGAGGGCTGCGAGCGCGAGCACCCGTTCGCCCGGCTCGCCGGGACAGCCGACCGCGCTCAGATCCTCACGGTTCAGACTGGTGAGCAAGGTCACGCCGATCAGCAACGGCCGTCTCGACATGGCATCGAGTCGCGTGCGCGCCGCCTCGATCATCCGGGTCCCGCCGGAGATATGCAGGTTCACCATCCAAACCCCGAGATCCGCCGCGGCAGCACAAGCACCCGCGACCGTGTTGGGGATATCGTGAAATTTCAGGTCGAGAAAGACCTCGAACCCGCGAGACTGCAACGCCTCGACGAACACCGGCCCGCATCGCGTGAACAGCTCCTTGCCGACCTTCAGCCGGCAGCGCGTCGGATCGAGCCGCTCGACCAGAGCAAGCGCTTCGGCCTCGCTCGCGAAATCGAGCGCTACGATAATGCGTTTGGATTGCGTCACGTCCGGTCCTCGTGTGCTTGATCAGGGTTCCGCGCCCGGTATCCCGGACCGCTCGGCAGCTCAGGGTCCGACGACCCACGGCCGATCCCCGCTGCGCCGAGCGTGCGAGCCGTGGCGGAGGAGATCCCGTGCGCACCCCTCGCAGGGTCAGGCAAGACGTCGCTCATGCAGCACCTCCTCGCCGATAATCGGCTCGGGCTGAACGGGAACGACACTTCCCCAGGAGCGGCAGCTAGGACACTGCCAATGCAGCGAGCGCGCCTCGAAACCGCAGTGTTCGCAGCGATAAACCGCCTGCCGCGCGAGCAAATGCCGCGTCACCTCCAAGACGACTCGCATCCGTTCGACCGAAAAACCCTGCACCTGCGACGGCCCTTCGACCTGCAGCTCGAAGAGACGCTCGAGTACGGCCAAATCCGCATGCCGGGTCAGATAACGCGTCAGCAGATCCATGGCAGCCTCCTTGCCGCGGCTCTGGGCGACGACATCGCTGAGACCGAGCGTCAATGCCGGACTTGAATGCCGCTGGGCCAAGTCTTCCAGAACCGCGGGCACATCGTCGCGTCCAAGGTACCGCAAGGCATCGATCAGCTCGGGCAGGATCTCAGGGACATACGATGCGCGCTGCTCCGCCACGTGCGTAAAGAGCGCCAACGCACGCTGCGGATCGCCGTCTTCCAGCGCGGCACGACCCTCGAGCATGGTGGCGCGGACGCACTCCGGATCCGCCTCCCGAGCCAGGTGCAGCTGTGACATCGCACGCGCCGCATCGCCGCAGCGCCGAGCATCCTCGGCCAGCTCGCAATGGTAGTGGCCGATCGCGACCCTGATGGATGGATCGTTCGCCGGCTCGAGCAGCTCGGCGACCTCCAGGCAGTGTGCCCAGTCGCGCTCCTGCTCGTAGAGCTCGCGCAGACTCTGGAGCGCACGCCGGCGGTGCAACCCGAGACCGACCAGCTCCTGAAACAGGCATTCGGCCCGGTCCAACAAGCCTGCACGCATGTAGTCCTGGCCAAGCTCGAAGAGGGCATCACCGCGCTGCTCCGCGGCCAGATTCTTCCGGGCGATCAGGTTCTGGTGAATACGAATCGCCCGGTCGACCTCGCCGCGACGTCGAAACAGACTGCCGAGCGCGAGGTGGGTCTCGACGGTCTCCCCGTCGACCTCGACAAGCTCCAGGAACATGTCGATGGCCTTATCCGGCTGCTCCTCGACAAGATAATTCAGACCCCGCAGGAATGCGGGGTGAGGTGGCGATCCACGGCTGCGTCGAACCGGCGTGCCGCGACGCGCGACCCACCACCCGGAGGCCGCCGCAACAGGCAGAAGTAGAAAGAGGAGCTCGATCACGGGCGCCACCGACGGCGCAGTAGAACGGATGGGACGTCTCCGCCAAGGACGAAGCCACGACCGCTCTGATATGCTGATTCGGGTAAACTGATCACGCCGAGAATGATACAGGCAACCCGCCCGGCCCGCATGAGGAAGCCGAGCGGATCGGCGACCGACGGAGCGCGCCCGGGTTGGGCATCCGGCCCGAGCCCCAATCTTAAAGCAGGAGCGTCGAGCCGACGGGCGCCCTGAACAGTCGGCACAGCAACCAGGAGTCATGAGCGTGCAGGAATTCTCAGGGAAAACCGTTGCCGTCACCGGCGCCGCGGGAAATCTGGGCCGTGCCACGGCACTTGCCTTCGCCCGCCGCGGCGCCCGACTGGCCCTGATCGACCTGGATCCCGATGCCTTGCAGTCGGCGCAGAACGCCCTGCCCGAGGGATGCGAGTCGGCTATTTTTGCAACCGACCTCTTGGATCCTCCCGCAGTGGCGGCCATGATCGGCGGCGTGACAGACCGCTTCGGCGCCCTTCATGTCCTCGCGAATATCGCCGGCGGCTTTGCGATGGGGCCGGCCATCGACGAGACGACCGATGCACAGTGGGATTCCTTGATGGATCTGAACCTGCGTAGCGTCTTCAACTGCTGCCGGGCAGCGATACCCCGGATCCCGGACGGGAGCGGCGGGCGCATCGTCAACATTTCCGCCCGAGCGGCCACTCGCGGGGCCGGGCACATGGGACCCTATTGCGTCTCCAAGGCCGCCGTCATTACCCTGACCGAGAGCCTCGCCGAGGAGCTGAAGCAGCACGGGATTACCGTCAACTGTGTTCTGCCCGGAACCCTAAACACCCCGCAAAATCGCGCCGCCATGCCGGATGCAGACCACGACACTTGGGTTCCTCTGGATGCACTCGCCGATGTCATCCTCTTTCTGGCCTCGGATGCCGCACGCTGCGTGACCGGCGCCGCGGTGCCGGTCTACGGACGGAGCTGATGCGCGCCCTGTACTCTCAACCACAAGGACAGAGCAGAGACCCTCAGGCCCGATCGGAAGACCGACCGGATCGGCCGAGCAACCGGAGAGGCCCGCTTCGCCGTTGTGCAGCCGCAGTGCTCCTCATGGTGGGTCTCGGGGCGGGCCTCGGCATCGAAGGCGCCGCAGCAGCACCTCTGGACGAGGAGACCAAACAGCTTCTGATCGAAGCTGTCGAGGCCGCCTACGCGGTGGATCTCTACCACTCGCGTTGCCGCAGCGACGGCTCCAACCGTCGCACCGAGAACCTCAACAAGCTGCTCGCCAGCCGCATGCGCATGACCGTGCTGCGGGTCCAGGACGACGTCTTTCCCGAGCGCAATTATCGCAAGGTCCAGGAACGCCTTCAGCGCGAGTTCCTGGAGATACTCAACGAGAACGGCGGGTGCGCCGGGGTGAAAGAGTCGGAGCTCCCCGTGGAGTTTCGAGCGCGTTACGATGAAAAGATGCGTGCGATCGAAGCTCTTCCTTAACACGACGCGGCCGACTCTCAGCGCGTCGGGTCGGGCGCGGTGCCTTCGTGCCGATCCGCTGGACCCCACGACTCCGCTTGGAGGATCTGCGACAGCGCCGACACGCCCGCCGCGGCCTCCTTGAGCCTCTTCACATCGGCCGAGGAAAGGTTTGCTCCGGATTGCGGAAGATGCGCGACGAGTCCCTGGATCATTGCGCTGTTGCGCTTGATCCCGTCGCGAACGGCCAGGATGGAGGCGAGTCGGGCGTCGACGGCCAAACGCAGCTCGGTTGCCGCGCGCACGCACTCGCGCGCCTCGCCTGCGGAATGAAGATCACGCAGGGCCACCGCCTCGCGCATCGCACTGCGCCACCAGTTGACGAAGGTCGATTTATGATCGGCCAGCACATTGAGCGAAGCGGCCATGGCGTCGATTTCGTCGCGCGCACCGGGCACCGTCGGGATGCGTTCGCGGGGCGTCTCGGTGGTCATGCGATCGAGCAGCCCTGCGATCTCGCGCACCGGACGGACGATCCTCGAGGTGATCATCACGGCGAAGAGCGCCCCGAGGAGGGTCGCCCCGAGCGCGATCAACAGGTTGATCCGCGCCCGCGCGGCCGCGCTATCCGCGATCGCATCGGTCATCGACGTCATCAGCCGACGGGCTTCGATAAGGTTGGCCTCGACCAGCGGCCTGATGCGTCCGACTGCAACGTCCATGGCGTCCGCGAGCACCTCGATCCGGCGGTCCTGCTCGACCAGCGCATGAAAATCGCGCCCGTAAGCCGCGAGGCGCTCGGTCAACGCCTCGCGCTGCGGATCGGCGATCGGGGCCTGCATCACGCGCTCGGCGGTGTTTGCCAGGATCGCGTCCACCATCGCGACATAGGTCGGGGCGCCGCGCAGCAGATAATCCTTCTCGCGACGCCGCAGCTGGAGAATCGCAACCTCGAAATCCGTCGTCTGCTCAAGCGATCCAGCCAGCGCCTCCAGCTCATGCGCGGTCCGACGAAACGCGCCCTGCAGTCCGCTGTTCTCGTCGAGCCCTTTGACCCGCCATGCCTCGACGACCGCCTCGAAGCTCGACAGATAGTCGGCAACCAACGCTCGAATCTCGGTCGCTGCCTGCTGCGAGGTCTCGTCGAGACGCGCGAGTCCGGCGGCCTTGGCCTCCAAGGCAGCTGCTTCGCGTGTCACCTGCGCAACCGCACCGAGATCTCGTGTCGTGAGAAACGCGGACTGAGCCGCGCGGATGGCACCGAGCCGCCGCTCGATGCCGAAGGCATAGGACTGGCGTGCACCGTAGAGCGCGTGGAGACGCTCGTAGTCCGCACTCAGGCGCGCCAGGGCCACCTGGTCGTGAACGATGACCCCGAGAAAGATCAGGATCACCAGACCGAAACCCAGCCCGATCTTCTCACCGATACGCAATCTGCTCGCGAGTCTGTTCACCCTGCCTCCCGGGCCTGATACGGCCGGTCAAACCCCCGTGTCTCAACCGATCGGACGCCAGCTTACCCTAACCCGGCAGAGCCGGAACCAAGAAACGTCGTCGAAAGCTCTGCTCGTTGTCGTTGTCGTTGTCGTTGTCGGATTCCGGACGAAAACGACAACGACAACGAAAAACTCTGCGACGGTTTGTTCAAGACGTGCTGCGACAGGGTCGCCTGCCGAGCGTTGCGCAGCCAGCGCGCGGTTGATGCCTATCGGCAGGAATGCGACGCTTGGGCCATCGCGCGGATCCTGCATCACGACTCAGACCCGGAGGGTCATTCAAACAGCCCATGTCGGACCCGAGCCACGCCCAGCGCAAAGGCTTTCTGAGACACTTTCGCGGTCTGATCCGCGAGGCCGACCCGTGCGCGGACATCGACCTTCGGGGGTCGCTGCGATTGGGCAAGTCCACGGTGAAGCTCCCGCCTCCCGCGCTGCCCCTGCAGATCCTGCTCGGCGGCGAGCAGGGTTATCGGCTCCACCTCTATCCGGAGCCGGTGCTCGATGCCGAAGGCCGCTTCGAGCACCGCGGCAGCTATCTCCTGGTCGACCCCATGACCTATTTCTCCGACGTCAGCGGATTCATCCGACTGAGCGAGGGCGATACCCTGACCCTGGGACGCGACGACCCGACGCAGCGCCTGCTGCTGCGTTACCCGCGCGCCGTCGAGCCTCGGCATCTTCGGCTCAAGCTCTCGGCCGACGGGCTGTCCATCAAGAACAAGTCCGGGGCGGCGGGCGTCTGCATCGCCCCTTTGGCCTCGACCGATCTCATGGAGCGCATGTCGCGTTGGCGCCGCCTTGCGCTCGCGCGTCTGGCACGGGTGCTCGGCGGACCGATCGAGCCCTTGGCGCGCGCGCCCGCCTTGGACCTGATCGAGCAGGTGATCGCGGTGATGGATCAGGAGCCCTATCGCGCGCTCAATCGTCTCGGCCAACCCGGCGGTCTCCTGATCCTGCCCGATCGCGCCACCCCCGTCTTCGTCGGCGACCTGCGCGCCCGGATCGACAACCTGCTCGTCATCTTGACGCAGAACGCCTTTCTTCAGGCCCTCGAGGAGGGCAGCGCGATCCTGATCATCCTGGGCAGTGCCGTACATCCGGATCGACCCGAGCAAGCCGCCGAGATGGACAGCTCCATCCTGATGATGGATCTGATCTTTCGGCTCAAGCTGCGGTTTCCCGAACGGGTCTTTTATCTGCGGGGCCATCACGACAGCTTTTCCGAGTCGATCAGCCACGCCGGGCTGCCGCAAGGATCCCTCTGGGAGGATGCCCTGCATCAATCACGCGGACCGGACTATCGGGACGCAATGCGGCGATTCTATGCCCGCCTGCCGTTGGTGGCCGTCACCTCGCGCTATCTTGCCGCACACGCCGCACCGCCGATCGAGGCCGAGGGATGGCAGACGCTCGTGGACATCGACCGGCATCCGGAGCTGGCCGACCGACTCGCGCGGGTCCGACATCCCTCGGAGCCTGCCCCGAGCAGCACCTACGGACGGCGCGATCTGAACCGCATGTTCCGGCGCCTCGGCTTGGCGGAGAACGCCGTCTGCGTGCTCGGAGGTCGCCCCGCGCCTTCGGCCGGGCATCGCGCGCGAGACACCTCAGACCTTGCGCAACTTCGGCGGGTTTTCAGTGCCGATCCGCACTGGGTCGGCACCCTCACGCGCGCCCACAAACGGCTGCTGCCGCTTTGCTATCCGGCCGAGCCCCTGCTGGAGGTCTACAACCGGCTCGTGCGCAGCGCAGGCGCCGGGATCAGCCCGAGTCGACAGCCCGCGAACCCCATTGAGCCGACCCGGCCCACGCCGACGGACGCTCCCGACGAGGCGCAGCGATGACCCCCGAGGTCACCCAGGCGATCACGCCGGCGATCCACTGGTGGACGATGGCGATGAGCCTCTTCGGCGGTCTCGCCCTCTTTCTCTATGGCATCGACCAAATGGCCGAGGCGCTCAAGGCGGTCGCCGGAGAGCGGATGAAGGACATCCTGGCCAAGCTGACCGCCAACCGCTTCATGGGCGCCATCACCGGCGCCTTCGTCACGGCCGTCATCAACTCCTCTTCCGTGACGACGGTCCTGGTGGTGGGCTTCATCAGCGCCGGACTCATGACCTTGAGTCAATCCGTGGGCGTCATCATGGGCGCCAACATCGGTTCCACCGTCACCGCGCAGCTGATCGCCTTTCAGATCACCGAGGCGGCCCTGTTGATGATCGGCATCGGCTTCACGATGCAGTTCGCATCCACGCAGGAGGCGATTCGCCAATACGGCGGCATCCTCATGGGTTTGGGCATGGTGTTCTTCGGCATGAGCATCATGAGCGACTCGATGGGGCCGTTGCGGACCTACGAGCCCTTCCTGGAGTTTGTCCGGAGGCTCGAGAATCCGGCGATCGGCATCCTCGTCGCCGCCGTCTTTACCGGGCTGATCCAATCCTCCGCCGCCACCATGGGCATTGCGATCGTCTTGGCGAGCCAGGGTCTCATCAATCTCCCCACCGGGATCGCGCTCGCCCTCGGGGCCAATATCGGGACCTGCGTCACCGCCCTGCTGGCGGCCATCGGCAAACCGCGCGATGCGCTGCGCGCCGCCTTGGTGCATGTCATCTTCAACGTCTGCGGCGTCCTGATCTGGGTCGGCTTCATCGGACAGCTTTCGGCCTTCACCCAGCTGATCTCGCCGGCCCACCCTGACCTGTCGGGAACCGCGCGACTCGCCGCCGAGGTCCCCCGGCAGATCGCCAACGCACATACCCTATTCAATATCGCCAATACGCTCCTTTTTATCGGTCTGACCACGCAGTTCGCGCGGCTCGTGCAGTGGCTGGTTCCGGACAAACCCCCGGGCGCAGAGGCACTCGTGGTGCGCGCGAAGTATCTGGACGAGGAGTTGCTCTCCACGCCGTCGTTGGCGCTCGACCGCGTTCGCTTGGAGGTCCTGCACATGGGCGAGCTCGTGGACAAGATGATGTCGCGCATCATGCCGGCCATCCTCAGCGGCAATCGCCGCACGCTGCGCGAGATCGAGCTGATGGACAACGATGTGGACACGCTGCACGCCCAGATCATCACCTATCTGGGCAAGATCAGCCGTCTATCGCTCACCGAGAAGCAGACCGCGACCCTGATGCGCCTGATGGCGGCGGTGAACGACTTGGAAAACATCGGCGACGTCGTCGAAACCAACCTGATCGTACTCGGCCGCGAGCGCATCGATGCCGGTGTCTCGATCAGCGGGCCGACCCGCCAGGTCCTCATGGGCTTCCATCAGGTCGTAACACGCTCGGTCGCCGCCGCAGTCCAGGCCGTCGCGCAGAACAACGAGCTGGCCGCGCGATCCGTGACCTCCATGAAGCAGGAGATCCAACACATCGCCGACTCCGCGGCCATTCATCAAGCACAACGCCTCGTCGCGGAAGAACCGAATCGGATCCCCGCCTACACGATCGAGATCGACATCATCGAGAAGCTCAAACGAATCTATTACTTCGCCAAACGGATGGCCAAGACGGTCGAGACGGACGAGGAGGAGAGTGCATCTTGACGGGGGCCATGATGCAGGAACCGTAGGTCGCAAAGGCTTTGCTCCTCCCGGACCCCGGGACTAACCTTCGATCGTCCCGGGACGATGTGACCAGATCGTCCCGGGGTGAGTGCAGTGCCCGAGCGCATCACTCCGAAGAAGAGTGATGACTACCCTACCGTTGCCGGCTTCCGTTAGGATTGGCCGACAAGAAAAATCAGCTATTCGCCACGTTTCGGCAACAAGCCCAAGGGGACCGAGCTCATGAAAGGCGTTGTATTCGTGGAGTTCCTCGAGATGGTCGAGGCCGAGTTCTCACCGGAGATGGCGGATGACATCATCGACGCCTGTGATCTGCCCTCGGGCGGCGCCTACACGAGCGTCGGCACCTACAGTCATCGCGAGATGGTTGCCTTGGTCGGAGCACTGTCCGAACGCACAGGCACCCCGGCGCCGGACTTGATTCGGGCGTTTGGAGAGTTCTTGTTCGAGCGGTTCCACGTTCATCACGCCGAGTTCTTCGACGGGATCAACAATAGCCTGGATTTTCTCGAACGGATCGAGGATGTGATCCATGTGCAGGTCCGCAAGCTCTATCCGAATGCAGAACTGCCCCGCTTCGAGATTGATCGGCCGGACCAGGACCACCTGAGCATGCTCTATCGCTCCGACCGACACATGGGCGATTTGGCCGAGGGTCTGATTCGTCAGTGTATCGCGCACTATGGGACGCCCATCTCAATCCAGAGGCATGATCTGGACGATAAGGGCGGGCACGTGCGCTTCGAGCTCAGCCGAACATGACCGAGACGCCAACCGATCCAGGCCGGCTGCTCCGGCGCGCCGAACGCGAGCGGCGTGCCCGCAAGGAGGCGGAGCGACTGCTTGAAGAGAAAAGCCTTGAGCTCTATGAGGCCAATCAGGCACTGCAACGCCAGGCCGATGCGCTGGAGGAGCAGGTCCAAGCGCGTACAGCCGAGCTGAACGCGGCCCTCGAGCGCGCCGAGGAGGCGGTCCGCGCGAAGAGCGACTTTCTGGCGGTGATGAGCCACGAGATCCGCACGCCACTGAACGCGGTGATCGGCATGTCCGAGCTCCTGTCGCTTGAGTCTTTGGCGCCCGAGCATCAGGAACAGGTTTTGATCATTCACGATAATGGTCGCAATCTGCTCGCGCTGATCAACGATATCCTCGATTTCTCCAAGATCGAGGCAGGAAAGCTGCAGCTTGAGCAGGAGATCTTCGACCCCGCCGACCTGCTGCAGGGTACCCTGCGCTCGTTCGAGGCACAGCAAGCTCCTCACCGCGTGCGACTACGCACGCAGCTTGCGCCACTGCCGCAGTGGGTCATTGGAGATCGCCTCCGATTGAGACAGGTACTCACCAACCTCATCGGCAACGCAGTGAAATTCTCGCCGCACGGCGAGGTGCGCATCGAGGCAGAAGCGGGCGAGACGGCCGACGGCTGGCGCTTGCGCGTGCGCGTCGCCGATAACGGTATCGGCATGAGCGCCGAGCAGCAGGCGCGTCTGTTCCAGCCGTTTTCCCAGGCGGATGCCTCGACCAGCCGACATTTCGGAGGCACCGGACTGGGGTTGGCCATTTGCCATCGGCTCGTGCGGGAGATGGGCGGAGAGATCGCATGCGACAGCAGCCCCGGGCAAGGGTCCGTGTTCTCGTTCGATGTGCACCTGCAGCGGGCTGACGATGAGCCGAGCGCCCGCGATGCGGCAGATGACAACAACGTCTGTCCATGTACGGTACCCAGCATTCGCCTTCTGATCGTCGATGACAATCCCGTCAATCGGTTGCTTGCCCGGCGCATGGCCGAGCGCCTCGGACATCAGCCTGAGATTGCCGCTTCCGGTCCCGAAGCACTGGAGATGGTCCAGCAGAACGACTTCGACGTGATTCTGATGGACTTCATCATGCCGGGGATGGACGGCCTCGAGACCACGCAGCGGATTCGCGCGCTGGATCTGCCCCGCCAGCCACGCATCGTTGCCCTCACCGCAAATGCCTTCCCCGAGGATCGAACCAAGGCACTGGAGGCTGGCATGGACGGCTTTATAAGCAAACCACTGCATCTCGAGCGGCTTCGACTCGAGTTGTGCTCGATCTGTCTCGCGAAGCACGCGCAGGGTTCATCCGTCGCGTCCTGATCGTCACGATCGTTGATGCATCCCGCCCCGGCAACATCGACCGGGACGCCATTTCCCCATCAAGGAACCGCAAGCCGCAACGCGGGCGGGGCCGGAGCCGGAACCGCCGCCGCATCCTGGAACTGCAGCGACGCCAGCCGCGCGTAGAGCCCGTCCTCGGCCATCAGCTCGTCATGACGACCGCTCGCGACGATCCGACCCTGATCCAGAACCAGGATGCGGTCGGCCGTGCGCACGGTCGCCAGACGATGGGCGATGACGATGCTGGTGCGGCCCTGCATCAGATGCTCCAGTGCCTCCTGCACCAGCCGCTCGCTCTCGGCATCCAGGGCGCTGGTCGCCTCGTCCAGCAGCAGGAGGACCGGATTGCGCAGCACGGTGCGGGCGATGGCGATGCGCTGGCGCTCGCCGCCCGAGAGCCTGACCCCGCGCTCGCCCAGGAAGGTCTCGAAACCCTGCGGTAAGCGGTCGAGAAACTCGGCCGCGTGGGCGGCCTCGGCGGCGCGGCGCACATCCGCGTCGCTCGCATCGACGAGACCGTAACGGATGTTCTCCCAGGCGTTCGCGCCGAAGATGACCGGGTCCTGCGGGACCAGCGACATGTGTCGGCGCAGCTCGGCGGGCGCCAGATCACGCAGATCAACGCCGTCGAACCGCACCGCACCGGCGACCGGATCGTAGAAGCGCAACAGCAGTTGAAAGAGGGTCGATTTGCCGGCGCCCGACGGGCCGACCAGCGCCACCCGCTCGCCGGGCTCGATGACCAGATCGAGACGATCGAGCGCCGGGGTGTCCGGGCGCGCCGGATAAACGAAGCGCACCGCGTCGAATTCGACGCGCCCGCGCGCAGGCTCCGGCAACGCCTTCGGCTCGGGCGGGGTGCGAATACTCGGCTCGGACTCCAATAGCTCCATCAGGCGCTCGCTCGCGCCCGCACCGCGCAGCAACTGTCCCATCAGCTCGCTCAAAGAGCCGACCGATCCGGCAACCACCACGGCGTAGAAGAGAAAGGCCGAGAGCTCGCCCCCGCTGATGGCGCCGGCCAGGACCTGTCGACCGCCGACCCAGAGCACCACCCCGATGGCACCGAAGGTCAGAAGGGTCGACACCGCGGCCAGCAAGGCGCTGGTCTGCGAACGCCGCGCCGCGACCTCGAAGGCGGATTCCACCTGTGTGCCGTAGCGCTCGCGGTCGATCGGCTCGTGACAGCAGGCCTGCACCGTGCGGATCCCGTGGATGACCTCGTCGACATAGGCGCCGACATCGGCGATCCGGTCCTGGCTATCGCGCGACAGACGGCGCACCCGATGGCCCAGGAGCCAGGCCGGGAGGATCACGAAAGGCACGCCGAGCAGGACCAGGCCGGTCAGGGCAGGACTCGTGATCGCGAGCATGACGATGCCGCCGATCATCAGGAGCCCGGTGCGCAGCACCATCGCGAGGGTCGAGCCGACCACGACCTGGAGCAAGGCGGTGTCGCTGGTCAGACGCGAGATCACCTCGCCGACCCGGGTCGTCTCGAAGAAGCCGACATCGAGCGACAACACTCGATCAAAGACGCTCTTGCGGATATCCGCGACCACCCGCTCGCCGATCCAATTAAGCAGATAGCTGCGCACACCCACGGCGATGCCGGTCGCCAGGACCACGGTCAGAAACAGCATCAACGCCTGATCCAAGGCCGCCGTCGAGCCGCTGGTCAGGCCCGAATCCACCAGGGTGCGGATCACCTGACCGAAGGCGAGCACCGAGCCGGCCCCGACGAAGAGTGCCACCAGCGCCCCCGCGAGCTGCCAGCCGTAGGGGCGGGTGAAACCAAGCAGCCGGCGCAGCGCTCCAAGGTGACGGGTCCCCGGTCGGTCGCCGGGAACTGCAGTGTGCTCGCGCATAGGCGTGATCTCGTAGGGACGGAAGCGCAGAGGTTCCGCTCGTTTTCAAAAGGATCGGCACCCGAGCGTACCCGGACCGGACGTTCGTTTCGCCGTGGCGCGACCGATTCCGACTAGGCCCATCGGCCGGCCCTCTGCTAACCTCGGGTCAACCAAGGCGTGGTCGGCGACCGTGTCCGGGTCAGGGCAAGGAACGCGACAAATCAGCAGGAGTCGATTCTCCACCACCGCGGGAGCTCGAAGAGACGATGAAGACGATTCAACAACTGCTCGGCGATAAAGGGTTGCAGGTTTGGTCGATCGGCCCCGATGCAAGCGTCTATGACGCACTCGTGCTGATGGCCGAGAAACAGATCGGCGCGCTCTTGGTCACGGACGACAGCGGCATGATCGGTCTGGTCTCGGAGCGCGACTACGCGCGCAGCGTCATCTTGAGAGGGCGCACATCCAAGGAGACGCTGGTGCGCGAGGTCATGACCAAGCGCGTGGTCTGCACGCGGCCGGATCAAAGCCTGGAAGAGGCGATGGCCCTGATGACGGAGAAGCGCGTTCGCCATCTCCCGGTCATCGCCGACGGCAAGGTCATCGGGCTGATCTCGATCGGCGATCTCATCAAATCCATCATCTCGGAGCACAAGTTCATCATCGAGCAGCTCGAGCACTATATCAGCAGCGGCTGATATCCGGATCTCACAACCCGTGGCCGAATCGAGGCTCTCGCGCGATTCGGCCATCTGAGCCGCAACGGCGGGACGACACCAAGCCGGGCCCGGCCCCCGAACCGAATAACTGTTCTTTGCGCCCTTCGCACCGCTGCGGTTCATCTCGGTTTCCCGAGCACATCGATCAGACAGGCCATCGCGTACATGACATCTGATGCGGTGGCTCGATAGGAGCCGTCCGGGATGATCGAGTCTCACCGTTATCGCGCCGACATCGACGGCTTGCGAGCGCTTGCGATCGCGCCGGTCGTCTTGTTCCACGCGAACATTCCGGGGTTCGGCGGCGGCTTTATCGGGGTCGATGTCTTCTTCGTGATCTCCGGGTATCTGATCACCTCGATCATCGCGCGCGAGATCCGCGAGGGTCGATTCACCCTGCAGGGATTCTACGAGCGACGCATCCGGCGCATCCTTCCGGCGCTGTTTGCAATGCTGTCGGTCTCAGTGCTGGCGGCATACCTGATTCTCTACCCCGCGCAGGCCCAGAGCTTCTCGCGGTCCCTGATCGCGGCGACCCTGTTCGTGTCGAGCATCCTGTTTCAGCGCGAGGTCGGCTATTTCGACCAGGAGGCCGAGCTCAAGCCCCTCCTGCATACCTGGTCGCTCTCGGTGGAAGAGATCTTCTACATCCTGTACCCGCTGCTCCTGTGGTTCACCTGGCGCCGGTTTCGCGGTCACCAGACAGCGCTCGTCGCCGGGATCGCGGCACTGTCCTTTGCCGCGACGGTCATCGCCTTGTGGATCGACAAGCAATCCACTTCGGCCTTCTTCCTGCCGCACTTTCGCGCTTGGGAGCTGCTGATCGGCGCACTCGTCGCGCTGGTCCCGCTGCGCCTGCCGAAGGGCCGTACCTTCGCCGGTCTCCTCGCGATCATCGGTCTGTCGATGATCGTCGTACCCGTGTATGCCTATTCGCAGACCACGACCTTTCCGGGGCTCGCGGCGCTGGCGCCGTGTCTCGGCACGGCGCTCGTGATCGTCGCCGGACAACGTAGACCCTCGCCGGTCGGACGGATGCTGTCCTGGCGGCCGATCGTCTTCTTGGGCCTGATCTCCTATTCGCTCTATCTCTGGCATTGGCCGATCTTCGTCTTCGCTCGGCACGTCCTGGGCCGCGAGCCCCTGCTCGGCGAGTCGCTCGCGTTGATCGCGGCGAGCCTGATCGCCGCGGTTCTGTCTTGGCGCTTCGTCGAGCGTCCGTTCCGGGGTCGCTCCGGGCTCCTGCCGCGTCCTGCGCTCTTCGCTGCGGCCGCTCTGGCGGCACTGATTCTGACCGGCATCGGTCTGCACGGGCAGCAGACCGGCGGCTGGCTCGGACGTTACCCGCCCGAGCTGGTCGACATCTTCGCCGCATCGCAGGATCACGACCCGCGTCGGCGCGCGTGCGAGAGCGTGCGGGCCGACACCCCGGGTTGCATCTACGGCGAGGCGGACGCGCCGCCCGTTGTCGCACTCTTGGGGGATAGCCACGCCGCGGTCTATGCGATGGTCTTGGGCGAGCTGGCGCAAGGGCGCGGCGAAGCCGTGCTGAGTCTGACCATGCCGATCTGCCCGCCGGCACTGGGCTGGGCCGGCGAGCCCTTGTCTTGGCGGGAGGATTGCGGACTCTTTCAGCGGCTCGCCTTGGAGCGGATCATCGCCACTCCGAGCATTCACACGGTCGTGCTGGCGGCCTGGTACCGGATCTATCCGTTCGACGATCCGCACGGGAAACTCGCCGTCGCGATCGAGGAGGCGATCGAGCGGCTGGTCTCGGCAGGCAAACGGGTCGCGCTGGTCTATCCGATACCCCAGCCCGACGCGGACATTCCGACGACCTTGGCCGAAGCGGTTCTCGAGGGTCGGGATCCGAATCTGGTCCGTCAGCCGCTGGAGCAGTTCCACGCCGACCAGGGCGGGGTCTTCGCCATGCTGGACGGCCTGGATCGGCATCCGTCACTCGTTCGCCTCTATCCGCACCGCGTCTTGTGTCCGGACTCCGAGTGTCTGTTCTACCGGGACGGAAGCACCCTCTACTACGACGACAATCATCTGAGCGTCACCGGTGCCGCCTTGTTGCGCCCGCTGTTTGCACCCCTTTTCGATGGCGCCGCGCAGCAGGACGAGGGGCGCTAGTGGAGCAGTGCAAAGATTCCGAGACCGTCCGAGATCATTTCCGTTGTCGTTGTCGTTGTCGTAATCGACCATCGAGACAACGACAACGAACGGTCTCGACACATGTGCCGAGCTGCGCTAGCGCGCGAGCCCGGACAGCGCCCGAATCGCATCGCGATTGGTCCAAGAGCTCGCGAGCGCGAGGGCCGGGGCGGCCTGGAGCCAACGGTACTCGACATGCTCCCGCGGATCGAGTCGGATCAGGCGCCGGGTCTCGAGGACCAGGGCGAACCAATATTCGCGATTGAAACAGACATTGGGGGCATAACGTTTGCGCCAGGCGCGGATGATCGGAAAGAGCTTGGAGTGACGCAGATCGATCAGCGCGCCGCCCGCGAGCAGTCCGGTTTCCTCGTAGAGCTCGCGTGCCGCGGCATGGCGAGGCGTCTCGCCCGGGGCGAGGCTCCCGGTGACCGACTGCCAGAAGCCGACCGGGCGGGCCCGCCTCAGGAGCAGGAAGTCGCCGCCCCGGGTGCAGATGACCACGAGAACCGACTGGGGACGCTTGCGTGTTTCTTCGGTCATGGACGCCTGCTCCTGGACCTCCTCGCCGCCCTCGGAGCCCAACGGCCCGATCGGCTCGGCCGTCGACCGGGCTACGGCACCGCCCTCCGGTCCGTCCATCATCGCGGCAGACTCCATGGGCATCACGGGCACGGGTGTCATAGGCTTAGGCCCGCAGCCTGATCCGCAGCGCCAGCTCCTCGAGCTGATTTTCGTCCACAGGGGACGGGGCATCGGTGAGCAGGCAGGCGGCACTCTGGGTCTTGGGAAAGGCCATGACGTCGCGAATCGAGGTCGCGCCGGTCATGAGCATCACCAGACGATCCAGACCGAAGGCGATGCCGCCATGCGGCGGACAACCGAATCGCAGCGCCTTGAGCAGGAACCCAAAGCGGTCCTCGGCCTGCTCGTCGGTGATGGCCAGAAGCTTGAAGACCTGCCGCTGGACCGCATCGCGATGGATACGGATGGAGCCGCCGCCGATCTCGGTGCCGTTCAGGACCATGTCGTAGGCGCGCGAGACACAGGCGCCCGGATCGCTTTCGAGCAGATCCAACTGCTCCTCCTTCGGCGCCGTGAAGGGATGGTGCAGGGCCACCCAGCGCTGATTGACGGCGTCGCGCTCGAACATCGGGAAGTCCACGACCCACACCGGATGCCAGCCCTCGGCGAGCAAACCGCGATCCTGGCCGAGCCGCACCCGCAGCGCGCCCATCGACTCGTTGACCACGGTGGTCTTGTCGGCGCCGAAGAAGATGAGGTCGCCGTCGACGGCCTCGGTGCGGGTCATGATGGCATCCACCGCACTGTCGGGCAGGAACTTGAGGATCGGCGACTGCAGGCCCTCGCGTCCCTTTTCCGCCCAGGCGTTGACCTTGATGTAGGCCAGGCCCTTCGCACCGTAGATGCCGACGAACTGGGTGTAGCCGTCGATCTCCTTGCGCGAGAGCTCACCGCCACGCGGCAGACGCAGGGCAACCACGCGGCCCTCGGGATCCTGTGCCGGCTCGGCGAAGACCTTGAAGTCGACCCCGGCCATGAGGTCGCCGACATCGATCAGCTCCAGGGGCACGCGCAGGTCCGGGCGATCCGAGCCGAAGCGGCGCATCGACTCGGCATAGGTCAGCCGCGGGAAGGGATCCGGCAGCTCGACACCCTGCACATCGCGGAAGAGCGTGCGGATCATGGTCTCCATGATCGCCATCAGCTCGTCCTCGGTCATGAAGGAGACCTCGATGTCGAGCTGGGTGAACTCGGGCTGGCGATCGGCGCGCAGATCCTCGTCCCGAAAGCAGCGGGCGATCTGGTAGTAGCGGTCCATGCCGGACATCATGAGCAGCTGCTTGAAGAGCTGCGGCGACTGGGGCAACGCGAAGAACTCGCCGGGATGGGTGCGGCTGGGCACCAGATAGTCGCGCGCGCCCTCGGGCGTGGACTTGGTCAGGATCGGGGTTTCGATATCCAGGAAACCCTGGGCATCGAGGAAGTAGCGCATCGCCTGAGTCACCCGGCTGCGGGTGCGCAGGCGCGCCTGCATCTCGGGGCGGCGCAGATCCAGATAGCGGTAGCGCAGACGCAGCTCCTCGGAGGCGTCGGCGCCGTGCTCGTCGAGCTGGATCGGCGGGGTCTCGGAGGCGTTGAGGATCTCCAGATCCAGACCCAGCACCTCGATCTCGCCGGTCGGCAGATCCGGGTTGACGGTCCCCGCCGGACGCGCGCGCACCCGGCCCGTGACCTTGAGCACGTACTCGCTGCGCGCCTGCTCGGCGCGGGCGAAGACCTCGGGGCGATCCGGATCGAAGACGATCTGCACAAGACCTTCGCGATCGCGCAGATCGATGAAGATGACCCCGCCATGATCCCGACGCCGATGCACCCAGCCGCACAACACGACCTCTTGGCCCTCGTGGCGGCTGTTCAGTTCTCCACAGTACTGCGTGCGCATCGTCGTCTCGCCTCGTGTCTTCGCATCGAGCGACGCAACAGCGCGTCGCTCGATGCGGTTGATTGCGTGATGGGGTGGGGAAAGGTCGGTCGCCGCGTCCGGCTCACGCCGCGGGCTTTTTTTCGACCGGCTTCGGTTTTGGCTTCGGCGCGGCGCTCGCGTCCGGCTTCGCCGGGGTGGTGCCGCCCTTGTCGCCCGAGCCGGAGCCGGAGCCGGAGCCGGAGCCGGAAGCCGCACTGTCACCCGACTTGGTTTCCTTCTTCTCGCCGCCGTCGTGCAGATTCTTTTGGTTCGACTTTTTGAAGTCGGTCTCGTACCAACCGCCGCCCTTCAACCTGAAGGCGGCAGCGGAGATCTGTTTGCGCAGCGTCGGCTGACCGCACGCGGGGCAGTCGACCAGGGGCGGATCGCTGATCTTCTGAATCTGCTCAAGCGCATGACCGCAGGCCTCGCAGCGGTACTCGTAGATCGGCATCGTTCGTTCCTCAAAAACAAGCTGGCGCCAATTATCAGGCGTTTCCGTAAAGAATGCATACCGCAGACGGGCGGATCAGCGACACGGGTCTCGTGCTACACTGATCCAGTGTACTCGTGCGGAGACGTTCATGGCCAATCTGACGATCACTGTCGACGACGAGGTTCTCAAGCAGGCGCGAATGCGCGCACTGGAAGAGAACAGCTCGGTCAACGCCATACTGGGGCGCTATCTGCAGGACTACGCGCAAGCCGACGCGGCGCGACAGCGGCGCCAGGACGCGCTCGACGCCCTCCTTGCGTTGGCGCAGCACTGCCGCTGCGGCCGCGCCGGAAAAACCTGGACGCGAGAGGATCTGCATGAGCGGTGAGATCCGTTTTCTCGACACCACTGTGCTGGTTTATTTCTTCGACGACGATGAGCCGAAAAAACAGGCAATCGCCGAGCGGATCTTACGCGACGATTCCGGGATTCGGCTCAGCACCCAGGTGCTTGCAGAATTTTATGTCACGGTCACCCGCAAACTGGGGCGTCCGATGTCGCCCCAAGACGGCTTAACCGCCGTGCAACACTTTAAGACCTATCCTGTCGCGATGATCACCCAAGACCTGGTCACCCGGGGCATCAGCCGCAGCATCGACTCGCGGATCTCCTTTTGGGACGGCCTGATCGTGGAGACCGCACTGGCCGAAAAGGCTCACTTGCTGATCACGGAAGACCTTCAGGACGGATGGACGATCGGGTCCATGCGGGTTTGGAATCCCTTCAAGTCCGCCGGCAGCGACAATCCCCGGCCGTGCTGAGCACCGAGTCAAACCGACTATGACGTCGTCGACCAAGCGAACCATCCTCGTCACCGGCTGCTCCAGCGGCATCGGGCTCACCTGCGCGCTGGGCCTGGCCGAACGCGACTGGCTGGTCATCGCATCGGCGCGCAAGGCGGAAGATGTGTCACGGCTGAAGGAGCAAGGTCTTACGGCCGTTCAACTCGACCTGGACGACCCCGAGAGTCTCGCGAATGCCCTCGCGCAGACGCTGGACATCACCGGCGGACGGCTCGACGCACTCTTCAACAACGGTGCCTACGGACAACCGGGCGCGGTCGAGGATCTGACCCGAGAGGTGCTGCGCGCCCAACTGGAGACGAACCTGCTGGGCTGGCACGATCTGACCTGCCGCGTCATCCCGATCATGCGTCGGCAAGGTCATGGCCGCATCGTGCAGAACAGCTCCGTCCTCGGCTTCATCCCGCTGCCCTTTCGCGGCGCCTATGTCGCGAGTAAATACGCGCTGGAAGGGCTTACCGATACGCTTCGCCTGGAACTGCGCGGCAGCGGGATCTCGGTCTCCTTGATCCAGCCCGGCCCCATCCTGAGTCGCTTTCGCGACAACGCCTACCTCGCGCTGAAGGCGAACATCGACACCGAGCAGAGTGTCCACCACGACGCCTATGCGCGTGCGGAGGAGCGTCTGACCAAGGCAGGCGCCGCCCAGCCCTTCACCCTTCCGCCCGAGGCCGTGATGAACAAGCTGATCCATGCCCTGGAAAGCCCACGCCCGCGGATTCGCTATGCAGTGACCTTCCCCACTCACCTCTTCGGCGTGCTCACCCGGATCCTGCCCGACAGCGCGCTGGACTGGGTCATCGCACGCATCTCACGCGGCGGCGCCGGGTAGCCACCACAGCCGTCGGCATGGCCCCAGACCCTGCCCCCCCGTCTATGGTGGTCAGTGGCTAGTTGATTTCCGGGAAAGCAACGACCGGCGTGTAGGGGCGACTTCAGTCGCCCAGTGCTCTTCGGTCAAGGCTATTACCGGAAAAAAATGCCCGGCGGACCTCGCCGGCACGACCGGCCGAAGCGCGTTCAACGCGGTTCCCGGGATCATCGCGTCGAGCGCGACCCCGCCGGCAGTCAGGACGGAGGAAGAGGACGACTGCAAGTCGTCGATCCCGGGGGCGCCGCTTCGCGACGCTTGGCTCCTCCGGAAATCACCTTAAACGTACTTGACTTCCAGGATCTCGAACTCCCGCATCCCCCCCGGCACCTGCACCGAGGTGACGTCTCCCTCGCTCTTGCCGATCAAACAGCGTGCGATGGGCGAGCCGACCGAGATCTTGCCCTGCTTCAGATCCGCTTCATCCTCGCCGACGATCTGGAAGCTGTGCTCGATGTCCTTGTCCAGCTCCAACACCTGAACGGTCGCGCCGAAGACGACGCGGCCGTTGGCGGCGAGCTGCGTCACATCGATGATCTGCGCGTTCGCCAGCTTGCCCTCGATGTCCTGAATACGCCCTTCGACGAAGCCCTGCTGCTCGCGCGCGGCATGGTACTCGGCGTTCTCCTTCAGATCGCCGTGCGCGCGTGCTTCGGCGATCGCCTCGATGATGCGGGGACGCTCGATGCGCTTGAGACGCTCCAGCTCTTCGCGCAGTTTCTCAGCGCCTCCGACGGTCAGAGGAACCTGATTCATCGAATTCTCCAGGTTGAAACCTCCCCCTTCAGGGGGATAATGCCGCACGGGAGAGGCGTAACCTCTTCCGTGCCGTATCGCCCGGCTTGGCCGGGCGTGGATTGAAACATGGGTGATTTCCTCGTCTGGATGCACCGCCTTCGTCACAGTCGCGGATCGGGCCGAAGGCCCTCGGCGGGTCGGATCTTAGGGGTGTCGCATAGAAACAATCGCGGGCGCCGAAGGGCGCCCGCGAGATCGGTCAGGACAGATCTTGTAACCGATTGACGCTCAGAATGTCCAGCTGTTTCAGTGCCAGACAGGTCGCCTCGGCGCCGGAGATGGTCGTGGTGTAGCTGACCTTGTGCTGGAGCGCGGAACGGCGGATCGCCGCCGAATCGGCGATGGCTTGAGAGCCCTCGGTCGTGTTGACGATGAAGTCGACCTCGGTGTTCTTGATCATGTCGACGACGTGCGGGCGCCCCTCGGCGACCTTGTTGACACCGATACAGTCCAGACCGGCCTCGCGCAACGACTGTGCGGTGCCGTGGGTGCCGTAGAGCGTAAACCCGAAGGCCACCAGGTCGCGCGCCACCCGGATCAGGCGTGCGCGGTCGGCCAAGCGAACGCTCAACAGCGCCGTTCCGCCGAGTCGCGGCAGGAGCGTCCCCGCCCCTTCCTGCGCCTTGGCATAGGCCTCGCCGAAGGACTCGCCGACACCCATGACCTCGCCGGTGGACTTCATCTCGGGGCCGAGCTGGGTGTCCACGCCCGGGAACTTGATGAAGGGGAAGACCGCCTCTTTGACGAAATAGTGCTTGGGCATGCGCTCGCGACGCAGACCCTGCTCGGCGAGCGTCTTGCCGACCATGCAGCGCGCGGCCACCTTTGCGAGCGGCAGGCCGATCGCCTTGGAGACGAAGGGGACGGTCCGGGATGCACGCGGATTGACCTCGAGGATATAGACATCCTCGCCCTTGACGGCGAACTGCGCATTCATCAGGCCGACGACCTTGAGCGCGTGGGCCATTTGGGCCATCTGCTCGCGCATCCGGTCCTGGATCGAGGGGGACAGAGTATAGGGCGGCAGCGAGCAGGCCGAGTCCCCGGAGTGCACGCCGGCCTGCTCGATATGCTCCATGATGCCGCCGATCAGCACATCCTTGCCGTCGCAGATGGCGTCGATGTCGACCTCGATGGCATCGTCGAGAAAACGATCGAGCAGGACCGGGGACTCGTTGGAGACCCGCACCGCCTCGCGCATATAGCGGTTCAGCTCGGTCTCGTCAAAGACGATCTCCATCGCCCGCCCGCCCAGCACATAAGATGGACGCACCACCAGCGGATAGCCGATCCGGGCGGCCCGCTCGACCGCCTCGGCCTCGCTGCGTGCGGTTGCGTTCGGCGGCTGGCGAATCCCCAGCTCATGGATCATCTGCTGGAAGCGCTCGCGGTCCTCGGCCAGATCGATGCTGTCCGGGCTGGTGCCGATGATGGGCACGCCGGCGGCTTCCAGATCGCGCGCGAGCTTCAAGGGGGTCTGACCGCCGTACTGAACGATGACGCCGAGCGGCTTCTCCTTGGCGACGATCTCGAGCACGTCCTCCAGGGTCAGCGGCTCGAAATAGAGCCGGTCGGAGGTGTCGTAATCGGTCGAGACGGTCTCGGGGTTACAGTTGACCATGATGGTCTCGTAACCGTCGTCGCGCAGGGCAAGGGCGGCGTGAACACAGCAATAGTCGAACTCGATGCCCTGACCGATGCGGTTCGGACCGCCGCCGAGGACCATGATCTTTCGGCGATCGCTCGGCTCGGCCTCGCACTCTTCCTCGTAGGTGGAGTAGAGATAGGCGGTGCTGGAGGCAAACTCGGCCGCGCAGGTGTCGACGCGCTTGTAGACCGGCCGCAGACCCTGCCCGTGGCGCAGTGCCCGAATCTCATGCTCGCTGGTGCCGACGAGCTGCCCGATTCGCCGGTCCGAGAAGCCCTTGCGCTTGAGCAGACGCAGCGACTCGCGGCCCAAGGCTTCATGACCGGCGGTGCGGACATGCGCCTCGGTATGCACCAGATCCTCGATCTGAGCCAGAAACCAGGGGTCGATCTTGGACAGGCCGTGGATCTCCTCCAGGCTCATCCCGAGACGGAAGGCGTCGGCGAGATAGAAAAGCCGCTCGGCCCCGGTCTGGCGCAGCTCGTGGCGAACGCGCTTGGCCGCATCCGGCTCGCGCGGATCGACGATCTCCTCCAGACCGTAGCGGTCGATCTCCAGACCCCGCACCGCCTTCTGCAGCGACTCCTGGAAGGTGCGACCGATCGCCATCACCTCGCCGACCGACTTCATCTGGGTGGTCAGACGCGCGTCGGCCTGCGGGAACTTCTCGAAGGCGAAGCGCGGGATCTTGGTGACGACATAGTCGATGCTGGGCTCGAAGGACGCGGGCGTTGCCCCGCCGGTAATCTCGTTGCGCAGCTCGTCGAGCGTGTAGCCCACGGCCAGTTTGGCCGCGACCTTGGCGATCGGAAAACCGGTCGCCTTGGAGGCGAGCGCCGAGGAGCGCGACACCCGCGGGTTCATCTCGATAATGATCAGGCGACCGTCCGCCGGGTTGACCGCGAACTGCACGTTCGACCCACCGGTATCGACCCCGATCTCGCGCAACACCGCGATCGAGGCGTCGCGCATGATCTGGTATTCCTTGTCCGTCAGGGTCTGCGCCGGTGCGACCGTGATGGAGTCGCCCGTGTGCACGCCCATCGGGTCGAAGTTCTCGATCGAGCAGATGATGATGCAGTTGTCCGCACGGTCGCGGACCACCTCCATCTCGTACTCTTTCCAGCCCAGCGCCGACTCCTCGATCAGGAGCTCCTTGGTCGGCGAGAGGTCGAGTCCGCGCCGGCAGATCTCCTCGAACTCCTCCGGGTTGTAGGCGATGCCGCCGCCGCTGCCGCCCATCGTGAAGGACGGGCGGATGATGGTCGGAAAGCCGATCGAGGCTTGGACCTGAATCGCCTCCTCCAGGCTGTGCGCGATGGCCGAGCGGGGCATATCGAGCCCGATCTTGCGCATCGCCTTGCGGAAGAGGTCGCGGTCCTCGGCCTTGTCGATCGCTTCGCGCGAGGCGCCGATCAGCTCGACACCGAAGCGCTCGAGCACGCCCTCGCGCACCAGATCGAGCGCGCAGTTGAGCGCGGTCTGCCCGCCCATGGTCGGCAGGAGTGCATCGGGGCGCTCGCGCTCGATGATGGCCGAGACCGCGCGCCAGGTGACCGGCTCGATGTAGGTCGCGTCCGCCATCTCGGGGTCGGTCATGATGGTTGCCGGATTAGAGTTCACCAGGATGACCCGGTAACCCTCCTCGCGCAGCGCCTTGCAGGCTTGCGCGCCGGAGTAGTCGAACTCGCACGCCTGGCCGATCACGATCGGCCCGGAGCCGATGATCAGGATGCTGGAGATGTCGGTACGCTTAGGCATGGGGGTTCATTCGCCGGTTAAACCGCGCCCAGCGCGGTATGCGATGTTTTTGGATGGGATCGGCTCCGGCAGACTTGACGAGTACTGGAGCCGGCGCGGTTTAAGATATTAAAAAACATATCATTTTAAACCGCGCCCCGCTAAGGGCCGTGGATGCACCAAACGTCGAGCACACTCGAAGATCAGCATCTCGCTCCGGGCGCGGTTTAGGCCTTGCGGGCGCGCATGAGCTCGATGAAACGATCGAAGAGCGGTGCGAGATCATGGGGACCCGGACTGGCCTCGGGGTGACCCTGGAATCCGAAAGCCGGACGATCCCGATGCCGGATGCCCTGCAGACTGCCGTCGAACAAGGAGCGATGGGTCGCCTCGACCGTCGGGGGCAGACTGTCCTCGTCGACCGCGAAGCCATGGTTCTGGCTGCTGATCATGACCTCGCCGGTGGCGAGATCCTGCACCGGGTGATTGGCGCCGTGATGGCCGAACTTCATCTTCAGCGTGCGCGCGCCGCAGGCGAGGCCCAGCAACTGATGCCCGAGACAGATGCCGAAGAGCGGCATGTCGGTGTCCAGCAGCTCGCGGATCGCCGCGATCGCATAGTCGCAGGGCTCCGGATCCCCCGGACCGTTGGAAAGAAACACCCCGTCCGGCTTCAGACCCAGCACCGTCGTCGCCGGCATGTGCGCGGGGACGACCGTGACGTGACAGCCGCGCGCGGCGAGCATCCGCAGGATGTTGCGTTTGATGCCGTAGTCGTAGGCGATCACATGGAAGGGCAGACGATCGCCGACCGGATGAATAGACTCGGGATGGCCTTCGCCCAGCACCCAGACGCCTTGGGTCCAGGAATAGGTCTCGGACGTCGATGCCTCTTGCGCCAGATCCATCCCCTTGAGGCCCGGAAAGCCCTGTGCGGCAAGCAGCGCCGCCGCCTCGTCGATCCCCTCGCCGGCCTGAAGACAGCCGTTTTGGGCACCCTTCTCGCGCAGCAGACGGGTCAGACGCCGGGTGTCGATATCGGCGATGCCGACGATGCCTTGGCGCCGCAGATAGGCGTCGAGACGCTCGGTCATGCGAAAGTTGCTGGGCAGGATCGGCAGATCGCGGATGATGAGACCGGCGGCCTGCACGCGGTCGGACTCCTCGTCCTCCGGGTTGGTCCCCACGTTGCCGATGTGGGGGTAGGTCAGGGTGACGAGCTGTCGCAGATACGAGGGATCGGTGAGGATCTCCTGATATCCGGACATGGCGGTGTTGAACACCACCTCGCCGACGCTCGATCCATCGGCGCCGATCGACGTTCCCCGGAAGACGGAGCCGTCCTCCAGCACGAGTACCGCGGGTTTGCTCAAGGGTTTCTCCGATCCGGGCGGGGGGCGTGCAAGGGCCGCGACGCGAACGAGGGTGACGGCGCAATGACGCCTGGGCGGGCACACGGGCACCGACCTGACCCGCCGGAATTCTAAAGAAGCCGCGCGCGAGTGTCCATGTGCACCGTAATGACGAACGACGACAAGCCGCAGAACGGCAGGGCCGAAAACTGCCCGCGCTGCCGGCCGAGACATCCGCAACAAGATCGGCGTCTCGGACCCGGCGTCGGATTCCGTGCTAAACCGCGCCAGCTCCGACAGTTGTCGGAGCTGGCGCGGCCAAGCCAATCCAACATACGACGCATATCGCACAGGGCGCGGTTTAAAGCGCCTGCCGCGCCCAAGCGACGATCCCGTTGGTATCCATCGCCCCGGCCGTGCGTGCAACCTCCGCACCCCCGCGAAACAGCGCCAGGGTCGGGATGCTGCGGATACCGAAACGCGCACCCAGGGCTTGCGCCTCCTCGGTGTTGATCTTCACCAGACGCAGGTTCGGCTCGAGCCGACCGGCGGCGGCCTCGAAGGCCGGGGCCATCATCCGGCAAGGTCCGCACCAGGGCGCCCAAAAATCCACCAAGAGCGGCAGATCGCTGCGCGAGAGATGACGCGCAAAGCGGGCCTCGTCCAGCGCCAGCGGCTGGCCGAGAAACAGCGGACCGTGACACTTGCCGCATTTCGCGTCGGCACCGAGACGCTGCCGAGGGACCCGGTTGACCGCGTCGCAGGCGGGGCAGACAACATGAAGCGATTCGGACATGGCGATGACTCCTAGCGTTTGGATCCGGATACCCGGCTCGATCGACTTGAATCGACCCGATCCGACAGTTATGTTCGGCGGTTATACCGAGCACACGCCATCCGATCTGTCTTCAGGAGTGTCCCGATCATGGCCGATTCACCGAATATTGTGACCGTTACGGCGGAGAATTTTCAGGCGGTTGTCCTGGAGGGCTCGTTCGACCGCCCTGTTCTGGTCGACTTCTGGGCCGACTGGTGTGCGCCCTGCCGCATGCTGATGCCCATCCTCGCCAATCTGGCCGCCGAGTACCGCGGGCGGTTCATTCTGGCCAAGGTCAACACCGAAGAGCAACAGGCATTGGCCGCCGAGCTCGGTATCCGCAGCCTTCCCACGGTTCAGCTGTTCAAGTCCGGACGGCCCGTGGATCAGTTCATGGGCGCCCTTCCCGAGGCTCAGATTCGCGAGTTCCTCGACCGCCACATCCCGCGCGTCTCCGATGGACTCTTGGCACAGGCGCAGGGGCTGCTGGTCGCAGGCGATCTCGCCGGCGCCCGAACCCTGATCAACCGTGCACGGGAGGCCGATCCGGAGAACGCCCGCTTGGCGCTCGCCGAGCTTCAGCTCTTGGCGGCGAAGGGCGAGGTCGCCGCGGCGCTGGCGGCGATCGACAAGCTCCCGATCGAGCTTGCAGGCGAGCCCGAGGTCTTGGCCCTGCGCGGTCAGCTGCGGTTCGCGACGGCGCTCGAGGACGCACCGCCGGAAGCGGATCTGATTGCCCGGCTCTCGGACGACCCGTCCGACAGCCTAGCCCGCTATCAGCTCGCCGCACACCAAGTGCTGCGCGGTGATTACGCGTCGGCGCTCGAGAATCTATTGACCCTCATGACACGCGAGCGTGCGTTTCAGGACGACGCCGGACGCAAAGGGATGCTTGCGGTCTTCGATCTGCTCGGCGGCGGCGACTTGGTCGCCGGGTATCGCGCCAAGATGATGAATGCACTCTACTGAGTCGCGTGCCGAGCCACCCATTTAAACCGCGCCCAGTGCGGTATGCGATGTTTTTGGATGGGATCGGCCCCGGCGGTTTTGACGAACGCTGGAGTCGGCGCGGTTTAAAGTATTAAAAACATTAAATTTTAAACCGCGTCTCTCCGAGACCGAGAACATCTCCGAAGCTAAACGCAAAATGACAATGACGCATGTCGCTCAGGACGCGGTTTAGTCAGTCGGCCCGATCTCGAAAGAGGCCGAGGTCTTCCCAGGGATGGCCAAGCCATTGCGGCATCTCATGGGCCGCGTCGTGGCATGCGCAAATTCCGGCCACGGCGATCAGGGTCTCGCCCGAGAAGACCAAGGGCACGTAGGGGCGCAGCCAGCGCGGGATGCCGGCTTCCTGAAAGAGATTTTTGAGGGTGCGACGGCGGGACCTCGACCGCGGACGGCAGGTCTGCCCGGTCGAGCCGAAGCGGACCGTCGGGGCCCCGTCCGGCCATCGAGTCCGTTCCGCAACTTTGCTCGCGTCCGGCCATTGCAGCCATCCGAGTCCGCTCGGAAGCTCGAGCACGGGTGGCACCCCGCTCGGCGCTCGACGGATCGTCAATGCGCTCGGAGGCGGCAAGGGAGCGAGGGCAAAGAGATCGTCCCGGTAGCGGCGCACCTCGCAACCCGACCAAGCGACCAGCGGATCGGCATCGGCACGGGCCGGAAGAACCTCGTCGAGGATGCGCGCGAGATGTCGCCTATCGGGCAGCGCGAAACCGCGGCGACGCAGCCACAGTCGCAGGACCGCCTTGCAGCGCGAGCGCTCCAGCGCCCCGAGCGCCCGGATGCCGAGCGCGCCGGGATGCGCGCCGGCGCACGCCTCCATGAGCTCCGACGCCAGACCATCAACCAGGTAAGCCGCCTCGGCACAATGGCCCGCACTGCGCGAGAGGGTCGCGGAGAGTCCCGGCCAGCGCACCCTCAGCAAGGGGACCACGCTGTTGCGCAGATAATTGCGGTCCATCCGAACCGATGCGTTGCTCGGGTCCTCGATCCACGACAGCCCGCAGGACCTGACATACTGCTCCAGCGTCGTCCTCGGGAGATCCAATAGGGGCCGCACCAGACGGCCCTGCCCAAGCTCGGCCTCGCGCGGCATCGCCGCCAACCCATGAACCCCGCTCCCGCGCAAGAGCGCGAGCAGCAGCGTCTCCGCCTGATCGTCCTGATTGTGGGCCGTCAGCATGAGATCGCCGGGGCGCAGTACAGCAGCGAGGGCGCGATAGCGTGCCTCGCGCGCCGTCGCCTCGAGACTCTCTCCGGGGATGGGTTCGAGATGCAAACAGCACACCACGATGGGCACGCCGATGGCGTCGCAGATGCGGCGACAGTGATCGGACCACAGGGGCGAGTCGGGGTGGAGACCGTGGTCGATGTGGATGGCCCGCAGGTTGCCGGGCGCGTCATCGGCTCGGGCGGCAGCGGCGTGAAGCAGTGCGGTCGAATCCGTTCCGCCGCTGAAGGCGACCCAGCAGTCGCCGGTCGGGCCGAATCGGCGAAGCGCCTCGGCCACGTACGCCGGGACGCGCCCGGTCATGGCCTCACCGCGGTGCCGGGCGTTCGTCCTTGAACTTGCCGTAGCCCATCAGGCGCTTGTAGCGCGCGGCAACCAGCACATCCGGATCGGTCCCGCACAGCTCGTCGAGACGGGTCAGGAGCGCGGCCTTGATCGAGGCCGCGGTCGCCTCCGGGTTGCGGTGGGCGCCGCCGAGCGGCTCCTTGATGATCTGGTCGATCAGCCCCTGCTCGAGCAGCTTGTCCGAGGTGATCGCCATCGCCTCGGCGGCGAGCTGGGCCTTGTCTGCGCTCTTCCAGAGGATCGATGCGCAGCCCTCGGGCGAGATCACCGAGTAGGTGCTGAACTGCAACATGCCCAGCCAATCGCCGACGCCGATCGCCAAAGCGCCGCCCGAGCCGCCCTCGCCGACGACCGTGCAGAGGATCGGGGTGCGCAGCCTGGACATCTCGCGCAGGTTGCGCGCGATCGCCTCGCTCTGGCCGCGCTCCTCGGCGCCGACCCCCGGATAGGCGCCGGGCGTGTCGATGAAGGTCAGGATCGGCAGGCTGAAGCGCTCCGCCATCTCCATCAGACGCAGCGCCTTGCGATAGCCCTCGGGACGCGGCATCCCGAAGTTGCGCAGGATCTTCTCCTTGGTGTCGCGGCCCTTCTGATGGCCGATCACCATGACCGGCCGACCTTCGATCCGGGCCAACCCGCCGACGATTGCGCGATCGTCCGCGAAGGCCCGATCGCCATGCAGCTCGTGGAACTCGTCGAAGATCCGCCGCACATAGTCGAGCAGATAGGGCCGCTGCGGGTGCCTCGAGAGCTGGGAGATCTGCCAAGGGGTGAGCGCGGAGAAGGTGGAGTCGGTCAGCGCAACACACTTGGTATGGAGCCGCTCGATCTCTTCTTGGATGTTCAGCTCGTTGTCGAAGCCGACGAGACGCAGCTCTTCGATCTTCGCCTCGAGCTCTGCGATCGGCTGTTCGAAGTCGAGAAAGTTCAGGTCCATAACCACAGGATCGTCATTGGAAGCTGCGGGAGTCTGGCATTGCCGTCCCGCGAGTTCAAGCCGCCGTCGACGATCTTCGGGTTGCCGGCATCGTCAACGGGACCCGCGGAGCATCAGAGGCGAATGACACCGGCCTCGAGTAATCCTACGAGGATCAGATAGATCCCGATGACATAGTTGAGAATAGTGGGCTTCACCAAGATGAGCACACCGGCGACCAGGGCGATGATGGTCTGCGCCTTCACGGCCTGCCCCTGATAGACCAGCAGGAGGCCGAGCGCCCCGACCGCGAGCAGATAGGTCGCAACGGCGTAGTTGAGGACACGCGGAGCGATCAGGATGATGAGGCCCGCAACGATCGCGAGCACGGCCTGCAACGGCCACTGGACGAGGACGCTCGGGATCTCCATCGGTGTGTCACCTCTGCTGGTGTGGTTGAGGCTCGGGGTGCGGCCGAATCAGGGGCTCGCCGGTCCGACGAGATCGTCCAGGATTCGGGCCATCAGACGATTGGCCTCGGCGTAAACGGCCGCATCGACCCCGCGGATGGCCGCCTCGGTCTGGATCCAAGGCGCGGGCACCAGCTCGTCCCGGCAGTGATCGAGGATCGCCGCGGCACTCTCCGGCGTCGTTTCCGGGTGACATTGGAGCCCGATCACCTGCCGGCCGATGCGGAACGCCTGATTCTCGCAGGCCGCGCTCCTCGCCAATCGCACGGCGCCGGGCGGAAGATCGAAGGTCTCGCCATGCCAGTGGAAGACCCGGCTTTCGGCCGGAAAACCGCAGCAGTCTTCAGCCGTTCCGGTCTCTTCGGGAACCCCTTGAATCGGGAACCAGCCAATCTCCTTCTCGGCATTGGGATAGACGCGGGCACCGAGTGCGTCGGCGATCAGTTGTGCCCCCAGACAGACTCCGAGTACCCGGATCCCATGCGCGATCGCTTCGCGCAGGAATGCCTTCTCGGCACCCAGCCAAGGCAGTTGCGCCTCGTCGTTGACGCTCATGGGACCGCCCATGACGATGACCAGATCGAGGCCCCCGACCGGCGGGAGCAGGCCATCGTCGTAGAAGCGCGTGTAGACCGGGGTCACGCCGCGCGCCGCGAACCAAGACGCCATCGAGCCGATGTCCTCGAACGGGACGTGCTGCAGGACCTGAACCCTCATGGATCATCTCCTTCGCGGGTTGTTGCATCGGCTGCGGCTCGGATCGCAGTCGTCAGCCGGCTGAAGTGAGCCAATTTGAACCGCAAAGGTGCGAAGGACGCAAAGGGTTTTCGGGGGCCGCCTCGACCCCGTTGCAGCCCATGACCGAATTCATACCCGATACGCGCCTGGGTTTTCGGCTTTACGACCGCAGAGGCGATGTCCGCAAAATTCCGTACCCGGTTGTGCTGACGATAGGAGGCAGAACTTGCGCCGACGGTCGGTTGTGCCTCGCACGGCTCGGCACAACCTACGCCTTTGTGACAAGGGTTTCCGGAGTTCGCCTAAGACACTCTTCACGCACTCATTTCCAACCAGCAACCACTAGCCACTAGCCACGATCGATTACCCATGCTGTCCATCGAAAACCTCTCGAAGCGTTTCGACATCTCCCTGGATCACCCCCTCTTCGAGCAGGTCTCCTTGACCCTCTCGCCGGGCGAGTCGGTCGCCGTGATGGGCGAGTCCGGCGTAGGCAAGTCGACCCTACTGAACTGCATCGCGGGCCTGGAGCCGGTCGACGGCGGCCGCATCCACTTGCGCGACACCGAGGTGACCGCACTCGACGAGGACGCCTGCTCGCGGCTGCGTCGGCGCGAGCTGGGGTTCGTGTTCCAGGCGTTCCATGTCCTGCCGCACCTGACCTTGGCCCAGAACGTCGCCCTGCCCCTTTGGCTGCTCGACGAGAAGGAGGCCGTCGCCGACCGGCGCGCCCGCGCCATGCTCGAGAGGGTCGGACTGGGTCGGCGCGGCGACGACTGGCCGCGTCATCTCTCGGGCGGCGAGCTCCAACGCGTCGCCATCGCCCGCGCGCTGGTGCATGCGCCGGCGGTCGTGCTCTGCGACGAGCCGACCGGAAACCTCGACCCCGAACGCGCGCAGGGTGTGCTCGAGCTGCTGTTCGAGGGCATCCACAACGCCGGGGCGATCGGGATCCTGGTCACGCACTCGCGCGCGGCCGCCGCCCATGCCGACCGGATCCTGCGGCTGACCGCGAGCGGCCTGGTCGAGGATGCGGGATAAGATGATGGGCCTCCTCGGATCCGGGACCGGTGCTGCCCTGCGGCATGTCTTTCTTGCCAGTCTTCAGCGGCGACGCCTCGCCACCGCATTATCGCTGCTCGCGATCGCGCTCGGCGTGGCGCTCGGGCTGGCGGTGCAGCTCATCCATGCCGCCGCGCTCGACGAGCTCGGTCGCGGGATGCGCCTGCTGAGCGGCGAGGCCGATCTTCAGGTGGTCGGTCCGCGCAGCGGCTTCGACGACGCGGTCTATGCGCGGATCGCCCTGCATCCGGCGGTGGCCGCGGCAAGCCCCCTCCTGGAGATTCAAGCCCGGCTGCCGGGTCGCGACGAGACGCTGAGGGTGTTCGGGATCGATCTCTTCCGCGTTGCGCAGGTCACCCCCTCGTTGCTGCCCATCGTCGAAACGGCAGCGGCGGATGACGATGCCCCCGACAGCTCTGACACGGATCAACCCGATCGACTGGCTGCACTCAAGCCCGACGCCGTCTTTTTGAGCCCTGCCGCGGGCACGCGACTCGGGCTCGATGCCCGGGATGAGGTCGCGGTCCAGGTCGGACTCGGCGAGGCGCGCCTGAGGATCGCGGGATCGGTTCCCGGCGCCGGCGTTGGACAGGTGCTGGCCGTGATGGACATCGCCGGTGCCCAGCAGACCTTCGATCGCATCGGTCGCCTCACCCGGATCGATCTGCGTCTTGCCCCGGGGATCGAGCGCGGGCCGGCGCAGGAGCAGTTGCGCACACTGCTGCCGCCGGGCGTCACACTCCTGACCCCGGAGGAGACCGCGTCCGAGGTCACCGGCGTGTCGCGTGCCTATCGGGTCAATCTGACCATGCTGGCGGCCATCGCACTCTTGACCGGCGGCTTCCTGGTCTTCTCCACACAATGGCTCGCCGTCGTGCGACGGCGCCGCGAATTCGCCTTCCTGCGCGCGCTCGGGCTCGACCGCCGCAGCCTCCTGCGCGGGTTGCTGGCGGAGGGCGCCTTGCTGGGGCTGGTCGGCGGCCTGATCGGCGTAATCCTGGCCTATCTGCTGACCGCGCTGGCCTTCAGTCTGATCGGTGGGGATCTCGGCGCGGGTTTCTTCCGAGGCGTCGCCCCGCAGCTGCGCGTCGAGCCGGTGCTGACCCTGGCTTATCTCGCGCTCGGTGTGCTCGCGGGCGTGGCCGGCGCCTGGCTACCGGCACGCGAAGCCGCGCGGATGGTGCCCGCCCGCGGCCTGCGGGCGGGCGACGAGGCCGAGGTCTATCAGGCGCGCCCGCGCTGGGGTGCTGCCCTGATCGCGATGTCCCTCGCCGCACTCCTCTGTCTGCTGCCGCCGGTCGGGGGTGTTCCGGTGTTCGGTTATCTGGCCGTCGCACTCATCTTGGTCGGCGCCGTTCTCGCGATTCCGGGGGCCACGGTCGGGGCGATGCGGCTCTTGCCGGCGCAGGGCTCGCTCGTGACCCGGTTGGCTCGGGCGCGCCTCGCCGCGGCCCCGGGGCAGGCGGTCGTGGCCGGTGTCGGGGTTGTCGCGAGCGTCGCCCTGGCGGTCTCCATGGCCATCATGGTCGACTCATTCCGCGACTCGCTCGACGACTGGCTGACCCGGATGCTCCCCGCCGATCTCTATCTGCGCGCATCCGACTCGGGCGCGAGCGGCTATCTGGATCCGGACGCCGTGGCGCGCGTGGCCGCACTGCCGGGCGTGGCGGCGGTGCGCCCGGTGCGCTTCGAGAGCCTGCGCATCGGCGAGGTGCGCGAGGCGATCGCGCTTATCGCCCGACCGGTGCAGGACACCTCGGGCCTTCCGCTCGTCGCCGGCACGCTCGATCCGCCCGCCGGGCCGGGCATGGATCCGCCGACCTGGATCTCGGAGGCCATGGCCGATCGGCTGAGCCTCGGGGTCGGGGATCCGCTCGCCCTGCCCCTCGGCGAGCAGCTGCAGACCTTTCGCATCGTCGGCATCTGGCGGGACTATGCACGCCAACAGGGGGCGGCGGTGATCGAGCTGGAAACCTTCCGCGCCTTGACCGGCGATCGGCGCACCAACGATCTGGGCCTGACCCTGGCCCCCGGGACGGATCCCGTCGGGGTGATGACCGCCATCCGCGCAACACTCGGCGATCGGGTCAGCGAGATGATCCTGCCCGGCGAGCTGCGCAACATGATCCTCCAGGTCTTCGATCGCACCTTCCTGGCAACCTATCTGATGCTGGCTGTCGCGGTCACGATCGGCCTCTTCGGCATCGGGACCACCTTCGCCGCGCTCGCGACGAGTCGTCAAAAAGAATTCGGGATCCTGCGTCATCTGGGTCTGCCGCGACGTCGCATCGGGACCCTGCTGGCCTTGGAGGCGGCACTGACCGCCGCGGTCGGCGTCGGCGTCGGCCTGGTCGCCGGCGGGGCGATCGCGCTGGTACTGATCAAGGTCATCAATCCGCAGAGCTTTCATTGGAGCATGGACATGCAGCTTCCGTTCGGCCTGCTGCTGACCTTCGGCTCCGCGATGATCCTACTCGCCGCACTCGCCGCCCGACTCGCCGGTCGTCAGGCAATGCGGCAGGACGCGGTGCTCGCGGTACGGGAGGATTGGTGATGCGCGCGTGGTATGCACTGATCCTCCTGCTCTGCTGGCCGATCTCGGGCGTCTGGGCGAGCGACTTCGCCCCGGTGGTCGAAGGGCGCCCCTTGACCTTTCACGCGGACACGGGCGCACACCCGGATTTCCGCACCGAATGGTGGTACATCACCGGCTGGCTGACCGACGAGGCCGGCACCGAGCGCGGGTTCCAGGTCACCTTCTTCCGGGTCGGGACCGGCATCGGCGCGGACAACCCGAGCCGCTTCGCACCGCGCCAGCTCATCCTGGCCCATGCGGCGATCGCCGACCCGGCCGCCGGAGCCCTGATCCATGCCGAGCGCATCGAGCGTGCGCTCGATCCACTGGCCGGTGCCGCCGTCGGGCGGACCCGCGCCTGGATCGGCGATTGGGAGCTGACGCTGGATGAGGGGGGCACGCAGTACCGGACCAGAATCACCTCCGACGCATTCGACCTGGACCTCGCGCTGGTCCCGCCCGGCCCGCCCGTCCTCAACGGCCGCGCAGGCTTCAGCCAGAAGACACCGGATCCGAGCAACGCGAGCTACTACTACAGCCGCCCGCAGCTCGCCGTCGACGGGCGTATCCGCATCGACGGGGCGGACCTGAAGGTCAGCGGGCACGCCTGGCTCGACCACGAATGGTCCAGCGAGATCATGCCCGCCCAGGCCCGAGGCTGGGACTGGATCGGCATCAACCTGCACGACGGCGGCTCGCTGATGGCGTTTCGGATGCGTCGGGACGACAACTCGTCGCTCTGGGCAGCCGCGACGCTGCAGGAGGGCACCCGGCCCGCGCGAATCCTGGCGCCGGAGCAGGTGCGCTTTCTCCCTCGTCGCCGCTGGCAGTCGCCCCGCACGGGCGCCGAATACCCGGTCGAGTGGACCCTGGAGCTCGACGGCCGGACGCTGCGCCTGGAACCTTTGATGGACGACCAAGAGCTCGACGGTCGACGCTCGACCGGAATCGTCTATTGGGAAGGTGCAGTCAGGGTGTATGAGGGGGAGCGGGAGATCGGACGGGGGTATTTGGAGATGACGGGGTATGCCCAACGGCCGGACAACCTCTGAAAATAAACCGCGTCCGGCGTGACATGTGCGGATCGAACGGGCGCTCGGGATCCCGAACACGGTCGGGGCTCGGTGGTGAGGCGGTTTGTGATTTTATTTCGGGAGGGGAAAAACGGATTTTTCGGGCTCGACGATTGCACTGAGGCGGCCCTTCGCGAGGCGTGCCTCGATGCGCGTGCCGGGCGGGGCCTGCTCGGGTGCTCGCACGATCTCGCCGTCCGGCAGGCGGGTGACGATGGCGTAGCCGCGGGCGAGTGTCGCCAGGGGGCTGCGGGCCTCCAAGCCGGCGACGGCGCGCATCAACCGCTCGCGCCGGGTCTCGGCGAGCCACGCCCGGGCGCGGGCGAGACGCTCGGCGAGCGCAGCGACGGCGTTGCCGAGCCCCTCCAGACGTCGCCCCGGCGAGACGAACATCAGGCGCGCCGCCGCCGGGCGCAAGCGAGACTGTGCCCGCACCAGGCGATTCGATAGGAGCGAGACCAAGCGCTGCTCGAGCTGATCCAAACGCTGGGCGCGCTGTTGCAGACGCGCGGCCGGGTGGAGCAAAGCCAGGTGACGCGCGAAGGCGTTGAGCCGTTGGCGGGCAGCGACCCGGTGACGCGCATGGGCCGCGTCCAGACGCCGCATCAAGGCGACCAAGCGGTGACGCAGATGCTCGCCCGAGGGCGCCACCAGCTCGGCCGCGGCCGAAGGGGTCGCCGCGCGACGATCGGCGACCAGATCGGCGATGCTGATGTCGCTCTCGTGCCCGACCCCGGTGACGACCGGGATGGCGGAGGCGCGGATCGCGCGCGCCAGGGTCTCGTCGTTGAAGGCATTGAGGTCTTCGAGCGAGCCGCCGCCGCGGGCCAGGATGAGCACGTCGCACTCGGCGCGGGCGTTGGCCGCCGCCAACGCGGCGAGGAGCGACGCCGGTGCGGTCTCGCCCTGCACCTGTGCGGGATAGATGACCACGGGCAAGGCCGCGAACCGGCGCTTCAAGACGGCGAGCAGGTCGCGCACCGCCGCCCCGGTGGGCGAGGTAATCAGACCGACCTGTCTTGGAAATGCCGGAATCGGCCGCTTGGCGGCCTCCTCGAATAAACCCTCCGCGGCCAGCTTGCGCTTCAAGCGCTCGAATTCGAGCCGGAGCGCACCCTCGCCACCCGGCTCCATGTAGTCGATCACCAACTGAAAATCGCCGCGGGGCTCGAAGAGCGTCGCCCGGCCGCGAACCAACACCTCTTGACCGTTCGTCGGGCGGAAGTTCAGGAGCATCCGCTTGGGCCGAAACATGGCACATCGGACCTGCGCCGCCGAATCCTTGAGTGTGAAATAGATGTGACCGGAGGCCGGCTGCGCCAGATTCGACAGCTCGCCTTGGACCCAAAGCACGGGGAAGCTCCCGTCGAGCACGGCCCGCACCTCGCTCGCCAAACGGGCCACGCTGTAGATATCGCGGTGATCGTCGAGGGCACGGACAGGTCGTTCGAGCGGCATGGGCAGGATTCGCAACCAAAGGCTTCGATGAGGTCGACGTCGGACGGAGTTTACCTGCGCCCGTTGAAATTCTATACTTTCGGGTTACTTTCCTGTTCTGGTCACTGATTGCGGAGCCTCCCCATGCGCCTGATCCAGGAAGCACTCACCTTCGACGACGTCCTCCTTGTTCCGGCGCACTCGCGGGTGCTCCCGAACGAGGTCGATTTCCAGACCAAGCTGACCCGCGGCATCTCGCTCAAAATTCCACTTGTCTCGGCCGCGATGGATACCGTCACGGAGGCGCGCCTGGCGATCGCAATGGCGTTGGAAGGCGGCATCGGGATCATCCACAAAAACATGAACGCCGAGCGCCAGGCCCGCGAGGTCATGGCGGTCAAACGTTACGAGAGCGGGATCATCCGCAACCCCATCACGGTCGGCCCCGGGACCAGCATCGGCGAGGTCCTGAAGTTGACCCACGCGCACAACATCTCGGGCGTGCCGGTGACGGAGAACGGCCTGCTGGTCGGCATCGTTACGGGGCGGGATCTGCGTTTCGAGACCCGCATGGCCGAGCCGGTCTCGACCATCATGACCCCGCAGGAACGCCTGGTGACGGTGCGCGAGGGTGCAAGTCGCGAGGACGTCCAGCGCCTTCTGCACGAGCACCGCATCGAGAAGGTCCTGGTCATCAACGACCGGTTCGAGCTGCGCGGTCTCATCACGGTCAAGGACATCCAGAAGGCGAAGGACTTCCCGAAGGCCTCGCGCGACGCCCAAGAGCGGCTGCGCTGCGGTGCGGCCGTGAGCGTCGGCAAGGGAACGGACGAGCGCGTCGCCGCCCTGGTCGAGGCCGGGGTCGACGTGATCGTGGTCGATACCGCGCACGGACACTCGCAAGGTGTGCTGGATCGGGTCGAGTGGGTCAAGGTCCGCTATCCCGAGGTCCAAGTCATCGGCGGCAATATCGCCACGGCGGATGCCGCCCGTGCGCTGGTCGACGCCGGCGCCGATGCGGTGAAGGTCGGGATCGGCCCGGGCTCCATCTGCACCACCCGCATCGTCGCCGGTGTCGGCGTCCCCCAGATCACCGCGGTCGCCAACGTCAACGAGGCGCTGGAAGGCACGGGCGTCCCCCTAATCGCCGACGGCGGTTTGCGGTTCTCCGGAGACGTCGCCAAGGTCATCGCCGCCGGGGCCAACAGCGTCATGATCGGCGGTCTCTTCGCCGGCACGGACGAGGCACCGGGCGAGGTCGAGATCTACCAGGGGCGTTCCTACAAGTCCTATCGCGGAATGGGCTCGCTCGGCGCCATGGGCTCGAACGAGGGGTCGAGCGACCGCTACTTCCAAGAAGATACCGAGAAGGAGAAGCTGGTCCCGGAGGGCATCGAGGGTCGCGTGCCTTACAAGGGCAGCGTGCTGAATGTCATTCATCAACTTGTCGGCGGCTTGGGGTCGAGCATGGGCTACACCGGCTGCGCCACGATCGAGGAGATGCGCACCAAGCCGCAGTTCGTGCGCGTGAGCGCGGCGGGGATGCGCGAGTCGCATGTGCATGATGTGCAGATTACGAAGGAAGCGCCAAACTACCGGATCGACAATTGATGTCTTGCGCCGGATTGTGCTTCGGGCACAATCCGGCGCAAGACATCAAAATGCTTAATTAACTAAGGTTTTTCTGCTTTCCAGACTTTCTGCCGTTGCGCGGATCGCTGTTGTTCCCGCCTTCTTCCCCGCTCGTCGCCCGGAACCATCATCACCCTATGACCAATATTCACGCCGACCGCATTCTGATCCTCGACTTCGGGTCGCAGTACACACAACTGATCGCGCGGCGGGTGCGCGAGGCGGGGGTTTACTGCGAGCTGCACCCGCATGACATGGGGGCGGCGGCGATCCGGGAGTTTGCACCGAGCGGGGTCATCCTGTCCGGCGGTCATCAGTCCGTCCATGAGGACGAGACACCCCGCGCCGATCCGCTGGTGTTCGATCTGGGCATCCCCGTGCTGGGCATCTGTTACGGCATGCAGACCATGGCCGCGCAGCTCGGCGGCAGTGTCGCGCCGGCGGTCCATCGCGAGTACGGCTACGCGCAGGTGCGCGCACGCGGCCACTCGCGTCTGCTGCGCGATATCGAGGATCACACCAGTCCCGAGGGCTACGGCCTGCTGGACGTCTGGATGAGCCACGGCGACCGGGTCGAGACCCTCCCGCCGGGCTTTCAGGTCATCGCCGAGACCGCCAATGCACCGCTGGCCGGCATCGCCGACGAGGAGCGCCGCTTCTACGGCGTGCAGTTCCATCCGGAGGTGACCCACACCCGCCAGGGCCAGCGGATCATCGAGCGCTTCATTCACGAGATCTGCGGCTGCGGCCGTCTCTGGACCCCCGGCAACATCATCGAGGACAGCATCGTCAAGGTGCGCGCTCAGGTCGGCAACGACGCCGTGCTGCTCGGTCTCTCGGGTGGTGTGGATTCCAGCGTCGTCGCCGCCCTGCTGCACCGTGCCATCGGCAGCCAACTAACGTGCGTCTTCGTCGACAACGGCCTGCTGCGTCTCGGCGAGGGCGATCAGGTCATGAGCACCTTCGCGCGCCACATGGGCGTGCAGGTGGTCCGGGTCGATGCCGAAGACCGTTTCCTCGGCCGGCTCAAAGGCGTGACCGACCCGGAGCAGAAGCGCAAGATCATCGGCAACACCTTCATCGAGGTCTTCGACGACGAGGCGAGCAAGCTCGCCAATGTGCAATGGCTTGCCCAGGGCACCATCTATCCGGATGTGATCGAATCCGCCGGCGCCAAGAGCGGCAAGGCCACCGTCATCAAGTCGCACCACAACGTGGGCGGACTGCCGGAGGAGATGAACCTCAAGCTGGTCGAGCCCCTGCGCGAGCTCTTCAAAGACGAGGTCCGCAAGATCGGCATCGAGCTCGGCCTGCCCTCCGAGATGGTCTATCGCCACCCCTTCCCGGGCCCCGGCCTCGCCGTGCGCATCCTGGGCGAGGTCCACAAGGACGACGCCGTCACCCTGCGTAAGGCCGACCACATCTTCATCGAAGAGCTGCGGTGCGCCGATCTCTACGATCAGGTCTCCCAGGCCTTCGCGGTCTTCCTGCCGGTACGCTCCGTCGGTGTCGTCGGCGACAAGCGCCAGTACGCGCATGTCATCGCGCTGCGTGCGGTGGAAACACTCGATTTCATGACCGCCCGCTGGGCCCACCTCCCCTACGACTTCCTGGATCTGGTGTGCCGGCGCATCGTCAACGAGGTCCCCGGCGTGTCGCGCGTCGTCTACGACATCACCGGCAAACCGCCGGGCACGATCGAGTGGGAGTGACCGCGGGACATAGGAAGGATCTAATCAAACAAGACCGGCCGGCGTAGGATGGGTAGAGCGCAGCGAAACCCATCATCCCCGCTGCGACGCCCGAGAGATGCGTCAAGCATTCCGCATCGTGCCCGGCCGTCAGCAAGGGATCGTGATTCGAGTTCTGCTTAGCCCTCGACAAGAACGAACGATCATCCGACCAAACCGTCGACGCGATCCCGCAGAGCACTATGCTGACATCCATCCAGCTAATCGATTTCAAGAGCTTTCGCGATCAAACGATCCCGCTTGCGCCGCTGACCCTGTTGGTTGGCGCAAACGCCTCGGGTAAGAGCAATCTCTTCGATGCGATTCGATTTCTTCAGGGCGTCGGACTCGGTCACCCCTTCACCGAAATACTCCTTCCTCGCTGGGAGGCCGGACGGGAAGCCTGGCCGGGGATACGGGGCGGGATTCATGAGGTCGCATTCTGTCACGGCGACAGCTTCGGCCTTTCGACGGATTGGAGCCTTCGCAGTCATGACGATCTGCTGCGGAAGGCAGAGGCCCAGAGGGTTTTCGGGGTCATGGACTATCCCGAGGTGCGGCTCGCGCATCGAATCGAGTGCCAAACCGAGAACCAGGTCTTTCTGATCGACGAACGTCTGACAGACATTGACGAGGGTAATCAGCTCTTTGCGACGGGCGGGTCCAGTCCATCGCAACAGGCCCGCGGCACAGACTTTGTCCCGATCTCGGCCGACCTCATGCCGGAGAACCCTGGCAAACTCCCTACGGCAGTTTATGACTCCGCGCGAAGTGTCCTCGGTCAGATCGTCACGTTAAGACTCGGCGGCATACACGAAAGAGTTGCCAGAGACTGCGCCAGAGTGTCAATGAGCATGCGGAGCTCGCTCTTCCTCGATATCAGTCCCGCGCGCATGCGCGCTTATCAAGCCATCCAGACCCGGGACCTGGGCGAACAAGGAGAAAATATCTCCCCGGTACTTCGCCGATACTGCCAAGACAGCGACAAAAAAGCCGACCTCATCGATTGGCTTTCCGAGCTTTGCGGACCGGTGATCACCGATATCCGTTTCGACGAAAACACGCAGCAGGAGGTTATGCTCCAGGTCGTCGAGACGAACGGAATGCCGATCAGTGCTCGCAGCCTATCCGACGGGACACTCCGCTTCCTCGGCGTTCTCGCCGCCCTGATCACGGCTCCCGAGGGCTCGATGGTGCTGATCGAGGAGATCGAAAACGGACTGCACCCGACACGCATTCACCTTCTAGTCGAGCTCTTAGAGCATGTCACGAGAGATCGCGGTATTCAGGTGCTGGCAACGACCCACTCCCCGTGGCTACTCCAGCACCTCTGCGACGAGAGCCTCGGCAATGCGATTGTCTTCGGCCGCGTTCCCGAAGAGGAAGGCACGATTGCGCGTCGCCTCAAAGATCTGAAGGATTTCGAAGCGGTTGCCGACCGAGCCGCCGTCGATCGCCTGTTCTCGACAGGCTGGCTGGAGCGAGGCTTGTGAAGGTCTTGATCATCCCCGAGGACCCAACCCACGATCAGTACATTCTCAAACCCGTAGTAGAACGGATCTTCCACGAGATCGGACGAAAAGTGCGTATCGATGTGTTGGGCGACCCGCACCTTCGGGGCGTCGACCAAGCGCTGGATCGCGAAACGATCACGACAATCATCGACGACAACCCGATGATCGACGTCTTCCTGTTGATCGTCGATCTCGACTGCAATCGCTATCGCAACAAAGAACGAGCAGACGATCGCGAACGGGAGCACCCGGGACAACTCCTAACCTGCCTCGCCGTGCAGGAAGTCGAAGTCTGGATGCTTGCGCTGCACCCGGGGCAAATCGATGAAGCTTGGGCAGACGTGCGAGCGGACTGCGATCCGAAAGAGCGGTACAGCGATCCTTTTCTCAATGCGCTCGGCAGCGATGGCCCGGGAAAGGGCCGCAAAAAGGCGATGCGGGCGCTGACTGGAAACTGGTCGCGATTGGTTCATCTTTGCCCCGAGATTAAGGATCTGCAAGAGCGGCTCGCCGAATGGTCAAGAAGCCGCACGGGTTGACCCATCGATGGATCCTTCGAAAGAGACCGACGACCACTGGATGCGATTGGCCCTGACCCTCGCCGACCGCGCCGCGGCCGAGGACGAGGTCCCGGTCGGCGCGGTCCTGGTCCTGAACGACGAGGTCATCGGCGAGGGCTGGAACCGTCCGATCGGTGCCCACGACGCGACCGCCCATGCCGAGATCCAGGCGCTGCGCGATGCCGGGCAACGTCTCGGCAACTACCGCCTCCCGGGCACAACCCTCTACGTCACCCTGGAGCCCTGCGTCATGTGCGCAGGCGCCATCATCCATGCGCGTGTCGGCGAGGTGGTCTTCGGCGCATCGGACCCGAAGGCGGGCGCCTGCGGGAGCCTCTTCGACCTCCTGCCGTCGGACGGGCGTTTCAATCACCGCACCGGATGTCGCGGAGGCATCCTCGCCGAGGCGTGCGGCGAAACACTGCGTGGCTTCTTCCAAGCCAGGCGCCGACGACAGACGATCCCGACGATAGACAAGTAAGGTTCCTCGACTTACACTTACCAGCTTGTCGAACGCGAGCAATTCGCACGACCGACAATCACGGAGAGGTGCCGGAGTGGCCGAACGGGCTTGACTCGAAATCAAGAGAAGGCGTAAGCCTTCCGTGGGTTCGAATCCCACCCTCTCCGCCACATTGATTTTCAAGGTGCTGTAAACACTCACGTTTTTTCAGGCGTCGGTCGATTTACCTGATTTTGCCCCCAGTTTTGCCCCCAACTGCGCCGCAGAAAGGCCCGGTATCGGCCTGGATTGCCCTCTTTCGAGCCGACATTGAGTCGCTCCTCGATCCCGTGACATGACGCGATTCCGACCGAGCGCGATCTCGAGCGCGGCCTCGATTGAGCGCCGGGTCGCGGTGCAAATCCTTCGGAAGAATCGAGCGGTCGCGGTGCTGATTCCGAACGGTCGACGCAAGAATGCAAACGGCCTTAGCGCACCGGAAAACGGGAACCTACCGAGCCGAAAGCCCGTGGAGATTTTCCAAGGTCGCCGGAGGGACCCAAGCCTAGCCCGCGGCCTCAATGTCGCCGGGAGCGATCGGAGCCGACACCTTCATCGTGCGACCGAGACCTGAGACATTGAGGAGCGCGACCGCACCTCGGAGCCGAATCGACGGATCAGGGTACCGGAGACTCTCCTCGATCACGTCGAGCGCAAGGTGCAGTAGTTCGCCCATGCGACCGACAACCTCGAGGTGTGCGTCGGAGGTGATCCGCTGCACCAGCGCCGCGAACGCCGGCTTTCTCCTCCATCTGCTGATGGTCGATTCGTCGACACCGCACTCCGATGCCACGTCGGTGGCCTTGCAGCCGCACGCGAGGAGTCGAGCCGCCTCGATCTGTACCTCGGTCAATCCATTTTCGATGTCGACCGCTTCGGCCATGAGCCTGTCCTCGGTGCAAGATTCACGAATCGCTGAGAATTTTTCGCTCTACTCCGCCACCGCAGCCGCAAAGAGTTGCGGTGGAACCTCCCTCTGAGGACCCGTGAACGATCCTCTGAGCCGTCGCCACGCCTTGCCCTTGTGATCCTGTGCCCTGTTGCTGCGGAGCCGTCTCAGGCTGCGTTGTCTCAGGCGGGAGCATGGCCGCGAAGATGCGCCGGGTCATGTCGAGCATGGGTGTCGGGTCTGTCATGCGGATTGCCTCATGGATCAGGTGGAGATGATGCTCGGGACCGTCGAGCCGCCTGTCTGCATCGTGCGGAGCAGTAGACTGCATCGGCTCGCTTCGCCGTGAAGGTCGCGCCGCAGTGATTGCACACCTTGATCTCGGTGGCCTTGCGCCTGACAGCATTGTGGTGATGTCGCTCGCACTCATCGGAGCAGAAGAAAACCGACAGCGGCTTGTTGAACGGCACGCCGTGAGACCGCGCGCGATCCTCGACACGGATCGGAGCGCCGCATCGGTGGCACTCACTATTCGCAGTGTGGCCACTAAAACGCGACACCTCCTCTCTGACGCGCCGATACCATCCGTCAATCCATCGCAGGGTTATCCTCACCATGTCACAGATAACCGCCTGTCGGTTGCCACGTGGGTACCGGCCCGCAATTATCCGTGACGGTATCGCCTTCGATGCTTTCGATTGCAGATGACCAGACGAGGCCGATTGCGATGCAAATTGCCGCAATTGCCAACCTCGACCGGGTTTCGCCTTGCTTTCGCCTTGATTCGGGATGGGTGAGGAGTGCGATGCACATGGTCGGATGGCCTATGAGTGCGCTGCACATGGTCACTAATAGTGTCTCATGGGTGAGACGGTCGGTCGGTTGCGCCGAATCATAAGCCGTTGATTCTTCGTTGACGGTCGGTGGGACCGTCTCATGGGTGAGACGGTTAGCGAGTGTCTTAGCCTCGACCGTCTCATGGGTGAGACGCTTTCGGGTTAACCGTCTCATGGGTGAGACCGTGAAATTTCCGCGGTCTGCCATTCTGCGGTCGGTTCTCGACCTGCCATCGACTCCCATGTGAGCCTGTAGCACCTCGCTTTGCCGGTGCCGTTGCTGCTGAATTGCGCCTCATCGGTGACGACGACGAACTCTGTCTCGACCAATTCCCGGAAGGCCCGCGCCGCCGATGCCTTCGATATCCCGAGCGCCTCGCCGGCTCGCCGGGATGAAAAGTGAATCGACGTCCGGTCGGGTGCCCATAGGAGTTGTAGCTCGACCAACAGCGCCCGCGCCGCTGGCGATAGAGACCGATAGGCGGGTGACCCGAGCATCGCCCTGGGAAGCCTGATAACGCCGCCAGCGTGCCGGTAATCCTTGCGCTTCGGCCTACTCATGGTCGGAGTTTCCGAATCGGCACCAGCCGGCCTTCGAGGATGATTCGCTCCTCCTTCGCCGTGACCTCTGCGACGACCCTAGCGGCCTTGTCGCCCGGTCGACAGGTGAGCACCAGCGCCGGCTTTGTCGGCTCGCTGGCGGCCTTCTGACGCGCCCACACGAGGCAATCCAGATATCCGCCTCGGTGAACATCCCGACGGTGCAGTGCGATGAACGTTCTCATCGGTCGGCACCTCCCGGCTTCAGGATATAGGTGGCGACTCTGCTATCAGGGTTGATGACCGACAGGATGTCGACGCCGACCTTGTATCTCAGGTCATAGACCCTCGCCGCTGGCGACATGATGTCGAGACGTGACCGAGCTTCTCGGGTGTCTATTCGGCCATGCTCTCGCAGATGACGGAGCAGTCGAGCGCATTGCGACCGCGCCGATTCAGCCGGATAATGAGTGCGCCCGATACCTTTTCTTGAGCCGCGCCTCGATTCGCCGTCGAGCGCGGTTTTCTTCTTTCCGCCCATGTCGACCTCCCGTCATGCAACTGCATTGCGGGTGTCGAGCTGGCGTTGCTGCCAGTCGTCGACCTCATCGGAAGGCCACGCCGACGCGCGCGGTGACAACTTGATGGGTGGCGGGAATTGACCGAGCGCGATCAGCTTATAGATGGTCGACTTCTTCAGTCCGGTGCGGCCTTCGACTTGCGGCAGGCGGAGAAACTGACGGGTCATACGGTGATCCTCGAGGATGGATGGTTGATGTCATTTCCGGTTCTCTCCAGTTGAATTGCTGTTGTGGTGACGCCCTCATTCGGACGTGCGCGGCCTTGGTTAGCCCGGTAGATGCTACACGGGACTAGCACGGAGTCAATGCGGACAAAAAACCGCCCTATTCAGCCGACCGTCGACCGCCAGTTCTTGATGAGCTTCGCCAGATTGCTCACGGCGGGAGCGCGACCGCACCTCTCCATGATGGCCGCTTGAATCTCCCGGCTCGATTTGCCTCGATCGGCCATGTCGATTGCCAGCCGCTGCACCTCGATCGGGTAGGAGCGCCGGGTTTTCGACTCGGGAGTCGGCTCGGGTGTCGTGACTGTCACGGGTGCCGAGACCGGCTCGACCTCCTCTGTTTGCGTGACAGTCACGCGAGCCGCTTGCAGTCGCCGCAGCAATTCAGCCGACAGCGCCTTGAAGTCATGCGGGAGCTTGCGCCGGTAGCTGTAGAGCAGCGCCTCGATGACGAGGCTATCGGCGGCCTTGAGCAGCGCCGCTTCGTTGTTGTCCATCAAGAGCGTGACCGCGCGCGAGCGAAGATCCGCGCGCCGCTGTGCGGGTGTGCGTGCCGGTGGTTTCGGTGTGGTCATGTTCGTGACTGTCACGGGTTTTAGGTGTCCCGATTGTCGTGACTGTCACGCGATGATGCAAGCGAGGAGCGAGGAGCGCCTAGGCGGCCCTGTGAGCCGCTGGCGTTGATGGTGCTGCCGATGTGCCGGGTCGGTGCCGTGAGGAGCGCCTAGGCGTGCTGGCGGCCTTCGAGTGCGAGGATCAGGTGGTTAACCGGGAGGAGGAGAACATCGGCCTTGCCCCCAACTGCCCCCAACTCTGCCCCCAACCTTACGGCGGATCGGTGCGGATGATGATGGAAGACGACGGAGCTAAACACTTGAATCGACAGCATGATAGGAACGACGGTGGACCCATGCGAACCCTGTATCAACGGACACCCTCTCCGCCATTTTGATATTCAAAGGTCTGCCCAAGGCTCTTTTTCTGAGTTTATCCTGACAGGCCCTATTGCCCCCACAATCCGCAGAAACCGTAATCCGTCGCTGTTTGTTCTTCAGAACCCGTAGTCCGCCCCTGTTTGTTCTTGACCTCGCCCCTGTCCCCTCATGACCGGAGCGCTTGAGCTCCGGTCGAGGCGGCTCACACGCGATGCTTCCAATAGTCGGGCGCACGGTGAAGGTTCATGACCGCCAGAATCAGGATTCCGTCCAGCTCTTCGCTGTACAGCACGCCGTAGGGGAAGCGCTTGACAAGTGACCTGCGAACATCGCCATCGAGGATGGTCCATGCCTTCGGGAAATCCACGACACGTAGAATGGCATCGTACACCTCGATCGCGAAGTCGTAGCCCAGCCCCGGCTCGATGGACTCGTAGTAGTCGATCGAGAGGTTCAGCTCGACCTCTGCCTCGGGATGGAAACGATAGCTCATCGTTTGAAGCGCTCCCGGACGCGCTCGAACACTCCCTCGCCCGGGACGGCCTGGACCTTGCCGGAGCGCAGCTCCGCCAGGCGGCGCTCGGCCTCTTTGGCCCACTGTGCATCGATCTCCGACCGGGGCGAATTCAGGCTCCGCAGCAACGAGTCCACGACCAGCGCGCGTTCTTCGACGGGCAACGCGATCGCCTGTTCAATTAATTCTTTGGCGTTCATCGGGGCTCACCTGGGTTTTCGATGTTGGTGAAAGATCAGTGTGGCCCAACGCGTCGGACCGGCGGCGCTGGCCGGAGGGGGTGCGCTGCGTGCATTGCCACGCGGCAGCCGTCACCAAGCAGGGCCGCGACACCACGCAGCCGGAGCGCCGAAAATACCTCTGCAAGGACTGCGGACGCTGGTTCGACGCTCCGAGCGAGACGATTTTTGCGCGACACCATCAGCCTCTGCGCACTTGGGTGCTGTGTTTGTACTTTATGGGCTTGAACCTGTCCAACCGGCAGATCGGCCATGAGCTGGACCTGAACAAGGACGACGCCCAACGCATGACCGGGCAGTTGCGCGAGGGCATCGAGGCGAAGCAGCCGCCGCCGCTCCTCACGGGCGAAGTGGAGGCCGACGAGGTGTCTGTCGTCGCCGGTCACAAGCGCTGATCCGCGGCGCCGTGGCCCCGGGAACGCGGTTCTTCACCGACGAATACGACATCTACGCCCGCTTGCCGGCGTGGGGCTACGATCATCACAGCGTCTGTCACAGTCGCGGCGAGTCTGCGCGCGACGATGACGGAGACGGTTTCTACGAGGTCCACGTCAACACCATGGAAGGCGTCTGGTCATTGCTGCGCTCGTGGTTGCGGCCCCACCGCGGCATTTCGCAGGAGAGCTTGCCGGTGTACCCGAGCTTCTTTCAGTTCGTCCACAATGCTCGTGTCCGAGGCAAGGGCCTGCTGAACTCGCTGCTGGCGGCGCTCCTGGGCTAACTGTCCGAAACACATAAAGAGCCTCCGCTGTATGAATGATCTCTCGCTCATCACCCCGCCGCAGACCGGGATCAGACGACCGAATCCTGAAAGCCAGCGGCAACAGCATGTTTGAGGATCACACGCCCCCCGCAAGCCCCCAACCCGTCCAGACGCTCGGTGCCATGGGAGCGCAGATCATGCAGGTCGTGTCCTTGCTCGGGCGTTTTGGCCTGAGGTTCAGCCTTCATGACGCAGGCCAGCCGATTCCCGGCTCTTATTGGGGTGAATCTGAAGCCGGCCTGGTCGGCGACGTCCTGCATGCCACACCCGAGACGCCTCTGCACTCGGTTCTGCACGAGGCGGGGCATTGGATCTGCATGGACCCGGATCGGCGCGCGCGCATACACACGGATGCCGGCGGCGACGACCCGGAAGAGAACGCAGTCTGTTATCTCCAGGTGTTGCTGGCGGATGCCGTCCCTGGTCTCGGGCGCGAGCGGATCTTCGCCGACATGGACGCGTGGGGCTACAGCTTTCGGCTGGGCTCGACCAAGCGTTGGTTCGAGCAGGATGCCGAGGATGCCCGACTCTGGCTCTTGGCGCATGGCCTCGTCGATTCGGCGGATCGCCCGACGTGGCGGGTGCGCCAATGTCCTCGGCCGCCCTATACTTGACGTATCGGATCCCCGCAGATGTAGGAGTCACCGATGCGTATCGCTCACCTGACCGCCGCGGTTTTGATCATCGCCGTTTCCGCCCCGACCTTCGCGTGGGGGCCATATGGGCCGCCAGCGCCCGGAGCCTACTATCCCGCAGCCCCATGGGCCGGCGGATGGAGCAACCCGGGTTCCTTCGCGGATCCGGGCAATCCTTACGGGCCGAGGTTCGGACCACTGCCATTCATGGACCCTCCGGGGTTGCCTGCGCCGCAGAGCGCCCCCTTCGCAGCACGATCGGATGTGCCTACCGCGCAGTCCGCAGCCGGGGGCCAGCGGGGGAGACATCTGTCGATCGCGCGACGGACAACGCCCGACGCCTACCTCGTCGAGATCAGGCTCGCGAACATCGATCCCGAGCAGGTTTCAATCATGTCCCGAGGGCGCGCATTGAGGATTGCCTACCGGACCCGTGCCGAAGAGTATCGGGAAGACAGCTTCGGCGCGGGCTATGGTGTCGTCAGCGGGTCGGCGAGTCAGCGTCTGACCTTGCCGCCGGACGCCGACATCGCGGCCATGTCGCGCGAGGTGACCTCGGACCGGATCCAACTGCGCATCCCGCGTGTGGATCTGCGGCGATCGGCGCCTTGGTTTAATCCGCCCGAGCCCGAGCGGAACGCGGAAACGGGCCGGAGCGCAGCTGCACCGGAGTGAGCCACAACCTCCGGGGCGAGCGGGGCTATCAGCTTTCAGAGGATCGGCCAACCTGGGGCGACTTAAGTCGCCCCTACCCGGCGCCCCGGCTACGGCCAACGATCAACCCATCATTCAGGAACACACGCCAATGCCGTTCGACACCCCTCAGGACGCCGAGGACGCCTTCTACGATGCGCTGGAGGCGGGCGACCCCGCAGCCATGACACAGGTGTGGGAGGACTCGGAGAGCATCGCCTGTCTCCTGCCGATGACGCCGTTGGTGATGGGGCCGGAGGTCCTGCAGCTTTGGCGATCCATTTTCGAGCAGGCCGGGGCCTTCGACATCCAGGTGCGTCACCTCGCCTGGATCGAGGCCGGGGAGACCGCGGTCCACCTGATCGAAGAGCGTATGCAAGGCGGGGCACCGGGTCAGCCGGGCCCCGCGATCTACGGCACCAACGTCTTCAGGAAAGGGGCCGATGGCTGGCGCCTGCTGATCCACCAGAACTCGCCGACGCCGCAGGCGCCGAGTGCGCCGGGGGCTTGAGATCGGACCCGATCAAGATGGCCTCGTCGCAAGCCTCGGTCGTCGCGTCCACATCACGACGCTCGGCTGCCGGCTCAACGAGGCCGAATCCGAGGAGTGGGCCGAGCGTTTTCGGGACGCGGGTTTTCGCGTGGTCGACGCGAACGCCCCTGCCGACCTGGTCGTGGTCAACACCTGCGCCGTCACGCAGGAGGCGGTGCGCAAATCGCGCGCAGTTCTGCGGCGCAGCCAACGCGCCAATCCCCAGGCACGACTGATCGTCAGCGGCTGTCTCGCCACGCTCGGGGACAGCGCCGTCTCGACCGAGTCCGGTGTCGATCTGATCGTCGCCAATCGCGACAAGGACCGCCTGGTCGCGATCGCACTCGCCACCCTGAACCTTCCTGCCATGCCCGAGACGGCCGCCACCGACGCCGCCGGGGCACTCTTCGCGCGCGGTCGTCAGCGTGCCTTCATCAAGATCCAAGACGGCTGTCGTTACAGCTGTACCTTCTGCATCACCACCGTCGCGCGCGGTGCCGAGCGCAGCCGGACCCCTGCCGAGATCATCGGAACCATCGACCGACTGGTCGAGCAGGGCATCCGCGAGGTGGTGCTGACCGGCGTGCATCTCGGCGGATACGGCAGCGACTCTGGCGGTACGCTATCGGACCTGATCGCGCGCATCCTCGGCGAGACCGGGATCCCGCGTCTGCGCCTCGGCTCGTTGGAACCCTGGGATCTCGGCGATGGCTTCTGGCGATGTTTCGAGGATCCGCGCCTGATGCCGCATCTGCACCTGCCGCTGCAAAGCGGCTCGGACCGCGTGCTGCGACGCATGGCGCGGCGCTGCAAGACGGCCGAGTTCGCGCGTCTGATCGAGCAGGGTCGCGCGCGCGTGCCGGACCTCAACATCACGACCGACATCATCGTCGGCTTCCCCGGCGAGAGCTTCGATGACTGGGACGAGACGCTCGCCTTCGCCGAGTCGATCCGATTCGGGCACATCCATGCCTTTGCCTACTCGCCGCGAGCAGGAACCCAGGCGGCCGAGATGCCGGGCCAGGTCGATAGCCACACCAAGCATCGGCGCTTGCTGGCGCTGAAGAACCTCGCACTGAACATGCGCGAAGCGGTCCTGCGCGAGCAGATCGGCAAGGCCGTCGAGATCCTCTGCGAGGGCAACCCCGGCGGCGAGCGGCGGGAGACCCGATTCGGCTATACCCCCAACTATCTGCCGGTCCAGGTCGCGGCGCACGAGACCGCGATCGACGGCAATCAGCTTGTCAAGGTCGTGCTTTCCGGATTGGAGGAAAGCGGACTCGCGCTGGTCGGGCAGCCAATCGATCCGGCGGATCGTGGAACAGGCATCCAAAACTAAAGGCATCCGAGACCGGGCTCAGAGGCCCCGGTCGATCTGCGCAGCACGAGCGGCGCTCAGCTCGGTGGCGACGTAAGCGAGCGAGAGACCCATCTCGCGCGTCCAGGACAGCTCGATGCGCCACGTCGGCGACGGCGTCCAGACATGCATGGCGACGCCTTCGCCGCGACGGATCGCGACGAGACGGCGCCCGGGCGTGGTCGCATCGGGGGAGAAGCGGCTGCGGTCTTCGCCGGGCCCGTAGATGTCGCGCAAGGCGCCATAGGTCTCCTCGTACCGCAGTTGCGTCGAGACGCCGAAGGCGAGCACGACCTTGTAGATCTTATGGTTGAAGGCGAGCACATAGAGCCGATCCGGGCCATCGACGAACACCAAGGCCAAACTCGCGTCCTCCTCCTGGTGCACGAGCGGAGGCGGGACGGCCTGCAACAGCGGCCCGACATCACCACCCAAACAATAACGCCCGAACACCATCTTGAGGCACGGCTCGTTGGCGAATGCACCTGAGGAGGCAAACGCAGCGATGCAAAGGGTGACGATCGCGGCGATTCGGATTCCCATAGTCCCGCGCATGATGCCTCCGAAGCAATCTTGAAAGGCGGGGGCCATCATCGGCTGCACCCGGCGCCTTGAGCGATGAGGGCCGCGCCCTCTCTGAAAATCGGTGTCCCCGCCTCCCGGGTCAACGGATGCAGCTCCAGAGGTGCACCCCAGAGCCTCTCCATCACCGCAGCGACCTTGGTCGGCTCGCCGCTCGTCCAGAAGCGCTCGGTCCCGACACGGCCGGACGGCGCCAGCAATCCGGCCTCGGACAGACGGCGGTGAACCTGCCGCGCAACGGCAGCGCCGGAGTCCAACACGGCCGTCCGGGGTCCGGCGATCTCGCCGATCAGCCTGCCCAGGTGCGGATAATGGGTGCAGCCGAGGACCAGGGTATCGGCACCCCGCGCCAAGAGCGGCTCGAGGTAGGCGGCCATCAGGGCTCGCGTGCCTTCGCCCTCCAAGTCGCCGGCCTCCACCCGCTCGACCAGACCCGGACAGGCCTGAAGGAGGATCTCCGGCCCCTCACCCAAGCGCGCGAGCAGCTGCTTGAAGGTGTGGCTGGCCAGGGTCTGGCGCGTGGCCAGAACACCGACCACGCCCGAGCGGGTCTGCTCGATAGCCGGCTTGACCGCAGGCTCCATGGCGATCACCGGCACCGAATACCGGGTCCGAAGCACCCGGGCCGCCGCACCCGTCGCCGTATTGCAGGCCACGACGATCGCCTTCGCCCCGCGAGCCATCAGCCGCTCGGTGACGGCAACGGCGCGCAGCTCGATCGCATCGGCGGACTGATCGCCGTAAGGCGCATAGGCCGAGTCGGCGACATAGAGCAGATCTTCGTGCGGCAGCGCACGACGGATCTCGCGCAGGACCGAGAGACCGCCGACACCCGAGTCGAAGACGCCGATGGGCTGATGCGACGTCATCGCGCGAGCACGCTTGCCGAAGCAGGTTTTCGGGACAGGATGTGAGGCATCAGGATCGCCGCGGACTCACAGATCGAACCGCGCCCAGACCGGACAATGGTCAGAGGGCTTCTCCATGCCGCGAATGGCATAGTCGATATCGGCATCCAGCAGGCGCTCGCGCAGGGGCGCGGTCACCAACAGATGATCGATCCGCAGCCCGTGCTTGGGGTCACGCTCGAAGCCGCGCGAGCGATAATCGAACCAACTGAAGCGGTCGTCGACCTCGGGGTGCACCGTGCGATAGGCATCGACCAGACCCCAATCGGTCAAGGTCTCGAGCCATTCGCGCTCCTCCGGGAGGAAGCTGCATTTGCCGGTGCGCAGCCAGCGCTTGGCGTTGTCCGCCCCGATGCCGATATCCAGGTCGAGCGGCGCGACATTCATATCGCCCAGCACCACGAGGTTCTGATCGGGTGAGCAGAATTCCCGCAGATAGGCGGTGAGATCCGCATAGAACTTGCGCTTGTTCGGGAACTTGATCGGATGGTCACGGCTCTCGCCCTGCGGAAAGTAGCCGTTGATGACCGTGATCTCGCCTCCGCCCGGCAAGGGGTAGCGCCCGATGATGGCGCGACGCTGAGCGTCCTCGGCGTCCCCCGGAAAGCCCTTGGCGACTGCGAGCGGCTCGACCTTGCTCAAGAGCGCGACACCGTAGTGCGACTTCTGACCGTGGAAATGGGTCGCAAACCCGAGCCCCCGCACGAGATCGACCGGAAAGGCGTCGTCGGCGACCTTGCACTCCTGCAAGCCAAGGACATCCGGATCATGGGCAGCCTTGATCGCTTCGAGCTGATGGGGTCGCGCACGAATTCCGTTGATATTAAAGGAAATGATCTTGAACAAGACGAAGACGCTCCCTAACCTCGGCAGCCGACAGGGCACGAAAAGGCTACCACGGCGACGGCGGGCATCCAAACCGGCCGTGCGCTGCGTTCGCGCCGCAGGATCCCGATCGAGCCGACGCGGATCGGAGTCGACGACCCTGGCGACGCCGGCTGGTGTATCTTGGGACACCCCCACTGGAGTCTACCCGTTCTCATGAAGGCGATGATCCTCGCCGCCGGCCGCGGCAATCGAATGCGCCCTCTGACCGATCAGGTCCCCAAGCCCCTGCTCGAGGCGGGCGGTCGCCCGTTGATTCAGTATCATCTGGAGCGTCTGGCCGCGGCCGACATCCGGGACATCGTGATCAACCACGCCCATCTCGGCGAGCAGATCGAGGCGGCACTCGGCGACGGCAGTCGATTCGGCGTCCGCATCCGCTATTCCTCGGAGCAAACGGCCTTGGAGACCGGCGGCGGCATCTTCAAGGCCCTGCCGCTGCTTGGACCGGACCCCTTCCTCGTGATCAACGGCGACATCTGGTCCGATATCGATCCGATCGGCCTGTGCCTCGCCGGAACCGACCTCGCTCACCTGGTACTGGTCGACAATCCCCCGCACCACCCGAGCGGCGATTTCATCTTGACGGGGGGCCGGGTCCGAGCCGAGGGCAACAGGCGTCTGACCTTCAGCGGGGTCGGTGTCTACCGCCCGAGCCTGTTCGCAGGGTGTCGCCCGGGGGCCTTTGCGCTGGCACCGCTGCTTCGAGAAGCGATGGCGCAGGGCCGGGTCGGCGGAGAGCATCACCGCGGACACTGGCTCGATATCGGCACGCCCGAGCGGCTCGCCGAGCTGGATCGGCACCTGCGGGAGTGATCACAGCGCGCTCGGCACCCCGCGACGCCTATCGAGCGGCCCGAAATCCGACCATAATGAAGCCTAAACCGCGCCAGCTCCGACAGTCGTCGGAGCTGGCGCGGCCGATCCACTCCAACAAATGACGCATACCGCACCGGGCGCGGTTTAGGTCAACCGTGATGGGGGACAAGGGATGGGCCAGGAGATTGCGGAGGCGCATTTCACCGAGCAGGACTTCGTCGAGTTCGCCGCCAGGCTGCGCGAAGAGACGGCGCTCCTGGAGGACTGGCTCGCCTCCGATCGGTTCGAGGCCTCCGAGCCGACCGCGGGATTCGAGCTGGAGGCTTGGCTCGTGGATTCCCGGCTGGATCCGGCACCCGAGGTCGAGTCGCTCCTCGCGCGTCTGAACGACCCCTTGGTGGTCGCGGAGCTCGCGACCTTCAACGCGGAGATCAACGGCTCGCCGATGCCGCTGACGGGTGACTGTCTGTCTCGACTCGCGACCGAGCTCGCCGCGACGCTGCAACGCTGCGACCTTGTGGCGCAAACGCTGGGGACCCGTCTCCTGACGATCGGCATCCTACCGACCGTGCGCCCGCAGCATCTGAGCCTGCGCGCGATGACGCCGCGACAGCGTTACCGCGCACTCAACGACCAGATCTTCGCCCTACGGCACGACCGCCCCTTGAAGCTCGAGATCGCGGGTCGCGACCGCCTCGCGCTGGAGTGGCACGATGTCATGTTGGAGGCCGCCGCAACCTCTTTTCAGATCCACCTCAAGGTGACCCCGGGGGAAGCGGCGCGCGTCTACAACGCCTCGAAGCTCATCAGCGGACCCATGGTCGCCATCTCGGCCAACTCGCCCTACCTCTTCGGACACGACCTCTGGGACGAGACCCGGATCCCGCTGTTCGAGCAGGCGGTCTCCCCGGGCGGCCCCATCCTGCAGGAACGCGTGAGCTTCGGTTTCCGGTATGCCGCGCGTTCGATCATGGAGACCTTTCGCGCGAACCTCGACCGCTATCCGGTCCTGCTCCCGCACCTCATGGCGGAGGAGCCGCAGGCGCTGGCCCATCTGCGTCTTCACAATGGTACCATTTGGCGTTGGAACCGCCCGCTGCTCGGCTTCGATGCGGAAGGGCAACCGCATTTGCGCATCGAGCACCGTGTCGTGCCGGCCGGCCCGACGGTGGCGGACATGCTCGCGAATGCGGCCTTGTATCTGGGTGCCGTGCGCGATCTGGCCGGACAACCCGAGCCGCCGGAATCGCGGATTCCCTTCCTGCAGACCCGCGCGGCCTTTTATACCTGCGCGCGCGAAGGGCTCGATGCCGAGATTCAGTGGCTCGACGGCGCGATCCTGCCGGTCAGACGCATCCTCGGGGAGGATCTCTTGCCCCGAGCGCGACGTGGGCTGCAGGCTGCAGGCATCGACCCGCCGGAGATCGCACAGTGGCTCGGCATCATCGAGCGGCGGCTCGAAACGGGCCGAACCGGTGCCCGTTGGCAACGCGCCTGGGTCGCCCGTCATGGCCCCGATATGGCCGGCCTGACCGCCGCCTACCTGGAACAGCAAGGTTCTGGGCAGCCGGTGCACGAGTGGACATTGCTCGGCTGATCGGATCCGGTCGAACCCCCGGCTCACTCGAATCGACCACGACAGGCTCGACTGGATACCTCGTAACCTGTCGGAAATCAGTGAAGCACCGTCTCGTTGCCGTGATCGAGAACGACAACGACAACGAGAACCGCAGCAGAGGCATTCTCTCGCCGAATTGTCTTACATATTTTTGAACCCTTCCCTAGCGACGTTTCAACCTAGGTTCTAACAACTCCCGAATCGACGACAAAGACGCCATGCTCCAAGAGCTCGATCACCTTCCGGAAGGCATCCTCGAGGCCGAAAGCCATGAGCTGGATCGGCGGCTCGGTGCGCCGACCTTGATCCATCTGCCCGGCGCCCGCGAGCCCGCACTCTTCGTGTCGGTGCTCATGCACGGCAACGAGACGGTCGGGTGGGAGGCGATTCGCGCTTTGCTGCGCGACCGGCTCGAACGCTTCGGCGAGCTGCGCCTGCCGCGGGCACTGAGCCTCTTCATCGGCAACGTCAGCGCGGCGGCATCCGGGGTGCGCCGTCTGCCAGGACAACCGGACTACAACCGTGTGTGGCCAGGCACCGATCGGGCGCACACCCCCGAGCACGATCTCATGGCGGAGGTCGTGCGCATCATGGCCGGACGCGGGCTGTTCGCCAGTCTGGACCTGCACAACAACACGGGCTCAAATCCGCACTACGCCTGCGTGAATCGGATCGACAACCGGTTTCTGAACCTCGCCAATCTGTTCGGGCGCATCGTCGTCTATTTCACCCGACCGACCGGGGTGCAATCGCTCGCGATGGCCGAGCTGTGCCCGTCCGTGACGGTGGAATGCGGCAAGGTCGGAGAGCAGCAGGGGATCGAGCACGCCCGAAGCTTCATCGAGGCCGCGCTGCATCTCGCACGCATCTCGCCCCATCCGGTCGCGCCGCAGGATATCGATCTCTTCCACACGGTTGCCCAAGTGAAGATCCGCGAGGATGTCGGGTTCGGATTCCCTCCGGAGGAGGCCGACCTGCAGCTCAATCCGGCCTTGGAGCATCTCAACTTCTGCGAGCTGCCCCGAGGCATGGCCTTCGGTCGCATCGCTCCGGGCTCGGGGATCGGTCTGGACGTTCGCGACGAGCACGGCCGAGATGTCGGCGAGCGCTATTTCCATGTCGAAGACCACGAGCTGCGGCTGTGTCAGCCTGTAATGCCCTCGATGTTGACGACCAATCAGGTCGTCATCCGCCAGGATTGTCTCTGTTATTTGATGGAGCGCTACAGCGACCATCTGCCCACCGAAGACTAAACCGCGTCCAGAGCGGTGCCGGGGCGCGATCTGTCAGACCTCTGCCGACGTCGCGCCGTCGAGGACCTCGCTCGCCTGACGATCGGCGTGGTAGGAGGAGCGCACCATCGGCGCGCTCGCAACGTTGGAGAATCCGATCGACTCGGCGAAGCGCCTGAGGTCTTCGAACTCGTCCGGGGTCCAGTAGCGCTTCACGGGCAGGTGGTCGCGACTGGGCTGGAGATACTGGCCCAAGGTCAGCATGTCGCAGCCGTGCGCGCGCAGACCCCGCAGCGTCTCGTCGACCTCCTCGCGCGTCTCCCCGAGTCCCAGCATCAACCCCGATTTGGTCCGAACACCGGGGTGCGCCGCCTTGAAGGCGGCGAGCAGCCGCAACGAGCCCGCATAGTCCGCCCCGGGGCGCGCCTCCCGGTAGAGCCGCGGAACCGTCTCGAGATTATGGTTGAAGACATCCGGAACCCCGGCATCCACGAACTGCTCCAGCGCGAGCGCCTCGCGTCCGCGGAAATCCGGCACCAAGACCTCGAGCTTGATCGCCGGGCTGCGCTCGCGAACCGCGGCCAGACAGGCCGCGAAATGCGCGGCTCCGCCGTCGCGAAGATCGTCTCGGTCAACCGATGTGATCACGACATAGCGAAGGCCCATCGCCGCGATCGACTCGGCCAGATGTTGCGGCTCATCCGGATCGACAGGCTGCGGACGCCCGTGCGCCACGTCGCAGAAGGGACAGCGCCGCGTGCAGATGTCACCCAGGATCATGAAGGTCGCGGTACCGTGACTGAAGCACTCGCCCAGGTTCGGGCACATCGCCTCCTCACAGACGGTCGCCAGCTTGCCCTTGCGCAGCAGAGCCTTGATCCGGCTGACTCCCGCGCCGACGGGCGCCTTGGCACGGATCCACGCCGGTTTACGCAAGATCTCCGTTGCGGGCTCGACCTTGACCGGGATGCGCGAAACCTTGTCGTGTCCGCGCTGATGGGTGTCCGGGGTCGTCCGAGAAGGGGCATCAAGCGGCTGTTCGAAAGGCATGGTTGATATCGGGAACGGTTTGGAGTGAGCAATCGGCACGGGGCGCTCGCGTCCACCGGACGGAGAGGCTGCGGGGTGCCGGCGATCGATGTTGTTCGCAAATCCGCGCCGATCGAATCCGGCCGGGAGAGCAGACGCGTCGTAGTCAAAGAGGGTTGGGGTGCGCTCGGCCGATCACCAGACCGGCCTCCGTAAGGAACGGGCCGAAAATCGGATTCTGCTTCACCGCGGAAAAAGGCGATTCATCAGCAGTCCGAACCAGGGGGTAAACCACTCCGGCCGGCGTGCGAGGGCACGATGGATGGCCGGGACGGACATCCATCGCCAAGCCCCGATCTCGGAGGCATCCGGGCGCGGATCGCCGGCGTAAACGCCGAAGAAGACATGAAGATACTCGTGCTCGATCAGACCCGACGCCTGATCCTCGGCGCGATAGATGAGTTGGGTGCGCTCGGTGAGCGGCACGCGGATTCCGAACTCTTCCTTCAGTCGCCGGCCGGCGGCCTGTATCGTCGGCTCATCCGGCCGGGGATGGCCGCAACAGGTGTTGGACCAACGTGTCGCGAAATGATATTTGACGTCGGCACGTCGCTGCAGAAGGAGCCGGTCGTCCGCGTCGAAGACCAGTATCGAGAAGGCACGGTGCAGTTGACCGTCGCGATGGGCATCGATCTTCCCGGCGCAACCGAGGACCAGATCCCGGTCATCGACCAGGACGACTTCCTCGCAGGCGTCGCGCTGCGACGCACGCTCCAAGGCGTCGGCCGCGAGCGGCGGTACGATTCGAGCACTCAAGCATGACCTCCAACGAAACGTCTCGGCGCGACGTCGATTTAAACCGCGCCCAGTGCGGTATGCGATGTTTTTGGATGGGATCGGCCCCGGCGGATTTCAGAACCGCTGGAGCCGGCGCGGTTTAAAGTATTAAAAAATATAAAATTTTAAACCGCGCCCCCCGCTAAGGGTCGTGGATTCACCAAACTTCGAACTCACTCGAAAGTGAGCATCTCGCTCTGGACGCGGTTTAATGCGCCTCAGGCACGGGAACCGAAGGCGTCGATCGCGGCGCTCAGCTCCACGTGATGAATGGCGTGATCCTCGATCGGGATCCCGGCAGCAACGGCATCCCACGCCTGACGGATGCTTGCGGCACCGCCACGGGGTCCCATCGGATGCCCGAAGACACCGCGCCCCGGCACGAAGCCGAAATCGCGCGTTCCGAGCGCATCGTGGACCCGCTTGAGCGTCCCGGCCCAATCGCTTCCGCCGGGTACCGGCAGGCTCGGGCGAAGATGCCCCATCGGCTCCAGGCATGCGGCGGCGTTGCGGCAAACCTCGGCATCCGACATGAACATGCGACCGCCGAAGCCGGGCATGATGATGACGTCGAATCCGGCGAGTCGCTGCAACTTGGTCATCACCACGGAGCTGATACCGAAACGCTCCAAGCGACTCATGGCGGCAATCATCGGAAAATGAGCCACCAAAGGCACGCGCGTCTGCCGAGCAAGCATTCGAACAGCGCTCAATCCGACCGGTACGGCGTTGACGAGCAGAGCATTCGCGCCGTTCTTGACCGCCATGTCGTGTAGGTCGGTCAACCGATCCACCTCGTCGGTGACGTTGGCCAGGTAGACCTTCGCGGTACCGGTCTGCGCTTCCGCACGCCGACGCGCCGAACCCAAGAGCGCGGATCGTTGCTCAAGGCTACACCAGTCGGTATCGCAAAGCATCTCGTCGTCTTTGGCGACATCCAGCCCGCCCAACCACCCCTGGAGGCCGAGCTCCGCCATAGCCTCCGGCGCCAATCCGATGTTTGGCTTGATGACCCCGAAAAAGATCGGACGATCGTAAACCCCGAGCAGGTCGCGGAAACCCTCGACCCCGTAACGCGGACCGTCGAACCGATTCAAATAGGCGTCGGGAAAATGAATGTCGAGCAACTTCACGACCGGGGCGCCGGGCGAGAAGAAGGTGCCTTCGCCGCAGACCGCACTCAGCAGGTTCGGGATTCGGGGGCCGAAGTTGCGATGTGGATGAGCGATGCGGACGCGACACGCGTGAACCTTGCCCTCGCCAGGCGCCTTCAAACCGTAGCTGAAGTCCGGCAGGATCGCATCGACGGCGAGATGGACGACCTTCGCGCCGAACTCGCCGCGCAGGTCCTCGCCCGAGCCGACACGGCGCCACTGGGCGGTCGACTGCTCCGAGCAGAAGTGCGCAACGGCAACGCGCGGATCTCCCCGGCACTCCAAGTAATAGTCGAGACGCAGATAGGCGTCGGGATCCAGGGTATCCGCATCCGCAAAAAACCCCTCGAGATCGGCTGCGATCATCGGCTATTGCTCTCCGCTGACCTGCATCAGAAGCCGACGCTCATCGCGCGGGCCATCCAATTCGATGAAAAAGATCGATTGCCATCCGCCGAGGAGCAGACGTCCGTCGGCGACCGGTATGGTCTGCGATGCGGTCATCAGGAGTCCGAGCAGATGGGAATGTGCGTTCAGGCGACCGTCGACCGGCTCGCGATTGTGACGAAAATCCGAATCGGCGGGAACGAGGCTGTGAAGGAAATCGAGCATGTCGCGCTGCAACATCGGCTCTTTTTCGTTCAAGCACACGAACGCAGTCGTGTGGGGCGAAAACAATGTCACTTGGCCGTGAACAATTCCGTGTCCCTGGAAGCGTGTCTGAACGAGCGCCGTGATATCGATGATCTCGATCGGTGCGGCCGTGCGGAGGAGGATCGATTCGCAGGGAAAGAACATGTGTAGCGCTTCGGGCGGGGTGCTTTGAGCGTTGCGATCTCGGGCAAGGGCGGCGTTGCACGCCGCTCGCCCGAGATCGCAACTCCCGGCCTGATCTAACGGCCGGCAGGCAGGGGAGCCATCTGTGCCACAGGCGTCACAGCGGCAGCCTTCCCGCTAGCGGGCACGCCGTCGGACAACCAGTTGAAGTCGGCCGTGCTGAGCAGGATGAAGTGGATCAACAGCCCGAGCACCAACAGGAAACCGAACAAAGCAACCAGCGTTCTGCGCGGATCGAAGATCTGCCAAATCTTATGCATGAGTTAATCTCCTAAAGACATAGACCGGGACGGTGCAGATCGCTGCGCTCCTCCCGTCGGATTCCATCAAGAGTCGACTGGCCGGGATTACAGCCAGGGGCGCCACAGCCAGGCAAGGATGTGAGCAAAGATAACAACCCCGAAGAACCCGGTCATGCTCTGCACGAAGATGCCGTGAAACTCCTTCGCCTCTTCTTCGGTCAGCCCGGACATGCTTTTCTCTTCAGCCATGGAATTACCCTCACTTGTCATGTTTTGGCCAGTTGGCCGTTACCGCGATCTTCCCCGCGGCGGGAACCACAGTGGATCGGATCGCCCGTAGGTCTCGACGGACAAGGCGGACGATCCCGATGCGAACACCAGATTAAACGCCACCGAGCCAGTTAAAGGCCGGACTGCTGAGCAGGATGAAGTGGATCAACAAGGCCAAGCCGAGCAAGAATCCGAGCAAGCCTGCGAGTGTTCTGCGCGGATCGAACATCTGCCAAATTTTGTGCATTTTAAACTCCAGTGTCTAAAAGATGGGTTTCGCTGTGTCAGCGAACGCCCGGTGGGTCATCATTCGACGCCCGCCGCCTCGGTTAAAGCCAAGGACGCCACAACCAAACCAGGATGTGCGCAGCGACCACGATCGACGTGAAGGTGACGAAACTCGACACGAAGATGCCATGAAACTCTTTCGCCTCGTTTTCTGTCAGACCCGATGTCGTGACGGTCCGGTTGGTCATCGATATCTCCTCGCCTTGTGACCGGGACCCTTGCCCTTTCGGGTGTTATACCCTGCCTGAGCAACCTGACGGTTGCGAGCGGCAGGATAAGGGCGCGGCCTGCTGAATCATCTCACCCGCTTTGCGCCGGACCGGAATCAGGCGCTGCCTTTTGGCCTCCTTGCCTTTCCGGCCAGCCGAGCCGGCCGACTTGCCTACAACTGCTTCGGCCCCTCCGCGGGCGCTGCTTCTGCCGCGGGCTCGACCGGAGCCGCTTCCTCGGGCGCCGCAATCAGGGTCGGACCTGCAAGTGCGGGGTAGTCCTTGAGCATCTGAGCACCGTAAAGTGGCTTATAAGCGCCCTGATGGCAAGTCGCGCAGCTCACACGGTAGGGATCGCCCAACGGGCCCTTCCGCGTTTCGGGCAACACCTCGTTCAACGGCCAGATGTATTCCTGGTTCATCTCACGCACCATCCGGATCGCATACCAGGCGGTGGTCCGCTGCGGGGTGCTCTGATCCCAGGCAAAGAAGGACCGACTGTTGTGGCAGAAGGTGCAGTTGACGCCGAGCGCGTCGGACAGATGCATCATCAGACCGTAGACCCACTCCGCTTGCTTGGTCGAAGCCGAATTGCCGCTCGGCAGGGCCGAATCGCCGATCACGCGGATCTCGTTGGCTTGATCCAGGAACGGCGTGAAGGGGTCGAACGGCAAAGACGCGTAGGCAACCGTCGACGCCGCGATGTTTTGGCCCGTCGGAGACACGCCGGACGGCAGGTTCGGACCCGGGTCGGTCGTCCAGACATACTCGGGCACCGGCTGACCGCGATGACAGGTATAGCAGGTCACGCCCGTCTCCGCGACATGGTCCTTCCATGCCGAATTGGCCTGCTGCGTCATCTGGAACATCTTGCGCGATACAACCTTCGTATAGATGTCGTCGGACGCCCAGTTGCCGGGAACGTGGCAGTAGTTGCAGCCCTGCTCCGGAGAGACCCAAGTCGTTACGGCCACCATCAGCCGGGTGAAATCCGCAACGGTGAGATCGCTCAGGACCTGGACGTTCTCGTAGACCTCGGAGACCTTCGGACCACCCGGCGGTGCCGCCGGAATCACCTCGGGAGGCTGGTTCGCCTTATAGCTGCGAGCCAGATCACCGGGGTTTTGGACGTGCTCCATCGCCAGACCGCGGTAGCCCAATTGGACGGTCTCGGGCGGCGGCGCCTCACAGCCGGCAACAAAAACCGAAGCGACGACAGCGGCCAGCGGGATCGACGTGTACTTAGCCATCTTCATTGCGACACCCCCTGCAACAGCGTCGGGTCCACAGCGCCATCAAGCGGATAGGCGGGAGCGACACCATGCTTCACTGCCCACAGATACCAGTTGTCGACCACGGTTCCGGTCAGGAGGATCCCGATACCGGCGGTGATGACCGTCAAGACCGCGAACCACCAAGCCCAGCGATGGATGGATTCCATCGTGGCGTTGAAGCCCATCGTCCAGCGCCAGAAGAGTGCTGCACGCTCGGCGGCCGTCCCGCGATCCGTGATCTGGTCGATCTCGCGGTCGCCACCGAAGCGGCTCACGGCAAGGATGGTCGCCGCATGCATGGCAAACAGCAGTGCCGAGCCATACAGGAAGGCGATCGAGAGCATGTGGAAGGGATTGTAGTAAAGATTCCCGTAGCGAATCGAGAATGCCGCCGTCCAGTCAAGGTGCGGAAAGATGCCGAAAGGCACTGCCTCCGCCCAGCTTCCCATCAACACCGGGCGAATGAAGCCCAGGCTCAGATAGAAGAAGATCGCCGCTGCAAACGCCCACGACAGCCACTGACTTAAACCCAGATCCGCAGCACGCTTGTAGGTCCGGATCCACCAAAGGATGATGGATGTGGTCAGGAAGAAACCGGCGATCAGCCACCAGCCGCCATCACCCAAAGGAGGGATACTGAGACCGTAGGACGGTGGTGGCGGCTCAAGCGCCAACCAGAAGAAGTTCTTCACAAATTCGATCGGGCTCCAATTCACGGAGGCGGCCATGTTGAAGCCGATGATCTCGATGGCGATGAAGCCGAAGATCAGGGATGCAACACCGGTGAATCCGAGGTAGATGGGGCCGATCTGAGCGTCACCGATCTTCCCGGCCCAGTAGGAGAAGATCGGCGTGCCGATCCGCGGCAGATTGCCTTTCGGCATGGGCGTTCCGGGGTAAGCCGGAGAGCGCACCTGCACGCTTGTAAAAATGTTCTGATATTCAGCCATTGTTGTCTCCTAGACCCTACCAGAGCGGAAGCTCAAGCCACCAGTTCCACCATTCCGGCCAGCCGCGCGTCCAGAAGGGTCCGCTGATCACGATACAGACGGCGCTCCAGAAGACTGCACTCAGCGCCAGGAAGAGACCCAGGCGATGGATACCAAGTGCACCGATGGAGTAGCCGACCAGATCCCGGAAGAAGGTGTTCTCGTGCTCGCCGGTCTTGACCGGCTCGCCCTTCTTGGGATTTGTCACCGACAGGATCAGGGAGCCGTGCATCGCCAGCGCCAGACATGTGGTGAAGAAGAAGGTAATCGCAAGCATGTGGGCCGGGTTGTAATGGAAGTGCAGGTACTGGTAACCCACGTTCGAGACCCAGTCCAAGTGACTCATGATTCCGTAAGGAAAGCCATGACCCCAGGCACCCATGAGAATGGGGCGAATGACCACAAGGGTGATGTAGGCGCCGATAGCGAAGGCGAAAGCAAAGGGAACATGAAAACCGATCCCGAGCTTGCGAGAAATTTCCACCTCGCGAAGCCCCCAAGAGACGAAGGCCCCGATCGCGCAGACGGTAATGAACTGCCAGAGACCGCCCTGATCAAGCGGGGCCATTCCGAGCCCGTAGCTGAGATCCGGCGGAGCGATGCTGATCTGCCAGAGATTGAATGTCTGAAGCTCGGGATTCGGACCCAGGGTGGCACCCCAGACGATCAAGAGCGTACCTAATATGGCGAAAAAGAGCGTGGCGACCCCGAAGAAGCCGACGTAAAACGGCCCCACCCAGAAATCGAATAGGTCGCCCCCTATCAGCGTCCCGCCACGGACGCGGTATTTTTTCTCAAAACTGAGCATGGCCATCGTAAAATCCTCTGCTGGGGAGGCATCCGATCCGGCTGCCTCCACTTAGCACTGTCGGCGGTAGGTGGGGCCTGGCCAATGGGTCCAGCCTCCCCTGCCACCCCCGTAAAGGACGCTATTGCCTTTGCGGCACAACCGGCGTCACCTGCATCTGGCTGACCGCGGACTTGGCCGGGATGCCGTCTTCGATCCAATTGAAGTCTGCAGTGCTGAGCAGGATCAGGTGAATGCCTAGGGCCAGGACGAGCAGGAACCCAAACAGGGCGATCAGGATGGGTCGTGGATTCATGATCAGCCAGATTTTCCACAAGCTTTCGGTCGAGATCATATGCATTTCTCCTCGAATCAGTACGAGTTAAATCAACTTGCGACCGGCACCCTCGGGCGCCAGCGCTGAATGGGTTGCCGTTACAGCCAAGGGCGCCACAGCCAAGCCAGGATGTGAGCGAAAATGACGATCCCGAAGAACGTGGCCATGCTCTGCACGAAAATGCCGTGGAACTCTTTCGCTTCTTCTTCGGTCATGCCGGACATGCTGGTGTTTTCAGCCATTGATCGATCCTCCAGTAGGAGATGAACCTAAGTAACGCCGCACCGACCCCGTGCGGCAGGGATTTCGTCGCGGACCAACCGACCACGACGGAGTAGCCAACCGGATTGTCCGGGCAGGCTCTCGATTCAACCGCCCCTCGAACAGGGACGGACAACTGATGCCGAGCGAGGCGAAGACCCCGCCCGACGCTGAAGTTTCGGCTTCGCCCCGCAGCGCACCTTGCCCGTGGACCTCGACCTCAAAGGATGTCTTGAGCGATGCGACCGACAAAGAGATCGGAGCATCGAATCGCGGATTGTGTAGGTCGGGTCTCACGGGTCCGGCACGAAAGCCTTGCGGGGTGGCTGGATTTAGGTGTCAGTCTAGCTTGACTGACGTAGATGTCAATCTACATTTACACCCCTTTTGCGCCGCAGCTGCGCGCGGACAACTCACCGTGCACGACCGGTCCCGTGGACGCACAGACGATGATGAAGCTGCTTGAAAAGCACGAGCGGAAGGATCGACAGGCAGGCCCACGCCGATCCGACGAGCGGAGAAGGGAATCGGGGGAACGCACCGCTACCTGCCCGCTCGAATGCGGGCACGGCGGCTTGAGCCGACTTGGAGGGTCGGCGACTAGACCGAGCGCTGCGCCTCGAGCACGCGCTCGAGACCCACTCGATCATCGGCTGCATTGCGCGAGGCCCGCTCGGCGGCATCGCGCAGGCGTTTGGCGGCCGAAATCCGCACCAAGACGGGCTGGGCCTCGACAATCCGGTCGAACGCGGCGAGTGCGTCCGCGTCCCAAGGCAGCTCGCGATGCAGTCGGGCCGGAGTGGCATCGACCTTGTCGAGATCGGTCCCGAGCGGAATGATGTTGAAGAGTGCGTCGAAGAGGGCGTTGCAGACCTCTTGGACGATGTAGGTCGCGCCCGAGTAGCCCATGAAGGGCGTGCCGGTATGTCGGCGGATCACGGTGCCGGGGAACGACGCCGGGATATAGGTCGCGCGCGCGCCGATCTCGGACAGATACATGCGCTCGTTGTAGCTTCCGAAGACGATCAGGGGCGTCTTTTTATGCACCGCCTCGCGCACGACATCGTTGTCCGGCTTCACGCCGGCCTTGCGCGAGATGGCGAAATTGCAGGGAAGACCCAGCTCGTCTTCGAGGAAATGGCGCAGGCCCCGCGCATAGGTGTCGGTAGCCACGACACCGAAGCTGGCCGTGCCGAAGAAGTCCTGTGTGACCGATCGCCAGAGATCCCAGATCGGCTTGATGGTCGTGTGCTTTTCCTGCTCGATGAAGGGTTCCGGATCCAGCTCGAGCAGCTCTCCGAGGGTACGCAGGAACTTGGTCGTACTGTGCAGGCCGATCGGGGCTTGGATATAGGGCCGCTCCAGCGCCTCGCAGAGGCTGCGCCCGAACTCGCGGTACATGCAGATGTTGACCTCTGCATCGACCAGCTCGGGCACCCGATCCAGATGGCTCCCCAACGGGAAGACCTGATTGACCGTCGCCCCGATCCCTTCCACCAGCCGCCTGATCTCGGCGAGATCGGACGGGGTGTTGAAGGTCCCGTACATGGGTCCGATGATATTCACGCGCGGGGGCTCGCCCGGCTTGCGCGGCTTGGCCTTGGGCATCCCGCCCTTCTTCAGGCCGTACTGGCTCCACAGCCAGTACATGGCGCGATTGGCGCTCTGCCACTGGTCCTCGTCGATGGTGCGCGGCAGGAAACGGTGAATGTTGGTCCCTTCGGGCGTCACACCGCCGCCGATCATCTCGGCAATCGAGCCGGTGACCACCACGGCGGGGCGCTTGGGATCCAGTGTGGCGTAGGCGCGACGCATCGCCTCCTCGGTGCCCTTCTGGCCCAGCTCCTCCTCGCCCAGACCGGTGACGACCACCGGCAGCTCGTGCGGCGGCAACCCGTCCGTATAGTGCAGTACGGCGGTCACCGGGAGGTTCTCGCAGCCGACCGGACCGTCGATGATGACCTGCAGGCCCTTGATGGCCGCGAAGACATAGACGGAGCCCCAATAACCGCCGGCGCGGTCGAGGTCGTTGATCAACATTGGTAAAACGTCCTCGTGACCGGACTCATAGCGGCTTGACGACTGGGGATGGGGCGGGCGCGGCGACAGAAACGGGCGGCTGATCCCAGATCCCGCAGGTCTCGCCCACGCCCACGCCCTCGAAGAAGCTGCGCATGGCGGTGAAGCGATGCCGATTGGCCAGCGCCGTATTGATGACCTGCGCCAGAGAACCGGCACCCGCGGGACCCATCAGCGGACGCGCCGAGATGAGATTCGTGAAGTAGAGCGCCGGGATGCTCATCTCCTTGGCCGCCTGCACGACCGGCGTGGTCCCGATCGCAAGATCCGGCTCCAGCGCCTTCACCGCCGCGATGTCCTGCTCCAGCGACGCACGGAACTGAACCGGCACCCCGCGTGACTCCAGCCAGGCCAGATCCGCTTCGGACCAGGGGGTGCGCCCGCAGGCGGTGCCGACATAGGGGACGTCCGCGCCGGACTCGATCAGCAGACGCGCGACCAGCAGTTCGGACCCCTCGTAACCGGAGACCGTCACCCGGCCCTTGATCGGACTGCCCGAGAGGGCACCGGCGATGGCCGGCAGGATCTTGTTCTTGGCCAGATCGACCTTGGCCTGTGCGATCCCGCAGGCCGCTCCGATCGCATCGAGCCAGCTTGCGGTCCCTTCGCACCCGACCGGTGCCGAGCCGACGACGGGGCGACCCGCCAGAGCAAACTCGCGTGCGCTCGCGGCGTATTGAGGGTGAATCGCCGCGGCAACCCGACAATCGAGCGCCCCGTAAAGCTCGCGCCACTCGCGGGTCGGCACGACCGGGCCGGGTGCCAGCCCCATCGGCTCGAGCATCATCCCGATCCCCACCGGATCGGCCGGGAACATCTCCCCGAGCAGGGTCACGGTCGGCCGCTCGCTGCGACCGCCACGCGGTGCCTGCACCGGTCCTTGCTCGGCCTCCGTGCGCGCATACTGCAGCATCGCACCGGCGAGCACATCCTTCGCCTCGGCATGGGTCGGCACCCCGAATCCGGGCACGTCGATCCCGAGGATGCGCACGCCGTTGAGCGCTTTGGGCAGGAGACGCAGCGGTACACCCGAGGCGGTCGGCACACAGAGATTGATCACCACGACGGTATCATAGTGCTCCGGATCGGCGAGCTTGAGCACCGCCTCGCGCACGTCCTCGAAGAGTGCGCCCGAGACCAGCGTCTCCGAGTCGAAGGGCACATAGCCAACCGAGCGACGCGCGCCGTAGAAGTGCGAGGTGAAGGTCAGACCGTAGACACAACAGCCCGAGCCGGCGAGCACCATCGCCGTGCGCCGCATCCGCAGCCCGACACGCAAGGCGCCGAACGCCGGACACATGGTCTGGGGTTGATCGTGCGGGCCCTTCGGATAGTCCTCGGCGTAACGCTTCAGCAATGCGCGGTTTCCCGACGCAACCGCGGCAGCGTGCAAGGTTTCGGCGCCGCCGTGACAGCCGCTCCCCTCCCCGCGTCGACCGAGCGATCCACGATCGGCCCTTCACGCTCGGATGGCTCAGACATCGTCGTAGATCACCTCGAGCGAGGGTTTCTTGAAGGTCGCAGCACTGCACATGTCCTCGGGCGACGCCGGCTCGAGCACCACATGACGACCGACCACATCGCCCGTGAAGAGACCCAGCAGGCCGTCTTGATCGAGGGGTTTCGGATGGATCGGCGGCGCTAGGCCCACGTTGGTCGCCAACTCTTCGAACAGCGGACCCCAGCGATCGCCCGGTCGGCCGATGATCTCGTAATTTGCGCTCTTTCGCCGGATCTCGTCGTGCGCCGGGATGGTCGCCAGGATCGGGATCTCGACCGCCTCGGCAAAGGCTTGAGCCTCGCCGGTGCCGTCGTCCTTGTTGATCACCATGCCCGCCACACCGACGTTGCCGCCGAGTCCGCGGAAATACTCGACCGCCGAGCAGACGTTGTTGGCGACATAGAGCGATTGCAGGTCGTTCGATCCGACCACGATCACCTTCTGACAAAGGTCGCGCGCGATCGGCAGACCGAAGCCGCCGCAGACCACGTCGCCGAGGAAATCCAGCAGGACATAATCGAAGTCCCACTCGTGGAAGCCCATGCCTTCGAGCAGCTCGAAACCGTGGATGATGCCGCGACCGCCGCAGCCTCGACCGACGTCCGGGCCGCCCAGCTCCATCGCGAAGACACCGTCGCGCTTGAAGCAGACGTCGCCGATGGAGACCTTGTCGCCCGCGCGTTTCTTCTCGCCCGAGGTCCCCAGGATGGTGGGACAGGCACGCCCGCCGAACAGCAGGGTCGTGGTGTCGCTTTTGGGGTCGCAGCCGATCAACAGGACCTTCTTGCCCTGTTGCGCCATCATGTAGGAGAGGTTGGCCAGCGTGAAGCTCTTGCCGATGCCGCCCTTCCCGTAGATCGCGATGATCTGGGTCTCCTTGATGGAAGGCGTGGCGATCGAGGGTGCGCCGACCGGATCCTTGGTCGATTGGCGCCGGGGCACCAATGCGGGACTCTTGACGGGTACACTCACGAGATCGATCTCCAATCCAGGACCATTTTCAGACAGTTGGGGTCACCGAAGGCGGTACGATAGGCCGCATCGGCACGGGTTGCGGGCTCGCGATGGGTGATGAGCCCGTCGAGCGAAAGACGTCCCGAATCCACCAGCTGCTTGACCGCGACGATATCCGGCGGACGCCATTCGGCGGCGACCTGGATGCGCGTCTCGCGCATGAAGGCCGGCGGGAACGAGAAGGTCAGGGGTTGGCTGTAGAAACCGGCGAGGACGACCTCCCCGCCCGGCGCCATACGTGCGATCAGGGTGTCGAGGATTCCCGAGTCGCCGCTGACGTCGCAGATGCGCCGATAGTCCGTGCGGTGGTCCTGATCCGGCGCAACGACCCGATAGCCGTGACCTTCGGCGCCTTGCGCACGCTCCGGATTGGTTTCCCAGACCGTGGGGCGAGCGCCTTCGACAAGTGCAGCGATCCGCGCCACCAGTCGACCCAGCACGCCGTGTCCGATGATGAGGTCGACGGGGCCGGCATTCAGGCCGCCGATCGCATGATGAGCGGTCGCCGCCAGCGCGAGCAGGACGGCATCCTCCCCGAGCGCATCGCTGACCGGCACGGCGCGCTCGCCGGGGATCACGATCAGGGAGGCCGCTCCGCCGAACAGACCGCGCGCCTCGTTGTAGCAGCGCGCTCCGGGCACGAAGACGCGCTGGCCGACCTCGAGACCCGACCGAGCGCCGGCCCAAGTCACACGGCCGACCGATTCGTAGCCGGGCACCAAGGGATAGCCCATGCCGGGGAAGCTCGGCATGCGCCCGGACCAGAGCAGACGCTCGGTGCCCGTGCTGATTCCGCTCCATTCGATCGCGACCATGACATCCGCGTCGCCCGGCGGGGTGAGTGTCAGCGGTTTGAGCGCGAGGGATTCAGGCTGATCGAGAACGACGGCGAGGGTATCGAGGTTCAATGTTCGACCCTGAGAGTGGCAACCAAAGGCATTGGAGTTTAACCCAACTCGACCGCGTCCGGCACAAGGCGCCGGACTTTTGCACGGGACCGACCTCAGGCCATGCGCGTCGCGGCCAGCAAACGCGTCAGGATCGGCCGCGCGGTCGGCACCGAACGCACCGGATCGAAGACGTTGAGCCGCAGCATGTTTTCGATCGCCACCGGGGTCCGCGGTCGCCCGCTGCCCATGGCGAGCAGATAGAACCCCAAATAGGCGTCGCCGATCGGCTCGGCACCGGACGTTCCGGACATCGGCTCGGCGACCAAGAGGGTTCCGCCTTTTGGCAGAACGCGCCGAGCGGCCTTGATGATCGCGTCCGCCTCTTCATCGTTGTGATCGTGCAGCACCCGGATCAGAGAGACGATATCCGCGCCCTCCGGCAAGGGATCGCGCATCACGTCGCCGCCGACCGCAGTGGCCCGATCCGCGAGCCCTTCGCGCTGGAAGCGGGCACGCGCGCGCTCGGCAACCGCCGGAAGATCAAACAAGATGACCTTCAAGTGCGGCCAACGCTTGGCCGCCGTCATCAGGAAGGTGCCGTCACCGCCGCCGACGTCCAGGAGACATTTGCAGTCTTTCAACGAGTAGGCATCGAGCACATCGCCGGCGATCGCGAACTGGCTGTCGGACATGGGGGCCGCGTAGCCGTCGATCGATTGCTCGTCCACGTTTGCAGCGTCGGTGTTGGCCGCGTAGGACCGATAGCTCGACAAGTCCGTGCGCTCGACCTCGCCGCGCAGCAAGGCAACCGGATCGGCGAGATCCGAATAGACCATCGCGTGATGCTCGACCATGGCGGCGATCCCGGGGTTTCCGATCATGGCCGCGCCCAGCTCACCCAGGGTATAGCGCTTGTCCTCGCACACGGCGACCAGACGCAGACTGACCGCTGCGCGCAGCAGGCGAATCGCGCCTTCGGGCGGAAGTGCCATGCGCTCGGCCAAAGCGCCCTCGCTCTGCGGACCCTCCGCAAGGATCTCGAACAGCTTCAGGCGCACGCACGCGAACAGGATTTGCGAATAAACGAAACCGGCGACCATGTCGAACAGCTCGCGCGCGCGTTTCCGTGCGATCGGGCGGGTCAACGGGAAGGCCGAGGCCCAGCGCTGAAAACCGGGGCTTGCGAGCAGTCGGTTGCGTACACCCAACCAGGAATCAAAGATCGACACGTCCAAAACCTCGACGAATTGAAGATGAAAAGGCAGAAATCAAAAGCGAAAGGCAAACCGAATCAGCAGGTGCGTCGGACGCCCCCTCGGGGACACAAGCCCACGTCGAACCGCAGGTTCGGCCCGAGCCGCATCCTGCTGCGGCACCCTCGAGCAGCGGGCAACGCGAATGTCTTCGGTTGATATTCGAGCGGGGTTTAAACCGCGCCCGGCGCGGTATGCGATGTTTTCGGATGGGATCGGCCCCGGCAGACTTGACGACCGTTGGAGCCTGCGCGGTTCAAGATATTAAAAAATATTAAATTTTAAACCGCGTCTCACCGAGATCGAGGACATCTCCAAAACCAAACGCAAAACGAAAATGACGCATGTCGCTCTGGACGCGGTTTAAACGCGATCGGCGAGGCCCTTCGGCATGATATGGCGCGATTCCGACATCAGGACCTCGGTCAGCTGCGCGGAGCCCGGACATGGCGGGATCGCATCGATGGCACCCTTGACCAGACCGCGAAGCAACGCGACCGCGCCGTCCACACCGAGCTCGCCTGCTGCGCTCGGGCGATTGAGCACTGCATCGCGACCGACCGGCTTGCCGACCTCTTGCGCACTCGCGGCCACGTCGCGCAGATCGTCCGCGACCTGGTAGGCTTCGCCGATCTTGTCGCCGACCACCCGCCAGGCATCGGCATCGGCGCCGGCCACTTGAGCGCCGGCGGCGGTTGCAGCGGCAAAGAGCGCGCCTGTCTTCGCCCGGTGATAATCTGCAACCGACACCTTGGGCTCGCACTCCCAAGCCTGCCCGGCGACGATGCCGGACGGCATCCCGACGGCACGGCTGACGGTCATCAGAAGGGGCGCCAAACGCTCGGGGCTGTTGCCCAAGACGCGGGCCAGATTCTCGAAGGCGAGGACGATCAAGGCATCGCCCGCCAGCACGGCCAGCGGCTCGCCATAGGCCCGATGGACCGAGGGCAAACCGCGGCGCAACGGGGAGTCGTCGAAACAGGGCAGATCGTCATGGACCAGAGACGCGCAGTGCAGCAGCTCGATGGAGGCGCCCGCTGCATCCGCCGCCTCGACATCGCGGCTGCCGCACGCCGCAGCGACGGCCAAGCAGAGCCTCGGTCGCACGCGCGCACCGCCCGGGAAAACGGCATGGCGAACCGCCTCTGCAAGCCTGGGCGGACAGGACGACGTCGTCACCGACTCCAAGGCCGCTGCCAATGCTTGCTCGATTCGCGTGGTTGGATCCATCGCCGCTCCCCCGGTCGCCGCCGATCTGTAAGTTTTAGTTGACACTCGGTTGTGTCACGTACAATAGACACGGACGCCGACGGCGTCAAATGCAAATCAGAATTGAGGCCATCATCCTGGCGCTCGAGCCGTTCGAGATCTTAGCACGCCACGCTTGGAGCGAGCATGAGCGCTTCGACCTCTACGCCGACGAGGAGCGCATCAGCGAGGCGATCGGCGATTTCGCCGGCGCGAAGGATGGTCGCCTGCATCGGCTTGTGAGGGCATCAAGATATCCACTCTGCAGCACTAGGCCAACGCGAGCCCCCGTGCACGATGGCGCATCAACAGGGTACACAACAACGCCCCCGCCAAGATGGCGATCCCAGTCGCCACGAGCTCGATAAGGTTCTCTGCCACCCCTAAGCTCGGGTCAAAATCGCGATACAAGGCAACACCAAGCACGAGCACTGCGCCGATCAAGTCGGAGCGTCTAGGCGTCAGGCTCTTCCGCCAGGCACTGGGCATGGTATGCAGAGAAAAATGCAGGAACACCAGCAGCGCCCCAAGGAGATAGAGGCTGTTGATGGCCCCATGCTGGAGAGGTCCCCATAACGCGCGCTCGCTGCCGAAGAAAGGGATCGCGCAGCCAAGCGCAAGCAAAACCAAGGCGATGGTGACGAAGCCACGCAGACACCGCGAGCGAAAGGCATCGACATAGCACATCATCAGCATGGTCGCGCCCAGATAGATGGCCGCCTTGGTGATCGCTTGAGCATCAAAAACGGCCAGACTGAAGGACTCGGGCACCGCGTAGACGCCGAGCAAGATCGCCAGTGCGGCGATGACGAAGACCAGGATGAATGGAATGGGCCGACAATCGGCCGCGGATTCTGTCATGACAGACACTCTCTCGTGATGGTTGTAGGACCGCCCAACGACTGCTGCGCGCAGTCGTGCAGTAAACGCTTACTAAACCGCGCCCGGTGCGGTATGCGTCATGTGTTGGAGTGGATCGGCCGCGCCAGCTCCGACGACTGTCGGAGCTGGCGCGGTTTAGAGGAATGATTAGGGCTGTTCCGGGGTCCGCGCACGGCGTCCCCGGCCCTTTGGTGTCCAAGGGGCACCGACGTACATGATCCGCCACCAATCGACCAAGGTCGTTTCCATCGCAAAGAACCGGTGGATAACCGCGTCTGGCAGCAAATAGAAGCGCTCCATCAAGCGCCGCCGCTTATCGTCATGGAACCAGCGGAACATCAGCAGATTCAGCGCGGCAAGGAAGATCGACTGGCGGCGCAGGTAGCGCGTCAAGCGACGCCAATCACGACCAAAGAGGTCGTCGAAGGGCGTTTTCGACAGATGCTCGGCTAAGCGCGAGGCCGCCGCCAATGAATAGCCCGTGCTCGGATTAAACCAACCCCCGGCATAGCCCGCCACGATCGGCCCGCGGGACTTGGGATGAAAGGTGCTGAGCGCCGGCATCGGCAAGACGCCGACCTCGGTGCGCAAGACCGCGTCGACCTCCAAGCCGAAGTCAGGCGCCTCGGCCAAAATGGACGCTCTGATGGCATCGACATCCAGATCCGGGCGATTGGAGAAATAGGTATCTTCGATCAGCACCCGATCCGCAGCGAACGGCAGGATATAGAAGAAGCGAAAGCCGTCACGCTGCCGACAGCGTGAATCCATCAGGATCGGCACTGTCGTCGGCGCGGGACGGCTGAGGTGACATTCGAGACCAACGAACTTCTGATAACCGCCGCCCGGACTGTTTCCGCCTTGCTCCGGCCCGCGCGCATCGATCACCACGCGGCCGCGCAACCGCGAGCCATCCGCAAGCTCGACCTCCTCAGCCAGCACCTGGCGCACGTCGGCATTAAACCGCAGCTCAATCCGCGATGACGCGTCGGCGACAGCACGCACGACCCGATCGAGATGATCGGAGCTCAGCGATCGATAAGCCCCCTTGACCCACCGCGTGGACTCCTTGAAGAACAGCTGATAGCCCGGCCACTCATACTCGATCAGCGGGACGGCCCAATCGAAGGCCGACTCCGGCAGATCGCGGGCTTGGAAGGACCAGATATGATTGCCGCCGATTCCGGCGTCGCGCTCGAGCAAGATGATCGATGCATCCGGCCGCCGCTTGGCGAGGGCCATCAAGATGAGTGCATTCTGAAGGCCACCGCCGACAAGCAGATAATCGGCATCGACCCGCGGCTGTTCCTGGGTGGTCATGGCTGTGATCTCGAGGTTCTAGGGCGGAGGTAAGGGGGAAACGGATCGCGAGCTCAGTCCGTACTGGGCTCGGTGCTCAGGGGGGCGTATACTACCATCTTCGCAACAGACTCGTAGTGCCCTCGAGCCTGCGCCGATGGTTGCTTGATGACCGTCTGCGCCCCTGCTTGAGCTGTCGATAGCCTTCGATGCAATCCTCCTCACACCCCTCTCATCCTGTCCGGGTTCGGATCATGCCTGCCTGCGGCGCACGGCGGCCGCGGCAACGATCCCGATCCCGCACACTGCCTCATCGTTCCGGAGAACACCATGCACCGTCGCCACTTCATTCGAAATGTTGGGCTCATCACCGTCGCGGGCACCGCGCTCGGCACCGCTGGCTTGTACGCCATCCAGCCGCGGCGCTCTACCCTGCCCTTTGCCTCAGACAATAATGCAGCGCTCCCACTGAGCCCGAGCACACGCAAGCGGGTGGTGGTGGTCGGCGGCGGACTCGCCGGCATTGCCGCGAGCTATGAGCTCGCCAAGCGCGGCTTCGACGTCACCCTGGTCGAGCGCTCCAGCAACCTCGGTGGGCGGCTCACGGGCTGGGATGTCGACGTGAACGGCGAGACCATGGCCACGGAGCACGGCTTTCATGGCTTCTTCAATCAATACTACAACCTCAATGGGCTACTCGCCGAGAACGGCCTGCGCGACAACTTCAAGCCGGTCTTGGATTACCCGGTGATCTTCAAAGACCCGGCCAAAGGCACCGAGAGCTTCACCAACACCACGACCCTGTTCCCATTCAACCTCTTCGCCGTCGTCAATCAAGCCAAATCGGTCTCACTGCTCGACTTCAATAACCCGACTGGCCGGCTCTACGAGGTGATGCGTTACGATCCGGTGAAGACTTTCGCGCGCCTCGACGACCTCGACTTCAAGACCTTCTGCGAACGCGTCAACAAGCCGATGGTCGACACCATCATCGAGCCCTTCGCACACACCTCCTTCAATCAGTTTCATCGCTACTCGACCGCCGAGGGCATCAAGTTCTTCCATTTCTTCTTCCTCGGCAATCCCGATGGCATGGGCTACGACCAAACCATCGACGATGCCATGACCTCGGTGATCACCCCATTGACCAACGCCCTCACCGAGCTTGGTGTCCGCGTCACCACCGGGGCGGAGGTTGATCGCTTGGTCGCGCAAGATGGACGCATCAGCAAGATCATCCTCAAGCGTCCCGGTGCCATCCTCGGCGCCGAGCACAGCATCGATGCCGCCGCCATCGGCACGGATTGGACCCCGTTCTGGAACGGCCCCAACCTCTACTATGCCAAGCGCGACGCGCAGGGTGAGATCCAGGGGGTCTCCGGGCGTTGCACCCACATGGGCTGCCCGGTCGGCCTCGATGCCGCCACGGGCGGCTTCGCCTGCCCATGCCATGGCGCCAAGTACGACAGCAACGGCGTTCCCACCGTTGGGCCAACCATCGTCCCCCTGATCGAGCTCGACGCCACTCCCATACCCGACGGGCAAGTCAAGCTCAGCGCTCGCCCCGAGCAATCGAACATCGAGCTGGAGGCGGACTATGTGGTGCTGGCCTGCGATGTGCCCGGCGTCAAAGCCATCATCGCCCAGTCCGAGCTCTCAAGCCCCGAGTTGGTGAGCAGCGTTGAGCGCCTCGGCGTCGCCGATCCCTACATCGTCTGGCGACTCTGGCTCGACGGCGAATGCCCGCCGATGGCGGTTCCCTTCTATACCGTCAGCGGCTGGCGCTACACCGACTCGATCGCGATCTACTCACAAATGCAGCCCGAATCTGAAGACTGGGCGCGTCGTCATACGGGTTCGATCATCGAGCTGCATGCCTATGCGGTCGAGCCGGAGAACGTCATCGACGAGGCCGAGATCAAGCGCATCATGCGCGCTGAGCTCGACGAGCTGATCCCGGCCCTCGAGGGCGCCGAGATCGTCTACGACATCTACACGATGCAGGAGAACTTCCCGCGCTGGGCGCCTGGCGACTATGCAGGGCGCCCCGGCGTGCAGACACCCATCGACAATCTGTTCCTCGCCGGCGACTACCTGCGGCTCGAGGTGCCGGCCAACCTGATGGAGGCGGCGACCATGACCGGCCGTATGGCAGCCAATCAGGTTCTCGTCGCCGAAGGGCTGCGCGAGAATCCGATCCCGACCGTCGACCCCAAAGGACCACTCGCGCTCTAGGTCATCGCTTGGCTCGCGGCCGAAAACCGCGAGCCGGCGTTGCCCAGTCCATCCGAGTTGACGAAAACCACCAAAAACTTATGTAAATCGACCTTGACACACAGAGATGTCAGGCTAGAATGACACCTGTGAGTTGAGGTAACACCAGCACCTTTATCGGGGCGGGTATTGACTCTTCCACACATGAAGTACGGCGCAGAGATGTGCCGGACAGCACCTGAACCACGACCTTCACAGGAGCGTTTCCGATGGCCGAAGCCAAGAATCTCTCGGGCCTGAGCGACGAGCAAGCAAAAGAGTTTCATGAGCACTGGAAGCATGGCGTCTGGAGTTGGGTCTCAATCGCCACTGTCGTTCATGTGGTGACTTGGGTCTATCAGCCCTGGTTCTAATCCGCTAGCCCAAATTCGACAAGGAGATACTGCATGCAAGTCCCTTATCTGATGGCTGACCCATCCATTGCGAAGCCTGATCATCCAGAAGAAGACTGGAAGATCTGGACCGTGGTCAACCCGGCCGTTTGGATGGTCCCGTTCTTTTTCATCCTCTTCATTCAGATGTGGATGATTCACACCTACGCGCTGAGCCTGCCGGGCTACGGCTTCAAGGATTCCGTGCGAGTTGCTGCACCAGTCGCACTCGTTGCGCCTGCACCGCAGGCCGAATAAGCGCCAGACGCTTTATCTGACCGCGGTCCAGCCCTCGCAACGAGGGCGCCGCGGTTAGTGGCTTTAAACGGCCGCACCTCCCTCCTGACTTATCCGCCCTCACGGCCTTCCTCTTTCGCAACCCTCGCGCTCTCCCTGTGATCGCTGATCGGGACGTAGCTGCTTTGCGCTGCCTGCTCGGCGCAGAAGACTCCAGACACCCACCTTAGTCGCAGTGCCCGCTGCTACGCGGGCTGAGCACGCCGATTCGCAATCCCCAACTGTCCATTTTCAACTTCCCGGTGCTTACCGAACCGTGGCGCTCAAGTCGGGAAGCGGTTGATGGACACTTTCTTAAGATTCACTCGGATTCACATCGATCCTCGCTTCCTTTATCCCTGGCCATCTGTGTCGATCTGTGGTTCAGATCCAAGCCCGGATCCAAACCACAGCGCTCCACCCAGTTGAAGGTCAACGGCGTTGCCCGCTAAGGCATCTGATCCAAGCCGAATTTCGAGGGGGCACTGCTCGCTCCATCCCGACGTCGACGCAACAGCAGCGGAATCAAGGCGACCAACGCGGCGAACAGCAATAGGATCTCGATGCCGTAGACGACACGATAGCCGAGTGACGGGCTGGCCCAGCCGGGTCCAAAGGTTCCAGCGACAGCCATTGCCGAGACCAGATCACGCAGCGCGCCGCCCAAAGCAATCGCCACACCTTGCGCCGTTGCCTGAACCGCTCCCCAGGCACCGAGCGCCAGTCCGACGTGGCCGCGCTCGGCAAGCTCCATCGCCGCGGTCAGGGTGCCGACCGCAAACAAACCGGTCCCGAAGCCGATCAGCGCGGTGCCGACCCGGAACACCAAGGCCGACTCCACGGTTGCCGCAAGGATCACAAGGAGGAAGGCGAAGACACCCACCAAGGTACCCGCGCTGGCCAGCTGATAAGCGTTTCCACCGCGGCTCAGGACATAGCCCGACAAGGCAAAGGCGATGAAGGCGCCACCGGCAAGGATCGCGGTCAGCGAGGTGGTTTGCGCAACCGTCAACCCCAGCACCTGCGCGCCGTAAGGCTCGAGCAGGATCTCCTGCATGCTGAAACCGGCGGTGCCGAAGCCAACGACAATCAGAAGTCGACTCGCATAACCACCGCGCAGAAACGCGTTCCAGGTCTCACGGAAAGGTGGTCGCGGAATATTGGCCACCGCCCGTTTCAGATCGATCGATTCCTGCTTCCAAGCCGCGATCAGATTCATGATGACGGTGGCCAAGGCAGCGGCATGGACCACCTTGACCAGCTTCTCGTGCGAGAAGTCCTCGAGCAAATGACCGAACAGCAGCGCACTACCCACCATCCCGAGCAACAGCATCGAATAGAGTAGCGCAACCACCCGCGGCCGTTTCTCACGCGGCGCCAAGTCAGTCGCCAAGGCCAGTCCAGCGGTCTGCACGATGTGCAGCCCTGCCCCGACCATCAGGAACGAGATTCCGGCAAAGAACTGTCCGACGAAGACCAGATTATTGGTTTCATCGGAGAGGATGAGGATCGCGTACGGCATGATCGCGAAGCCGCCGTACTGCAGCATGCTGCCGACCGCGATATAGGGCACGCGACGCCAGCCGAACGCCGAATGATGGTAATCCGATCGATGCCCGATCAACGCACGCAACGGCGCGAAGACCAGCGGCAAGGCCACCATCAGAGAGACGAACCAGACCGACACCCCAAGCTCGACCACCATGACGCGGTTCAAGGTGCCATACAGCAGCACCATCGCCATGCCAACCGAGATCTGAAACAGCGACAGACGCAAGATACGCCGCAGCGGCAGCTCGGTCGTCCCGGCATCGGCAAAGGGAAGGGTCACGAGATACTTGGTCAGGCGATTCATAGCTCACTCCAAGGCAGGCTCATTGCGTGCATCATCCGCATGATCGATGCCCTGCACAGGCAACGAACCTACCCCATTGCCGAAGACGGAAGGCTGCGAGGATGGGGCACAAGGCGGACCAGCGCCTTGCCGACATCCCCGCAATGGCCTGCCCTGCGCTCACGCCGCCTTGGCGACGACGAGCCGAGTTTGCAGCGGCCGGCGCGTGCGGACGAAGCGAATTTGGTCGAATCCCGCCGCTTGCAGCATGGCACGATGCTCGCGCGGCGGACGTGTGCGCCCGCTGCCCATCGCCAGCAGATAGAGGCCGAAATAGGCGTCACCGACTGGCTCGGCCCCCGGCGTCTCCGACATCGGCTCGGTAATGATCAGGGTACCTCCAGGCTCGAGTGCGGCCCTCACGGCACGCAAAATAGCCATCGCACCGTCGTCGTTATGGTCCAGGATCACGCGCACCAAAGAAATGATATCCGCCCCCCGCGGCAGCGGATCGACCTTGACATTTCCGCCGAAGACCTCGGCACGGCCGTCAACTCCGGCATCGCGGAAGCGCTCACGGGCCCGCTCGACGACCGCGGGCAGATCGAACAGACGCAGCTGCAGGTGCGACCAGCGCTGGGCCGCCTGCAACAAGAACCGACCCTCGCCACCACCGACATCCATCAAGCAGCGATAGTCGCTCAGAGGGAAGGCATCGAGCGTGTCCTCGGCGACGAAGCCGCTCGACGCCGACATCAACAAACTGTATTCAGCCACCCGCTCGTCACCATCGGCTGCGGGGTCTGCGGAGCCTGCGTAAGACCAGTAGCGCCCAAGCTCGGTCTCGCTGCGCTCGCCGCGAAACAGCGCGAGCGGGTCATCGAGATCGTGATACAGCATGCGATGATGACGCACCATGGCCGCGATCCCCGGATTGCCCGGCATTGCAATCCCCAGCTTGCCGAGCCCGTAACGGCCATTGCCGCGCCGCTCCAGGAGATCGATCGCGACCGCCGAGCGCAAGAAGCGGTCTGCTGCCGCAGGCGTCAGACCCATCTTACCGGCCAGCTCATCGGCGCTACGCGGACCATCGGCCAGCTCGTCAAAGAGCCCCAGCTCGACACATCCATAAAGGATCTGGGAATAGACGAAGCCGGCGGTGATATCAAACAGTGCGCGGGCACGCTTTGATGCCTCGTGCCTGGTCAGCGGGAAATCCGCTGCCCAGCGCTGAAAGCTCGGGCTAGCGAGCTTGCGATCGCGCCACACGCGCCAACGCTCAATGAATGGAAGTTGCAACTGGATACCTTCGCGAGTTGAACCTGGCGATAGAAAAGAAGCGTACAGGGTTGGGACGGATGGGCGACACTGCTGGACTCGCCCCGTTAGCGGCGGGGTTTTAACATAACCGCAACGAAAGCGAAAGAAGGCCGGCGCTCGCCGTGCTTGCCGATGACCTCGGCGCAGCTCCGCAAGCAGGCGGTCGATCGTGCCTTAGGCCCGGCTCAGGTAGCCGCCGCCGAAGACATTCAGGTGATTGAGCACGTGGCAGAGATTGTATAGCCACTTGCGCACCGGATCATCAGGCGACAGCAGCCAAGCCTACTCGGTGCATTGCGACACGCTGACGCCACGCAGAAAAAGCGCCACCGCGACCCTCCCGAAACAAAACAACGCCCATTAAGGGCGCTGTTTACCACGTCCCTGTATCATGATCCTTGGCTTGGTGCCAAAGTGGACGATCTAAAGATCTCGTCCAGCGAGCGGCTCAGTTTGACGTGAACCGCTCCGCATCAAGCAGGGTCTTATTGGACCTGAGCGATCTGCTGACCCTGGACCTGCTCGACGACGACGGCGGCGCGAGCGTCAACCGCGGCTTGCGCGGAATCCTTGAAGCCGTAGCCCGGCAGGCTCAGCGCGTAGGTGTGAATCATCCACATCTGAATGAAGAGGATGAAAAAGAACGGGACCATCCAAACGGCCGGGTTGACCACGGTCCAGATTTTCCAGTCTTCTTCTGGATGATCAGGCTTCGCAATGGATGGGTCGGCCATCAGATAAGGAACTTGCATGGTATCTCTCCTAATTAGACGTTAAACAGTGCAACGATGCGGAGTGCAATGCTTTCAATGAGCGACCGCGGGCTTAGAACCAGGGCTGATAGACCCATGTCACCACATGAACGACGGTGGCGATGGAGACCCAACTCCACACGCCATGCTTCCAGTGCTCATGAAATTCCTTCGCTTGCGCGTCGGTCAGTCCGGATAGGTTAGGTGATTTTACTGCTGCTGCTTCGGCCATTGCCATTTTCCTCTGATCGGGGTGAGGGTTTTGGCACTCGTCATTGGACAAGCACCTCTAGGTAACCGCAGCAGGTACAGGGCTTGTTGGCAGACTTCCCTTTAACCAACTGCGTTCTAACTGAGTGTCAGTTTAACATGACACTTTGCCGTGTCAAGTACGGATTACAAATTTTTCTGAGCCGCTGCCGAGGTTAGGGCTCGTGTCGAGCGCGCGTGGACTACCAGGCGTCGAAGAGCCATTTGGCGAGAAAGATCGCGACCAAGAAGAAGAGCAAGGCTGCTCCGCCAGCCTTGACAAACATCAAGACGTTGGCGATGACACCGCGCCAGGCACCGGCAATTGCCTCGACCCCGCCGTAGTTGTCGTCCCCGCCCGCCGCGGCGGTTGGGTCGTCCTGCTGCGCGGCCTTGCCCGGGCCACTCTCGCTCTCGACCCGTGGGGCAGCCGTCACCAATCCATATGGCGAGGCTCGCGTGACCTTGAAGAACTCGATCTCGGATTCCGCGCCGGCCTTTTCGATGACGACGAACTCGGTGCCGACCGCGAGTGCCTTGTCGGTTGCAAAGGCCAGGGCGAACTCTTCAAGGCTTTCGGACTCGCCTAGGTACTCCCATGATTTCGATTTTTCAGGCCAAGTACGTCTAGCGGTATACTTCATCTTGTCTGCGACTCCTTGTGTACGATAATGAGGTGCTGGAGGGGGGCCGGTTGGCTCTTATCGGTTGCCTGATCAGCACTCGCCGCGCGAGCTTAACGGCGTCGCTGCCCGATCTGCCATCTGTCATGCAACCTAGACATTCTTGCGTGTCTAGTTTAGCATACACCCGTATCAACTTAGCTAATTCGACTACCTCAGCATATGCCGTCGCGCAGGAAACAGGTCATTGTGATCGGAGCCGGGATGGGCGGTTTGAGCGCAGCTTTAAAGCTCGCTTTGAACGGCCTCGATGTCAGGGTGTTCGAACGCGACCATCACCCCGGTGGCAAGCTGCGCGAGCAACACGTTGCCGGCCAATCCTTCTACACCGGACCCACGGTACTCACGATGCCGTGGGTCTTCGAGGAGATCTTTCGCGAGGCCGGTGCAAACCTGGGCGAGCGGGTTAAGCTGCATCAGGCGGATGTGCTTGCGCGCCATGCCTGGAGCGAGACCGAGCGCTTGGATCTGTTCGGTGATCACGAGCGCTCCGCGCAGGCCATCGCCGAGTTTGCCGGAGCCCAAGAAGCGGACGGTTTTCGCCGCTTCGCAGCCCACGCCAAGCGGGTCTATGCGGCCTTGGATGGCCCTTTCATCCATTCGCAGCAGCCCACGCCGGTGACCATCTTCGCGCGCTTCGGCTGGAACGGGCTCGGTGAGCTGATGCGGATCAAGGCCGTGTTCACGCTGTGGCAAGCGCTCGGCAGCTATTTCAAGGACCCGCGCCTGCGGCAGCTCTTTGGCCGTTACGCCACTTACGTCGGTGCCTCTCCTTATCATGCCCCGGCCACCCTGATGCTGGTTGCCGATGTCGAAAGCCGCGGCGTGCATGCGGTGGATGGAGGCATTCACCGCTTGCCCGAGGCACTGGCTGATCTGGCCGCGGAGAAGGGCGTGGAGCTGACCTATGGCGCGGGCGTGGCAGAGATCTTGGTCGAAGGTGGGCGCGCTCGCGGCGTGCGCTTGGAAAACGGCGAGCGGATCGAAGCCGATGCGGTGATTTGCAACGCGGATGCGGCCGCGCTCGGTGCCGGTCTGTTCGGCGAGCAAGCCAAGCGTGCGGTGCCGCCGATTCCGCCCAAGCATCGCTCCCATTCAGTGGTAACCTGGAATCTGCTCGCGCGCCCGGCCGGGTTTCCGATGCAGTATCACAATGTCTTCTTCCCGCGCGACTATGCGGACGAGTTCAAGGCGGTCTTTGACGACCTACGACTCCCGGCGCATCCGACCGTCTACCTCTGTGCGCAGGATCGCGGCGATCCCTCGGCGCCGGAGCCAACCGAGCGCGAGCGGATGCTGATCGTGGTCAATGCGCCGTCGCGCGGTGATTCCCAGGTCATCCCCGAGGAAGAGATAAGCCGCTGTGGTGAGCAAGTGACCGCCTTGCTCCGGCACTGCGGGCTGACGCTCGCCGAGCGTGAAGACATTGCCGTCACAACCCCAGTGCATTTCGAGCGTGCCTATCCGGGCTCTGGCGGGGCGGTATTCGGTCGCGTCAATCATGGCTGGTGGGGCTCGTTCGATCGTCCCGGCGCGGTGACCAAGATCGAGCGGCTCTTCACCGCCGGCGGCAGTACGCACCCAGGTCCGGGAATCCCGATGGCATCGATTTCCGGACGTCTGGCGGCCGATATGGTCCTGAAAAGCCTCTGATCGAGACACTTGTTGAGTCATTCCCGCAATCGCGCCAGCCGCTGTCCCGTTCGGCGTTGCGCTGCTCAAGCCGTGTTCCTCGCAACCCTTGCTCGCCCCCGCGCAAGATCGCGGTTGGCCGATGGCTGAGCCGCACGTCGTCGTGATCGGCGCCGGGATCGGCGGTCTGGCCGCCGCGATCAGGGTTGCCGCCCAGGGGGTCCGAGTCACGTTGTTGGAGCGCTCGGGCTATCCGGGCGGCAAGATGCGTGAGGTCCAGGTCGCCGGTGCGCAGATCGATTCGGGGCCGACCGTGGTGACCATGCGCTGGGTGTTCGACGATCTCTTTGCCGCGGCTGGAGCCAGGCTGGAAGATTATCTCAGCTTGCGTCCGGTCGAGGTCTTGGCGCGCCATGCCTGGAGTGAGGACGAGCGGCTCGACCTCTACACCGACATCGATCGCTCGGCAGAGGCGATCGGGGACTTTGCCGGTGCCGAGCAGGCGCGTCTGTTTCGCGCCTTCTGCGCGCGCGCCAGCGACATGTACCGCACCTTGGAGCATGCCTTCATCCAGCTTGCGGAGCCAACCCCGCTCTCGCTCGTGCTCGATTCCGGCCTGATTCCGGTTGCGCGCCTGAAGCCCTACTCGACGCTCTGGCAGGACTTGGGCCGTTTCTTCCCGGATCCCCGGCTGCGCCAGCTCTTCGGTCGCTATGCCACCTACGTCGGCTCCTCGCCGTTCCGCGCGCCGCCAACGCTCGGGATCGTCGCGCATGTGGAGCAGGCCGGGGTCTGGTCAGTCGATGGCGGTATCCATCAGTTGCCTAAGGCCTGTGCAGCGCTCGCACAGGAACGAGGCGTCAAGCTGTGCTACCACTCCGGCGTCCAGGAGATCCTCGTCGAGCGCAAGCGCGTCGTTGGCGTGCAGCTTGAGACCGGTGAGCGTATTCAGGCGGATGCCGTGCTCTGCAACGCCGATGTCGCGGCTCTGTCCGCTGGGTCCTTTGGGGCCGCAGCGCGCCGCGCGGTCTCGGCGCATCCACGCTCCGCGCGCTCATTATCAGCGGTAACCTTCTGTGTCAATGCCAAGACCCATGGCTTCCCGCTGGTGCGGCACAATGTGTTCTTCTGCCGCGACTATGCCGAGGAGTTCAAGGCCATCTTCGGGCGTGGCGAGCTGCCCGGAGAGCCGACGGTCTATGTCTGCGCACAGGATCGCGATGACGACTCGGAGGTCCAGGGGCCGGAACGGCTGTTGTGCCTCGTCAATGCACCCGCGCGGGGCGATATCAAACCTTTCACCAGTGAAGAGATCGAACAATGCGAGGAGCAGACATTCAACCTGTTGCGCCGCTGTGGCCTCAGGGCCGACATCAGTCCGGAGCGTCGGGTGATCACCACGCCGACGGAGTTCGAGCGCCTGTTTCCGGCCACCGGGGGCGCGCTCTATGGCCGCACCTCGCATGGATGGCGGGGGCCGTTCAGCCGCTCGGCGGCTCGCTCGCGTCTGGCGGGGCTGTATCTGGCGGGGGGCAGCGTGCATCCGGGCCCGGGGGTGCCGATGGCGACCATCTCGGGGCGCCTGGCGGCGGAGGCGATCCTCAGGGACCTGACCTGAGCGTACAGGTTCCGCCGCGCGGGTATGCCTGGTGGTATGTGGACGCGCTCAGTGATGACGGCCGCCATGGGCTGACCCTGATCGCCTTCATCGGCAGCGTCTTCTCGCCTTACTACTTCAAGGGTAGACGTCGTGGTCGCAATGAGCCGCGCGATTATTGCTCGTTGAACGTTTGTCTCTACGGTAAAGAGCGGCGCTGGACCATGACCGAGCGGCGTCAGCATGCGCTCGCGCAAACCGCTTCGCGCCTGCAGATCGGACCGAGCGCACTGCAGTGGGATGCCGATGGTGGCCTGACGGTGGAGCTGGACGAGATCGGCACCCCGATCCCGCAGCGTGTGCGAGGGCAGGTCAAGCTCGCGCCGGCCTTTATCAATGAGCAGGTCTTTACGCTCGATCAGGCCGGTCGGCATCGCTGGCAGCCGATAGCACCAAGCGCCACGGTCGAGGTGAGCTTCGAGCGGCCGGCGCTGAATTGGACTGGTCATGCCTACTTTGACCGCAACTGGGGCGACGAGCCGCTGGAGGATGCCTTCCGGTATTGGGATTGGTCGCGTGCCAGTCTTGGTGGCGATGAAAGTCTGATCCTTTATCATGCCGATCGGCGTGAGGGAGGAAGGCTGTCGCTCGGGCTGCACTTCGGTGCCGACGGTGGCTTGAGTCACTTCGATCCGCCGACGGATCATCGCCTCGCGCGCACCCCGATCTGGCGCATGCCGCGCTCCAGTCAAGCCGATGCCAAGCATCCGCCACGGGTCGTCAAGACCTTGGAGGACACGCCCTTTTATTCACGCTCGGTGATTGCTTCACACCTGCAGGGCCGTCCGATCGAGGCGGTTCATGAGAGCCTATCGCTGGATCGCTTCCGCTCGGCTTGGGTCCAGCACCTGCTGCCTTATCGGATGCCCCGACGCTAAGCGGAGCGGTCTTGGTCCGCGTCGCCGGGGCGGGATGGCGACGCATCGCGTCTTCGGTCGCCGTCACAGCGCGTCCTGGCATCAGGACGCATCGCAAACCGCCTTTTCCGCCGTTGTCGGCTGTTCGAGTCTCTGCCGCTGACCTGCCCCAACTGCGGGGCAGACATGCGCATCATCCCTGGCGCAGAAGTCGATGTGCTCCATCTCCATCCTGACGCTGTACAGGATACCGGCGGCATCGAGGCCGCAGACGCGTAGCTGTTCCTCATGCCCGGCTTGCTCTAAGCAGAGATCGGGCAGCCCGAGGTGCAGGCAGTAGACATTCAGGCCATGCGCGGCGAGCACCTCGGAAACGGCAGAGCCGGCGCCGCCTGCGATCGCATTCTCCTCGACCGTGACCAGCAGCCGATGGCGATCGGCGAGCTCGAGGATGAGTGTCTCATCCAAGGGCTTGACGAAGCGCATGTTGGCGACGGTAGCCTCCAGTACCCGCCCCGCTTCTTCGGCGGCGGGGACGCGACTACCGAAGGCGAGCAGCGCGATATCGCGTCCCATGCGCCTGATTTCGCCACGACCGATAGGTAACGTCTCGGCTCCGCGCTTGAGGGCGACGCCGGGGCCGGTGCCGCGCGGGTAGCGCACCAGGGCCGGACCCGGATGCTGATAGGCGGTTTCGAGCAGCTGCCAGCATTCGTTCTCGTCGGCCGGGGCGGCGATGACGAGATTGGGCTGGGTGCGAGCGAAGCTGAGGTCGAAGCTGCCGGCATGGGTCGCGCCATCGGCGCCAACGAGGAGCCCTGCGCGATCGACCGCGAGGGTGACATCGAAGTAGCGATTCGGAAAGCGCTCTGAGAAAAGACGCGATGCAGGGCGATGGTGAGCTCGACCACGCCGAGTCCAGCGGCGAGATGGCCACCGGTGCGCGAGACGCTGTCGATCAAGAAGGCGCGCAGCTCGCTCGCCAGCGGCCTCAGGGCACTGCTCGGGAGGGCACGCAGATCGGTTGGGGCATCGATCAAGTCGAGGAGCGGATACTGTGGCGGGGCCGAAGGCGCGGTATCGGTCATGGCGGACGCTCTGTTACGGGGTGACACCGGCGCTCGGCGTGAGCTCGAGCTGGGCCAGCGTGGCCAGCGGCTTGCCGCCAGCGACGAGCGACGGCAGCAAGGCACGCTTGCGGTGATGCCAGGGCAGGGGACGCAGCAGATTCCGCTGCGCGCGAAAGTGGATGCGCGGGGCCATCCCGGCGTAATCGCGCGGGTCCGCGATGCCAAAGCGGAAGCGGGTGCGCATCCGCCGAAAGGTGTTGCCGAGCCTCGAGAAGGCGAGCAAGGCCGGATGGTAGCCATCGACCAGGAGATCGGCCCCGGCGGGCGCCAGCCTGCCGAGTGCGACGAGACAGTCTGCAACCTGCTCGGCATCGAGGTAGGGTAGAACCCCTTCCAGGATAAACACCGGCCGCGTCTCGTCGAGTGCGGCGGCGACCTCATCGAGCTGATCGGGCAGCGTCGCGCGGACGTGCCGAATCCGCTCCGACGCCGGCAGGAGCTGGTCGCGTAGCGCCATGACCGGCGGCAGGTCGGCGCAGACCCAGCGGCGCACGCGCGCCCGCCGTGCGGGTGCGAGGGTTGCATCAAGCCGTACAGGAAGGGTATCGAGACCGCAGGCGAGCAGCACCAGGGTGCGCTCGATCGGCTCGCTCAGTAATGTACCGAGCGCTTCCTCGATCGCCAGTGAGCGGCTGATGCAGAGCCGCATCGGGAAAGGGTCCGATCCCACCGCGGCGCGATCGACGGCAAGCCTTGCCGCCAGGTCGCGCGCTGCGGCATCGTCGAATGCGACCCCGGGCCAGAGCGACTGGGCCTCGGCGCGGGCGAGCAGAGGGATCAGTAGGGTGCGGCTGACGCCGTCGAGCGTCGGCGCGACCGGCGCAGCGCCGCCGGTGCTCGGAGTATCGGCGTTGGCTGCTTCGCTCACCTCGGGGTCACATGCAGCAGCAGCGGTGCCGAGGGCACCATCATGCCGGCAAAGCGAGGCTCGATCGGACCCGCGGTAGCGCGCTCGAGCTGCAGTCCGCGCACGAGATGGGCCAGCAGCAGGGTGCCTTCGATCAGGGCGAAGCGACGCCCGATACAACTGCGCGGTCCACCCCCGAAGCCCAGATGATGCGCCTGCATCAGATGGTCCGGATTGATGTTTGGGTAGCGATCCGCCCGGAAGCGATGTGGCTCCGACCACAGCTGGGGGTCGTGGTGGATGGCGAGGATGTTGATGATGAGTTGATCGCCGGCACGGATGCGGTAACGGCCAAGGACATGATCGCTGACGGCATCGCGGAGCAGGATCGGCGGCTGCGGGTAGAGACGGAGCGCCTCCAGGAAGGCGCCCTGTATCAATGGCAGGGCCTGCACCGCGTCGGCGTCGGTTGGCGCCTTCTCCAGCGGGTCCACCTCGGAGCGCAGATGCTGCTGCAGATCCGGGTCGCCGGCGACCTCCCAGAGGGCCCAGCTCAGCGCGATCGCGAGCGAATGATGGCCGGCGATGAGCATGGTCATGAGCTCGTCGCGCATCTCGTCCGGGGTGAAATGCTCAGGATCCTGCTCGCGCTGGCGAAGCCATTGGCCGAGCAGATCGCTCGGGTCCTGGTCGTCGTTTAGATGGCGGCGACGGGTGTCGATGATGCGCGCCAGGATCGCTTCCGCCTCGGTGATCTTGCGCCGAAAGCGCAGGTTGGCAGGTGTCGGCCAGCTCAGCGGCGGTGCGAGGAGGCTGCTTCCGCGTTGTACGAGTGCATCGAGCAGGCGGTGAATGACCTCGCTGACAGCCGCGTAGCGCGCGTCGTAGTCGATGCCGAAGAGCGTCCGCAGCAAGGCGATGAGTGTCGTGCGGGAGATCTCCGCGATCAAATCCACCGGCTGTCCCGGCGGCAGGGCACGCCAGCGTTCGACCAGGAGTCGAGCCGATTCGGCCATCGCCGGCGCATATCCTTCGAGGCGACGGCCGGACATGGACGGATTGGCGAGACGGCGATGCCTCTTCCAGCGCTCGCCGTCGTTGATCAGCAAACCCTCGCCAGTCACGGCGCCGAGCCGACGCATCAGGCGGCCCTTGCGATAGCGCCGCTCCTTGTCGAGCAGCACCGCCCGAATCAGTGTCGGATCGTTGAGCTGAAACAGCCGAAAGCCGAGATAGTCGAGACGAACGAACGGCGTCTGCGAGGCCCGCGCAAACAAGGTCAGGAGATCCCGCCGGAACAGCGGGGGCAGCGACGCAAAGGCCGATAAGGTCGGCGGTTTGGCGACAACCTGGTCGGGAGGCGTCACAGGGTCGGTGGCGGGATGCAGGCGCATGATCGATCTTGACCGGCGATGGTTCGCCGCGCCCCCGACCGCTTAGGCATTCAGGCCGGCGACCAATTGGGCTCAGGTCCGCAAGACCGCCGCCAGGAGTCTGTCCGACTTGTCGGATCTCGGTCTGGACATCGCCGAAAACCGGTCACGAAATGATCGATGGCGATGCACTACGCGGATTTCGGCGGCTTCGACATGCTCGAAACCACTGAAATTCGCGTGAGAGCGCGTTGCGCACCGAAGTCGGACAGCCTCCTGGCTGCGCGGAATCGGCTGAGGACTCAGCCGATGACGCCGCTTATTCGGCAGCTGGAGCGGCCGGAGCGGCCGGAGCCGGGGCGGCAATCGCAACGGGCTCGGCGACGCGCACGCTGTCCTTGAAACCGTAGCCCGGCAGGCTCAGCGCGTAGGTGTGGATCATCCACATCTGGATGAACAGGATGAAGAAGAACGGGACCATCCAGACGGCCGGGTTGATCACGGTCCAGATCTTCCAGTCTTCTTCAGGATGATCGGGTTTGGCAATGGAGGGATCGGCCATCATATACGGGACTTGCATAAATATTCTCCTTGTCGCTCAGAGTTCAGAACCAGGGCTGGTAAACCCACGTCATCACGTGGACCAGGGTCGCGATCATGACCCAGCTCTGCACACCATGCTTCCAATGCTCGTGGAACTCCTTCGCTTGCTCGTCGGTGAGACCCGACAGGTTCTTCATTTCGGCCATCGAATTAACCTCCGGTTGAGGGATTGGCGCGAGTGCCGACCGGCGATTCCGGACGGGGCACTCCGACGTGTGGAAGGCGCTGTCTGCTCACTGTCGAACCGGGAAACCCGGATGCGAGGTGCGATCCACGAGTGTTAGTTTAACCTGACAGCTGCATGTGTCAAGGCCGATTTACATATAATTCTTGTGGTCAGCCGACTCTGTGATTGGGATGTCGGAGAGCGGCGGGAGATAACAACAGTCTTCGGGATTCAAGCCTTCGAGGCGGTTTGCGCCATGGCGCGGATCAGGCTCCGGTCATATTTGCCGGAATCAAGGAGCGGGAGCTCGGCGACTCGCCTAAATGCGCGAGGGCGCTCGGCGCCCGACAAGGCTTGCTCGCACCAGCGACCGAGAGCCGGCTCGTCCGGCTGGCCGCGGTAGATCGCAACCATGCGGTGGCCCCAAACCGGATCGTCGAGTGCGACAACCACCACCTCGGCAACACCCGGAGCCTGACACAGCACGGCTTCGACCCGGGAAATCGAGACATTGGTGCCGCCGATGACCAGAGCCTCGTCGGCTCGCCCGACAACCCGCAGCTCACCGTCGTCGCCGACGCCGCCGAGGTCCGAGGTCTCGAACCAGCCGTCATCGAGGCCCCGCCCCGGCAGCCGCTGCGGATTGGCGTAGCCGATCATTACCATCGGACCGCGGACTCTCAACCGAGCCGGACTGGTCGCGGGTGGGCTGGAGGCGATCTCGACGCCGGGAAGGAGCGGGCCGATGCCGCCATCAACGCCAACGCGCTCCAGTGCACGGGCCGAGGTCGCGATCTGGGATGCAGTCTCGGTCATTCCATAGGTGAGATAGAGCGGCCATCCCGCGGCCAGCGCGCGCTCGGCGAGCACCGGGCTTAGTGCTTGACCGCCCACCAAGAGGACGCGAAGGCTCTTGGGCGGGGTCGCGCCGACACCCAAGAGACGGTCCAGCATCGGCGGCACCAGGGAGATATGGGTCACGGCATGCCGGCGCAGATCCTCGGCCAGCGTTTGCGCGTCGAAGCGCTCGTGCAGAACAAGACTCGCCCCCGCAAGCGCAGTGCGATCCAGAATCGCCAACCCGCCGACATGGCTTAATCGAAGACAACAGAGCCAGACATCGTCGACGCCGAACCCGAGCTGTCGATTGACGGCGGCGGCCGAGACCTGGAGATTTTTCGCGCTCAGCATGACGACCTTAGGTTGGCCGCTGCTGCCGCTCGTGTTGATCAATCGAGCAACCGGCGTTTCTTGCGGGATCATCGCCGCGGAAAGGACACCGGTGCTTACAAGGTCACCGGACTCGGGCTGCCATCGCCACTCGGTCCCCGTTGCGACAGCCAGTGCATCCCATTCCGCGCGTCCGAGGCCGGCACGAAAGGGAAACACGGCAACACCGAGCCGCGCTGCGGCGCTGCTCATCAAGAGCACATCAAGGACGGGGGCGTCGGGACAGAGGACGACGTGGCCGGGCTCGAGACCCCGAGCCTGGAGAAACGAGGCCCGTTGCCGTACGCGCGCGTCGAGCATCGAACCGTCCCATCGCTCGCCGCCGACGAGAACGGCGCAATAGGCCGAATCTGGTTGGGAGGGGAGCCGGAGATCGAGACTGTCCATCGGATCTGGACGAGCACTCACGAAAGACGCGCTACCAGCGGACCTCGAAGACACAGGACTCGGCGCCGTTGGCCTGGCAGGCGATCTCGGTGACGCGCGCATCCGGATGCACGAGCCGGGAGAACAACCGCTCGAAGCTCCCTGAATAGAAGTCACAGAGAGGCTCGTTGGCCGAAGCACCCCGGCAGATCGGGCCGTCCGTTACCGACAGCCTGGTCGGGCGACCGGGTTTGCCGTCGAAGACGCCGCTGCCGACAAAGGTCCAGGCGTTGCGACGAATGGCCGTGATCAGAACGCGGCTCGCGAGGCGAGCCGGCAGGATCCCAAGGAGGCGCTGGACCGGCCGCGGGATGCGGTTGGCGAGCAGGTAGTCTCCCGTGCGCAATCCCGCATCGTGCGACACCGGACGTGCGGCTGCGAGACCCAATTCCTCCCGCAGCGCTGCCTGGAGACGGGTGACCTCGCGCTCGTCGAGCATCTCGCTCGGGGGCGTCGTCAGGTAGCGCTCGAGGCCTGCGGCCTTGAACACCTGCGCGACGGCGTCCGCCCCGCGCGCCTGAGCCAGCGCCTCGGCGACGCGGATGACGGCATTGGGCCCGACCCTCGCGGTCGCGCCGAAATCGGCGGGCGCCTTCAAGGCCCGGCCGTCGCGCGCCACTGGATGCTTCCCCAGTCGACGGAAGCATCCTGCTCGACGCAGAGGCCGTGCAGCAGATAACGACCCTCCTCGGTGACCCTGATCCCGTCGTCCGTCACCTCGAGCAGGCCGCGCCCGCCGTCGCGGCACAGGCTCTCGTACTCCCGCTCCAATCCCTGCGCGGATGCCGCGGGGAGCTCCAGGTTGCACATGAGGAAGAGGATGGCCTCGCGCCGCCGTCGATCCTGATCGCTCAGGCGACGCCCCCAGGACACCGGAAGCAGTCCGGAGGCCAGACGAAGTTGCCAGGTCTTGAGGTCCGGCGCGTTCTGAACAAGCGCGCCGCCGACCTCCCCGATCCCGCTTGGACCGAAGGCAAGAACCTGTTTGGCCGGCATCGGGGTGTAACCGATCGCATTGCGATAGAGTCGACGCTCGTCTTGGGCACTGGTCAGCTCGTCGGCCTCTCGCGCGAAAACATCCAAACCGACCCAGCGATAGCCCGCTGCCGAGAAGGACTCCACGGCTTGATGGAAGAGTGCCAGCTTTTCGGCCACGGACGGAAGGTGCTCCGCGCTGATGGCGTGCTGATGGGGTCTGCTCACGGGATCGTGCGCGTAGCTGAAACAAGCGACCCGGTCCGGTCCGAGCTCGACGATCCGGTCGAGTGTCGCTTGAAAACCCTCGGGGGTCTGGAAGGGCAGGCCGTAGATCAGATCGAGATTGATGCTCTCGAAACCGGTGTCGCGCGCCGTCAGAAAGACATCGCGAACCATATCGAGTGACTGGACGCGGCCGATCGCACGCTGCACGTCGGCGTTCAGGTCCTGCACACCGAAGCTGATGCGCTTGAACCCAAGCCCGTAGAGGAGGTCGAGCTGCCCGGCAGAGGTGCGGCGCGGATTGCACTCGATCGAGGTGCAGGCTTGCTCGGCGATCCGGAAATGGCGCTCGACGATCTCGATCAGCCGTGCAAGCTGGGGCTCGTTGAGATGGTTCGGCGTACCGCCCCCGACGTGAAGCTGATCCGTCACCCGACCGCGCCCGATGATGTCGGTGACCAACGTCATCTCGCGGTCGAGTGCGTCGAGGTACTGGTCGACCTTCTCCTCGCTGTGCGTGATGGTGGTATTGCACGCACAGTAGAGACAACGCACGTGACAGAAGGGGACGTGCACATACACGGAGACATGCTCATCGGGTCTGTCGCGCAGCCCCATGAGCGCTTCTTTGTAGTTCGAATCCGAGAAGGTCGCGTCACCGCCCATCTGCGATGCCGCCAAGGCACATCCCGGCGGCAAATGTCCGAACCGCTCGAGCAGCTCGAGCGGTAGGCTTGGAGGGAGTGGAGGCGCCATGTCTTGAATCCATTTAGTCAGGTTGGACTGCTGTCATCTTGGGCTTGGAGACGGCAGCCCTGACCGGCAGATCCGATTCCGAGACCTGCAGATCGTCCGGGGCGCCACATGCCACGACCTTGACGGGCGTTCCTTTGAAATTCATGTCCGCGGACAGCTCGGGACGATCCCGCTTCAACTGCGCGATCTCGTCTGCGGTGAGGACCTTGGACGCATCGAAGCCCAGATCCACCTCGGTCGACATGCCCTTCATCTTGAGCCGCTCGAGGTCGTAGAACTTCTTCGACGCGGTCGTCTTGGCGAATGCCTTGAGGCAGCCGAGCATGTAACGTCTGCGGAACTTGTCCTTGATCCAAGGATACTCCAAGAAGCTCTTGCGCATATAGAAGCGCGCATAATTCTTCAGAACACCTTTGAGCACTTGCTCGCGCGTCATCGCCTCCGGCTTCATGATCGGCGTCACGAAATTGTACTTCGAGTAATCGCGAACCTCCACCCGGTCGCCCAACTCCTCGAACAGCTCCGCGAACGGCCACGGCGTATACATATTCCAGTTCGCCATATCGGGCTTCCAATCCTGGGCGAGCTTATAAGTCTCCTCGATGGTCTCGGGCGTCTCGTTCTCGAGACCCATGATGAACTGGACCTCGGCGACGATTCCGGCCTGCTGCAGGAGCTTGACCGCCAGCTTGTTCTGCTCGACCGTGGTCTGCTTGCGGAAGGTGTCGAGGTTCAACTGCGAGACCGCCTCGGTGCCGAGCGAAACATGGACCAGACCCGCCTTGCGGTATAAGGGCAGCAGGTCGCGGTCGCGCATGATGTCGGTCACGCGGGTGTTGATGCCCCAGTGGAGCGGGAGATCGCGCTTGATCAACTCCTCGCAGAGTGCGACGAACTTCTTCTGGAAGATCGTCGGCTCCTCGTCGGCGAGGATCATGAAGCCGACATTGTAATCGCGCACCAAGGTCTCGACCTCGTCGACGAACTTCTTGGGGTCGCGATGGCGATACTTGCGCCAGAACTTCCACTGCGAGCAGAATCGACACGTAAAAGGACAGCCGCGCGCAAAGTTCGGCACGGCAACCCGGCAGTTGAGCGGCGTGTAGATGTACTTGTCCCAGTCGAGCAGGGACCAATCCGGCGTCAGGGTATCCAGATCCTCGATGACCGGACGCGCCGGGGTCGCGACGACCTGGCCGTCGTCGTCGATGTAGGCGATACCCCAGATGCGCTTGCGGTCTTGTCGATGGGTACCCGCCTCGATGGACTGCAGGAGTGCGACCGCGATCTCCTCGCCCTCGCCGCGCACGATGTAGTCGATCCAGGGCGCCTCGCTGAACACCTGGGTGTACATAAAGGTCGGATGGATACCGCCCAAGACGGTGATCACATTCGGCAGCACCTCCTTGGCGATCTGGAGCGTGGTTTGCGCCTTGTAGATCTGCGGGGTGATGGCGGTCGCCAGAACGACGTCGGGCTGGTTGACCCGGATGATCTCGCGCAGCTTGTCGTCCGGAATATCATAGGTCATGGCATCGATGAACCGGATGTTCGTCATGCCCGCGTGCTTGAGCGCACCGCCGATATAGGCAACCCAACCGGGTGGCCAGTTTCCCGCGATTTCCGCACCACCACAGTGATAGTTCGGCTGGATCATCAATATACGCATGAGAATTCCTCAGGAACGGGTCGAACGGCAAACGGCCATTCAAGCCTGACCGCATCAGTCCGATCTCGGGCGGAGCCGAGCTCGTCGAGCCAGCGACACCGGCAATCACACCGAGACGCGAGGGCACCGGGACGCAGTGCCTCCGCGATGCGTTGGCCTAGAGCTCGAACAGTTCCGAATCGGGTCGTTTCGTATCGCGCCGTCCGGGCGCGCATTGCTTCATACCTTAGCTGATTCCCGAGCATCTCGATATGATTCGCGTCAACCGCGCCGGGCGCTACGACACGTCTCTCCGACGGTCGCCGTGGCCGACATGCGAGTAAGCCTAGCCGAGTCTCGGGCTCGGATCAAAGCGCTCACGGAATCTCCGTGATCGGAGCCCCGCTTCGACCACCCCCGACGGAACGACCGGGTGAAGGCGAGGTCGCCTGCTGCCCCGACGTCTCACGGGAGGCCGCCATTCTTCGGGTCGATCCATCGGAAGGCGACCCGCCCTGACCGCGCTCCCCGCCCGGCTCTGCGTCGGCGTCCCGCGGGGGCAGCGCCCAGGCCCAGAGCCTCTCGTCCGGCAAGGGAAGCACGAGGAACCAGTGCTCGAGGATCCCCATCGCCAAAAGGGTCGCCACCAGAATCAGGCTCACGACCTCGAACGCGCTCGCACCCGGACTCAGCGCACTGGACACCATTAGAACCACGATCAGGGTGGCAAGGGTCACCGAGATCGGAAACAAGAGGTTCATGCTCCGCTTGGGCATGTAGGACTTCAGATAGGCCAGATGCTCGGGCAACCAGTCGTTCAAATTGGGAACACCCAAGAAGAGATTGAGCTTTGCGCTCCAGCGCATCAGCCAGAGCACAACGAAGGTCCAGGTCCCGACCTGATTGGGCTCGCCCCATGAGATCAAGACTAGGAAGGCCACCGCCAAGAGGACCGCGAGCTCATGATAGAGGCTGGTCAGAATAGCGAGACCGAATCGCTTCCAGGCCGCACAACCGGGCGGGCACGGCGTCTTGCGCGGCCCGGTCAAAAGACCGGTGAAATAGCTCATCTCCAAGACACCCCAGACCAGCACGCCGGAGGTAAAGGCGATGTAGGCCGCGCTCAGAGAGGTGGAGGTACTGCTGACGACGAGCGCAAAGACGGCAAACGCCAACACCACGGAGCCGCCGAGCATCGTCCAACCGAAGGTGCGACCCGGCAGATTGTCCAGATAGAGCACCACACCCGTGCTGAACCACCAGAGCCCCAGCGCGAAAAGAACGGGGTAACCATATTCGAGCATGAAATGCGCCCTATTCTCTGGCCGATGGCGATCGGAAGACCTCTCCTTCCGAGATCACACCTGCACTGCAGCGAAGGACCTCGCCAACGCCGGGTCGAGGATCGACCGACGTGTCGCTCGGTTGGAGCCGATCCCGCGGACGCGGAATATCGAGGTCGGAGAGCCGAATAATAACAGGCGAGACGTCGCACGAGCATTCTTCGCGTCGTCGCGACGGCGGCCGGGCAGAGGGCAACGCTCGCCCGGATACCCGGCCGCAACCTCACTGAGGAGATGGCTGTGCCGATAGAAATCGACCGACAGCGGCTTCGTTCGTCGGGCCGAATGCCCTGAGGTCGATGAAGAAGTCGGTCGTTTGATCCTCCAACGTAAAGCGCCCGTTCTCGCGGAGGCTCAGCCGATAGGGCCCATCCTGAGCGACGCCGTGCATCCGACGCTCACGCTCAATCGTCCGAAGCACCCCTCGAATGAACCCGTCCTCAGTCGGCGGGAGCGTTTCCAACAGCACCCCGGACTCGGCATCGTAGACCGCCAGGTCGCCCTGGCCGACCTCGACGAAACTCAGATCGCGAACCGCAACCTCGGGCGAGACGGGAGCCTGGCTTGGATCGAAGCCGGTGAGCCTAGCGACCGCGACCGCCAGGATCGTGAAACCGATCAGCAAGGCAACCGCGATGAGCATGCCCCGCGGGAACGGACGATCATGCAATTCAGTCAAGATTCAACCTCTTCTTCAGGATGCCGGAGCAGGATCGGATCCGGCGCGATCGTCCGTGCCCGCTTCGGCGTGCGCAGCATCCTTTTCGGTTTGGGCCAGATAGCGGTTGAGGGCATCCGAGAGGATCTCGGCAACCCGAGCCACATCCGGAATGGCCCGGAGCATCGGCTGCGGTTTGGTGAAATGCCAGGGGCGAACATGCGGCCACAAGACCGTGTAGGACGTGCGCGTGGACGCCACCAGGATAATGGGGATGTCTCCGGTATCGTCGCGATGGCGCTTCATCTGCGCGGAGTGGATCTGGGCAAACGGAAAGTTCACGATCATCGGCAGTGCCACACCGAAACGCATCACCACGCGACGCGTTGTAATGGTGTAGACCGTGGACCTCGCCATCGCCCAAGCCAGCAGCAAAAGGCCGCCGATCGAGACGACGCCGAGGGCCAGGATCCAGAGCGCACCGACCACGACCTCGGCCGTGGCCCCCCCCGCGGAGAGATCCGCGAAGATTCGCCAGATCATAATGATGGCGAAATAGACGGCGACCTTCCGAACATGAAAGGCGCGCCGCGCCAGAGCAGTCCAACGCGGCGCGCCCTGCCAGAGCATCTCCTCGTCGGGAGGAAGATGCTCGGGCAAGCCCCGAATGGGCTCGGACTCATACTCTCTCACAGCAGAGGCTCAGACCGATCCGCAGTTGCGTAGAGTTGACCACCGGCATAGTAGGCGCAGACCTTGTCCTCTTCGTAGAGGGTGACCTGATCCGGCTTGGCCAGACCCGGCACGTTCGCGAAGTGCTTGCCGGCGATCGACTGGACCTTGACCTTGCGGTTCTTCTTGTCGAAGCGCGTGAAGTTGATGGGCAACAGAACCTGCTTCCCGCCCTTGGCGACCTTCATCTCGAGATAGCGAATCTGCGGCTCGGAGCGGTCGACCCAGACATCGGTCACGACACCGCCGACCTCGCCGTCGAACCCGACGACCGTCATGCCGCGCGGATCCGGATCCTTCTCCGCGATCGAGAAATCCTTCGCGACCCGCAGCGGGACGATCTTGGGCGCGCCATCGACGGTCAAATCCGGGTGCTTCTCGCGATCGGGCGAGGCTGAAGGACCGAACCCGGACAGCATCGGGTCGCCGTTGGGAATGAGCGGCGAGCCTGGATAGGGTTGGGCCGGCGTCGCGTTCACCTTGGCGACGGGCTCGACGCGCGGCACGGAGACGGTTCCGCCGTTGTGCGGAAGGATGAAGGTCTTCGGCTCGGGCATGGACGGGAAGCCTTCGATCTTGATCTTGCCGCCACGCGTGGACTCGAGCGGATAGCCTTCCCGCTTGTTCTCGCGGTGCAGGTGGAAGATCAGCCCGGCAAAGAAGAACCAGAACACATAGAGCACAAGCTGAGCGACGTCGATATAACTGGTAATGGCTGCTGACATGATGTGACCTCCGTAGGACGAAAGACTAGCCGAGGACGCCGGCTAGGCCGAAGCGCGATGACCGCAGATGACCTGGTTCGCTCGGCGAGCGACAAGCGGATCTATGTCGATCAACGTTGGAAAACCCGCACTGGATCTCAATGTGATGGACGACTCCCTAGCCAATGAAAGAATCGGCCGACGCCGGACCGAAATCACGCCCGACCGCCTTGCCGCGACCGCTCTCGGCGGCATGTGCCGAGGCGCACCCACGGCAGACTCGGAGCACTGCACTCGACAGCTCACGCCGGCACCAACTCCAGTGCCTGCGACGTGTAAAAACCGACGGCGATCCGCCGGGTCCGCTGCGGCTGCCAGTCCGCAAGGGCCGGCTCGGCGGCCAAGAGTGCTCGCAGCCGATCCGGTCCGACCGGCACGATCGCAGGCGATCGGTTGCCGCGCGGAAAGAGCTGCCCGACGGCGTGCATGACCGCCAGCGCGGGCGTCTTGGGCGCGAAGGTGAAGAGGATCGAGCCCTCGGTCCGCCCGGCCAGTCCCGCCAGCACCCTTACCACATCCGCCGGCACGTAATGGATCAAGGAATCCATGGCGACCACATGATCGAATCGGCCATGCGCCGGGTCCAGCATGTCGCCGGCCTCGAAATGGACCGACCCGGGGCCGAGATCCTCCGGAGTGCGTTCCTGCGCGATCTGGATCAGGGTCGGTGCGACGTCGATGGCGACGACCTCCGCACCGCGGCGCGCCGCCTCGAAGGCCAAGGCACCCGTTCCGCAACCGGCGTCGAGCAGTCGCTTACCCGTCAAATCGGCGGGCAGCCAATTCAACAGGGTTGCCCGCATGTCGTCGCGGCCCGCGCGCACGGTCGCCCGGATGCGGCTGACCTTCACGTCGGATGTCAGCTTGCGCCAGGCGTCGGCGGCGGTGCGATCGAAGTAGGTTTCGATCTCTTCGCGGCGCTCTTGATACGAGCCGTTGGCCATCAATCGAACCCCAGAAAATCAAAGATGTCGCGGTCGCGCATGGGCTGCGCGTCCAGTGGCTCGACCCCGTCCCACAGCATCCGGGCCAGGCGAAGATACTCGGACTTGGCATGCTCGAGTCCGTCTGCATCGTCCATCTCGAACAGCGTCGACTTCTTCAGGCGACTGCGCCGAATGACGTCGAGGTCCGGCAGATGCGCAAGCCGCTTCAAACCCACCGCGTCGTTGAAACGGTCGATCTCGTCGGTGTTGACACTGCGGTTGGCGATGACGCCGCCGATGCGCACGCCGTAGTGCTTGGCCTTGGCCTGGATCGCGGCGGCGATGCGGTTCATCGCGAAGATCGAATCGAAGTCGTTGGCCGTGACGATCAGGGCACGCTCGGCATGTTGCAGCGGCGCGGCGAACCCGCCGCAGACCACGTCGCCGAGGACATCGAAGACGACGACGTCGGTGTCTTCGAGCAGGTGATGCTGCTTGAGCAGCTTCACGGTCTGACCGACGACATAGCCGCCGCAGCCGGTGCCGGCCGGCGGTCCGCCCGCCTCCACGCACATCACGCCGTTGTAGCCTTCGTAGACGTAGTCGCTCGGGCGCAGCTCCTCGGCATGGAAATCCACGGATTCGAGGATGTCGATGACCGTCGGGACCAAACACTTCGTCAACGTAAAGGTCGAGTCGTGCTTGGGGTCGCAGCCGATCTGCAGCACCCGCTTGCCGAGCTTGGAAAAGGCGACCGACAGGTTCGACGAGGTCGTGCTCTTGCCGATACCGCCCTTGCCGTAGACGGCAAAGACCTTGGCTGTATCGATCCGGATATCCGGATCAAGCTGGACCTGAACGCTGCCCTCCCCGTCCGGGTGCCGTGAAAAGTCGCCGAGCATGCCGGCCGGGATCTCTTGGATCGTCACGCGGCGGCCTCCTCGACAATCCCTTCGAGCCGATCTTCAAGCTCCTCGCCGGCCTGACGCAGCGCCTCCAGCGTGGCCGCATCGGGCGACCAGTAATTGCGCTCGTGGGCCTCGATCAGCCGGTTCGCGACCTTGGCCGATGCCGTCGGGTTGAGCTGCGCGAGACGGTTGCGCATCTCCTCGTCCAGCACGTAGGTCTCGGTGAGCTGCTGATAGACCCAAGGCGCAACCTGTCCGGTGGTCGCCGACCACCCCATGGTGTTGGTCACATGCACCTCGATCTGGCGCACGCCCTCGTAGCCGTGCTTGAGCATGCCCTCGTACCACTTGGGATTGAGCATGCGGGTGCGCGTCTCGAGCGCGACCTGCTCGGCCAGGGTACGCACGACACCGTCGCCACGGGTCTGATCGCCGATATAGACCGGCACGTCGTCACCCTTGAAGCGACCCACCGCACGGGTGATGCCGCCGAGGGTGTCGAAATAATGGTCGACGGTGGTCACGCCCAGCTCGACCGAGTCGAGATTTTGGTAAGCCAGCTGGACGGTGGAGAGCACGCTCTTGAGCAGCTCGGCCTGACGCACCGGCTGACCGGAACGCCCGTAGGCGAAGCACTTGCGACGCGTATAGGTCTCGGCCAGCTCGTCCTCGCCATCCCAGTTGCTGCTGTCGACCAAGTAGTTGACGTTGGCGCCGTAGGCCCCGTCGGCGTTGCTGAAGACACGCAGCGAGGCGGTCTCCAGATCGCAGCCCTGTGCCTCTTGATAGGCCAGTGCATGCTTGCGCACGAAGTTCTGCTCGAGCGGCTCGTCGGCTTGAGCCGCAAGGAAGGCGGCCTCGGCCAGCAGGCGGGTCTGCAGCGGCAGCAGATCGCGGAAGATCCCCGAGAGGGTCATGACCACGTCGACACGCGGACGGCCCAGCTCTTCGAGCGGGATCAGGGTCGCACCGGCCAGACGGCCATAGTTGTCGAAACGCGGGAGCGCGCCGAGCAGCGACAGGGCCTGCCCGATGGGTCCGCCCTCGGTCTTGAGGTTGTCGGTTCCCCAGAGCACGAGCGCGATGGTCTCGGGGAAGCCGTTGCCCTCCTCCGACATGTGACGCTCGAGCAGACGCTGGGCCTGGCGCGCACCGTCCTTGACCGCGTAGGTGCTCGGCAGACGGAAGGGATCGAAGCCGTGCAGGTTGCGCCCGGTCGGCAGGATCGCCGGTGTGCGCAGCAGGTCGCCGCCGGGTGCGGGGCGAATGAAGCCGCCGTCGAGTGCGTGCAGGATCGCCGGGGTCTCGGTGTCCTGGATCAGAAGTCGGTCGGTCTCGGCCAGCTCGCGGAACAGCTCGACATTTTCGTGGGACGCGGCCATCCCGCCGGCCTTGAGCGCCTTTTCAGGCGTCTTGCCGGCGACCAACGCCTCGACAGCCGCGCGCGTCGGGTGCATGTCCTTGGACGCCTCGGCGACGGCGAGCAGCAGGTCGAGACGCTCCTCTTCGCTCGGCGCTTGGCCGACGACATGCAGTCCGTGCGGGATCAAGGTGTATTCGAGCTCCAGCACCTTGTCGTGGAGCTTGGCGATGCGGCTTTCCGCATCATCCGTCCAGGTCGGCTCGAGCTCCGCCAGATCCAGCTCGGCGGCCTGGGCCTGAATCAGCACGGCCAGCTCGGCGCGCTCCTCCCGCTCCTCGGGGGGCAAACCACGCATGCGCTCCATCGAGCCCTTCAGATCGATCAGACCCTTGTAGAGTCCGGCGTGGGCGATCGGGGGCGTGATGTAGCTGATCAGGGTCGCCGCGGCACGCCGTTTGGCGATGGTGCCCTCGGACGGGTTGTTCGAGGCGTAAAGATAGACGTTCGGCAGATCGGTGATGAGACGATCCGGCCAGCAGGCACCCGAGAGACCGGCCTGCTTGCCGGGCATGAACTCGAGTGCGCCGTGCGTTCCGAAATGCAGCACCGCATGGGCGCCGAAGTCGTCGCGGATCCAGCGATAGAAGGCCGAGAAGGCATGGGTCGGGGTGAAGCCCTTCTCGAAGAGCAACCGCATGGGGTCGCCCTCGTAGCCGAAGGCGGGCTGGATGCCGACGAAGACATTGCCGAACTGGGCGCCGAGCACGAACAGCGAGCCGCCGTCGGTCTGCTGCTTGCCGGGTGCCGAACCCCACTGGGCCTCGATCTCGGCCAGCCAGGGCTCGCGCCGGACATGATCGTCGACCGGGATGCGGACATGGACGTTGGCGTGGGAGCCGAAACGCCCGGAGTTGCCGTTGACGATCTGCTCGCGCAGCGCATCGACATCCTTGGGCACATCGACCTTGTAGCCTTCCGCGTGCATCGTCTTGAGCGTGTGATAGAGCGAGGCGAAGACGGACAGATAGGCGGCCGTGCCGGTGTTGCCGGCGTTCGGCGGAAAATTAAACAGGATGATGGCGACCTTGCGCTCGGCGCGCTTGGCTCGACGCAGACGCACCAGACGCTCGACGCGCGAGGCCAGACGTTGCGCCCGCTCGTTGTGCGATTGCATGTCGCGTGCGCCGTCGCCCGAGCCGCCGCCGCTGCGACCGCCATAGACCATGGAGCCGGTCGCGCCGTCGAGCTCGGGGATAGCGACCATCATGGTCGCCTCGACCGCGAGCAGACCCTGGCTCGACGCCTCCCATTGGTCGACGTGCTGGAACTCCACCGCCAGGGTGGAGAGATAGGGCACGTCCAGCTTGGTCAGGATCTCGTCGGCGGCCTTGGAGTCGTTGTAGGCCGGGCCGCCCACCAAGGAGAAGCCGGTGAGCGAGACGACGGCGTCGACCGTCGCCTTGCCGTCCTTCAAGAAGAACCGCTCGATCGCCGGGCGCGCGTCCAGACCGCTCGCGAAGGCCGGAACGACCTGCAGGCCGCGAGCCTCGAGCGCCTCGATCACGCCGTTGTAGTGGGCGGCGTTGCCGGCCAGCACGTAGGAGCGCATGAGCAGGAGACCGACGCGACCGACGGGGCGGCCGTTGACGGGCGGCAGGCTCGCAAGCTGATCGGAGATCCGGCCCTTCATCTTGGGGTGATAGAGCCCGACGTCCGGATACTCGACGGGCGGCGCGGCCTTGATGGTCCCGCGCAGATGGCGCCTCGGGCCGTCGGCATAGCGGTCGACCAGGAACCGGATCATGTTGCCCAGGTTCTCGTCCGAGCCGGCCAGCCAATACTGGAGGGTCAGGAAATAGGCGCGCACGTCCTGGGCGGTGCCCGGGATGAAGCGCAGCAGCTTGGGGATACGTCGCAGCATCGACATCTGCTGGGCGCCCGCACTCTGCTTCTTCTCTTTGCCGCCGCGCAGACGCTTGAGCAGCGCCATGGGGCCGCCCGGGGAACCGTCCATCTTGAAGCCGCCGAGCCGCGTCATCTTCATCAGCTCGCCGGCCGACATGCAGACGATCATGGCGTCGCAGTCGTCACGACGGGCCGCCAGCGCGGGCAGGATGGGTTTGAAGTGCTCTTCCATGACCAGCATGGTGATCATGATGATGTCGCCGCGCGCGACGTCCTCGCGACAGCGCTCGAGCAGCTCCGGGGAATCGGCCCATTCGGTCGCGGCGTGCAGCGTCAGCTGCAGGCCGGGCAGCTCGCGCTGCAATGACGGACGCGCCCGCTCGGTCGTGCCGGCGAGGTGCCCGTCGAGATTCACAATGACCACACGGACCGGGGTAATGTCCGTGGTCGTGGCGCGCTTGTCAGCGGCCGAAGTGCGCTTTGGCATCGTAGAGCGTCTCCACAGTGATGGTCTGGATGCCCTGTTCCTCCGCGAAGCGCTCGGTATTCCGACGCGCCTTGCCGCGCACGAAGAACGGGATCTTTTTCAGCTCCTGCTCGGCTTCCGGTGCCCAAGTGATGGTGGAAGCATCGTCGGAAACCGGCCTATCCGCCGGCTCGGCCGCTGCTTGCGACTCGGACCCGGCGGGCCGACTCGTGCCGACACGCGAGCCGAGATGCGACGGTGTCGCCGCATCGTGAAACTCGAAGTCCTCCCGAAACATGGTGATGAGATGCTCTTCGAGCCCCATCATCAAGGGATGGACCCAGGTGTCGAAGATCACGTTCGCACCTTCGAAACCCATCTGCGGCGCATACCGCGCCGGGAAATCCTGGACATGCACGGGCGCCGAGATGACCGCGCACGGCACGCCCAACCGCTTGGCGATATGGCGCTCCATCTGGGTGCCCAACATCAGCTCGGGCTGAAGCTCCGCCGCCCGTTTCTCGACCTCGAGATAATCGTCCGTGATCAGCGGCTCGACGCCGTAGCGTTTCGCGCACTCGCGCACTTCGCGCGCAAACTCACGGGCGTAGGTCCCGATGCCGACGACCGTAAAGCCCAACTCTTCGGCACACATCCGTGCCGCGGCGACCGCATGGGTTGCGTCGGCGAAGATGAAGACACGCTTGCCGGTGAGGTAGGTCGAATCCACCGACCGCGAGTACCAGGGCATTCTAGACGAAATCGGCGACTTGGCATCAGTCACGTCGATCCCGGCGATGCGCCCGACCTCGTCGAGAAAATCACGCGTCGCGCCGATGCCGATCGGCACCGTCTTCACCGTCGGCTGACCGAACATGCGCTCCAGCCACAGACAGGTCTGATCGGCCGTCTCGGGATAGAGACAGACGTTGAAATCCGCCTCCGGGATCCGGAGCAGATCCTCGGGGGTAGCACCCAACGGCGCGACCACATGGACATCCACGCCGACCGAGGCGAGCAGCCGCGTGACCTCTTCCACATCGTCGCGGCAGCGGAAACCCAGCGCCGTCGGGCCGAGCAGATTCGCACGCGGGCGCCGATCGGCCGGTCTGGGCTCGGGATGGCGCCCAGCCTCCGGGACGCGGGGCTTGAGCAGACCACGGACCAGTTGATAGAAGGTCTCGTTGGCGCCCCAGCATTCCTTGCGGGCGTAGGCCGGCAGTTCGAGCGACAGGACCGGGACCGGAAGCCCCATGCCGCGGGCCAGGGCACCGGGTTGATCCTGAATCAGCTCGGCCGTGCAAGCCTCGCCCACCAGGAGCACGCGCGGCTTGAAACGCTCGAAGGCATCGGCGACGCTGGTCTTGACCAGCTCCGCGGTGTCGCTGCCCAGCTCGCGCGCCTGAAAGGTCGTGTAGGACACGGGCGGACGTGAGCCGCGCCGCTCGATCATGGTGAAGAGCAGATCCGCGTAGGTGTCGCCCTGCGGCGCGTGCAGGACCAGATGCACACCTTCCATGGAGGCAACGACGCGCATGGCGCCGATGTGTGGGGGTCCTTCGTATGACCAGAGTGTGAGCTGCATCGCGTCAGACCCGCAACAGGGCGGCACGCCGCAGCGGCCGCGCGAAGAGCTCGGCCAGATCGGCGGCCTGATCGAATCCATGGACCGGCGTGAACACCAGCTCGATGGACCACTTGGTCCGCAGGCCCTCGGACTCCAGCGGATTGGCCAGACCCAGACCGCAGACCGTCAGGTCGGGGCGATCCTCGCGCAGACGATCGAGCTGACGTTCGAGATCCTGACCCTCGGTGAGGCGCACGCCTTCCGGCAGGAGGCGCATCTCCTCGGCCATCAGCTGACGATCGAGGAAGGGCGTACCGACCTCGACCAGCTCCATGCCGCATTCGCGCTGCAGGAAGCGCGCAAGCGGGATCTCGAGCTGAGAATCCGGAAGGAAGCTGATGCGCTTGCCTTCGAGTGACTCACGATGATGCGCCAATCCGCGCCGGGCCCGTGCGATCGCCGGCGCCGTTACGGCGTCGAGTACCTCGCCCGTCACGCCCCACGCCTCGGTCGCCGCACGCAGCCAGCCGAGCGTGCCTTCGACGCCGAAGGGATAGGGCGCGGTCAGCAGACTGGCCCCCCGCGCCTGACAGGCGCGCGCCGTCTCCCCTAAAAAGGGCTGGGCCAGCAGGACCCGGGTCCCGCTGCCCAGGGGAGGAAACTCGGTGGTCCGACGCGGCGGCAGAAAATGCACTGGACCGATCCCCAGCTCGGCAAACAGCCGGGCGAACTGATCTTCGACCACGTCGGGAAGGGTTCCGACCACCAAGAGCGAACGCTCGCCGACCGGCAACTGCGGCAACTCGGGCACCAGCGCCTTCAGACAGGCGTCCTCGCCTTGCGTAAACGTCGTCTCCAGGCCGCTCGCCGAATAGTCGAGGATCCGCACCCGTCCGCGATAGACACCGGAAAGACGCTCGGCGGCCTTCGCCAGGTCGAGCTTGATGACCTCCGACGGGCAGGAGCCGACCAAGAACAGCGTGCCGATGTCGGGGCGCCGCTCCAAGACCTCGGCGACCACGCGATCCAGCTCGGCGTTGCAATCGGCCAGACCGGCAAGATCGCGCTCGTGCAGGATCGCCGTCGCAAACCGGGGCTCGGCGAAGATCATGACCCCGGCGGCCGACTGGAGCAGATGCGCACAGGTGCGTGAGCCGATGACGAGAAAGAAGGCATCCTGAATCTTGCGATGCAGCCAAACGATCCCGGCCAGGCCGCAGAAGACCTGCCGCTGGCCGCGCTCGCGCGTGACGACCGGGAGCCTGTCGCCGGCGACGGATCCCCGATCGAGCGTCGGCTGCCCACTCATTCGGCCGCCTCCGCGAGGCTCTCGCGAGCCTTTGCCTGATCGAGTCGGGCGGCACGCAACTTGATCAAGAACTGCCCGGCATTGATGACATAAGCCGCATAAGCCGCCAGCGCCAGCCACATGAGTCCTTGCGTCTCGAGCGCAGCGGTGGCGAGCGCGATCAGATAGGCCGTGTGCAGGGCCAGCACCAGCATGCTGAACACGTCTTCCCAAAAGAAGGCCGGCGCAAAGAGGTAGCGCCCGAAGACCACACGCTCCCAGATCGCGCCCGTGATCATGATGGCGTACAACACCAGGGTCTTGACAACGATCGAGACGGTGGCGATCAGCGCGCCCTCGCCGGTTGCCAAATAACGCAGCACCAGGTAAAGGCTCACCAGGAAGACCAGAAACTGCACGGGCGCCAGAATGCCCTGGACCAGCGTCCACGGGGATTCGTCGCGGCGGAGTCGCTCCTCCGGGGTGTAGAGAGGTTTGCTTTGCTGCGGTTGCATTCGAGGATGATTCATCGGTGGACGAACTAGGGTATGATCCGCCATCACGTTCTACATACGACGAATCTAGTCCGCTTTCAGGGATGCGTCAACCAAACTTTACGTAAACCTGACTTGACAACCCGGCGCCAGGCACCACAATAGGGTAGCGAGCCCGACCTTTGGTGGACCGGCGTTTCCGTATTGCGGTCGACTGCAGCTGCGCCCCGCAGCCCATACGTACCGCCTGCAACGACCATCCCCCGACTCGGACTCCGCACAACGGCGGGCTCGGGCGATCCTAATCGGATCGGCAGAGCAGCCCGCACCTCGCGCCTCGGCGTGGTAACGTCGGCGATTTTCGGCCCGAGCAGCGCAAGCGGTCTTTTCTGTGATCATCGACACGACAAGGGAGCCGGCACCAGCCGAAGGTCACGTCGAGCGATCCGATCGGGACTTCGGTGCGCGATGGTGCAGGGTGCTGCAAGGCATGCCGACCCGCCAGGATCGTTCCGGCGAGCCAGTCGCTGCCGACCCCGAGGACGGGTGGGCCGGGCGCGCCCAGAGGCATTGGAGAGTCTGGTCGTCGTGAGTCCGTTCAGAGCCCTAAAGGAATCGTTCGGCAGCCTCGATGCCGAAACGGCGGCGGCGCTGGTTGAAGGCGTATCCGACATCGCCGTCGTGGTCGACCAGGCGGGCATCGTCTGCGACATCTCGTTCGGCAGCGAGGATCTCTCGAGCGAGCTCAGCAGGGACTGGATCGGACAGCCCTGGCTGACCACCGTGCTGCCGGAGAGCCGCGCGAATCTGGAGGCACTGCTCAGCGAGGCATCCGACTCACGCGTCACCCGTTGGCGACAAGTCAACCATCCCTCCGTGCGCGGGACCGATATCCCGATCCAATACCGGGCCTTACGCCTCGGGACGAGCGTCGTGGCGCTGGGGCGCAACCTCCAGGGAATGGCCGCCCTGCAACAACAGCTCGTCGACGCCCAGCAAGCCCTCGAGCGCGACTATTGGCGCTTCCGCCAGGTCGAGACCCGTTATCGCTTGCTGTTTCGTATGGTCTCGGAGGCCATCCTCATCATCGATGCGCCGACCCAGCGAGTCGTCGAGGCGAATCCGGCCGCCGGACAGCTCCTCGGCGAATCGCCGACGCGGGTCATCGGTCGCCCTTTCCCTGAAGGATTCGACACCGAAGGCACACAGTCGATCAACGGCCTGCTGGCCGGTGTCCGTGCCGCCGGGCGGGCGGACGACGTGCGGGCCAAGCTCGCCGACGGTATGCAGGAGTTCTTGGTCTCGGCCTCGCTGCTGCGCCAGGAAAACCTCTCGTTTCTGCTCGTTCGTCTGTCGCCGATCATCGCCGAGAGCGCCACATTTACCCTGCCGGAGAACCGGGCTCGCTATCTGCGCGTCCTCGAGAACGCACCGGACTGTGTCGTCATCACGGATGCGGACGGACGGGTGTTGAGTGCCAACAACACCTTCCTGGCCTTGACCGAGATCGCCGCGGAGCAACAGGCGCGAGGCGAGTCGCTCGACCGTTGGCTCGGGCGTCCGGGCGTCGACCTCAATGTGCTGATGGCCAACCTGCGCCAGCACGACACGGTCCGGCTCTTCGCGACCACCTTGCGCGGCGAGTATGGATCCACGACCGATATCGAGATCTCGGCCGCAGCGGTGCGCAACGGGGAGCGCCCCTATTTCGGGTTCTTCATCCGAGATGTCGGTCGTCGGCTCAATGCCGAGCAACCGACGAGTCCGGAGCAACCGCGCTGGCTCGATCAGCTCACCGACCGCGTCGGGCGGGTCCCGCTCAAGGAGCTGGTCCGTGAATCGACCGACACCATCGAGCGGCTCTGCATCGAGGCGGCACTGAAGCTGACCGGAGACAATCGCGCCTCGGCGGCCGAGCTGCTGGGCTTGAGCCGCCAAAGCCTATACGTCAAAATCGATCGCTACGGCATTTCAGACCAAGCAGCCGAGCCATCGGCACCATCCGACAAGTGAGCGGCATGAATCGAAGCGCGTTACCCGCGGCAGCGTCCGCCTATCCGTCCATGCCTGCGATCTTGGAAGTGTCGCATCCCATCACCTGGTTCCCGCCGATGTGGGCCTTCGCCTGCGGGGTCGTGTCCTCGGGCGCACCCGTCGTGCAGCAGTGGTGGCTCCTGCTCGCCGGCGTGCTGCTGGCCGGCCCCCTGATGTGCGGAACGAGTCAGGTCGTCAACGACTGGTACGACCGTCATGTGGACGCCATCAACGAGCCCAACCGCCCGATCCCCTCGGGGCGGATCCCGGGGCGCTGGGGTCTGTATCTCGCACTCATCTGGACCACGCTCTCGCTGCTGCTCGCGTGGATGCTCGGACCCTGGGTCTTCGGGGCATCGCTGATCGGCATGGCTCTGGCGTGGGCCTACAGCGCACCGCCGTTCCGACTCAAGGGCAACGGCTGGTGGGGCAACCTCGCCGTCGGATTCTCTTACGAGGGATTGGCCTGGGTGACCGGGGCCGCCGTGATGCTCGGCGGCGCCATGCCGGACTGGCGGATCCTCGCGCTCGCGGTGCTTTACAGCATCGGGGCGCACGGCATCATGACGCTCAACGATTTCAAAGCGATCGAGGGCGACAAACAGATGAACGTGCGCTCGCTGCCGGTTCAACTCGGCGTCGACGGGGCCGCGCGTCTCGCCAGCATCGTGATGGCCGTGCCTCAGGCGGTCGTGATTGCGCTCTTGTTCGCCTGGGACAAGCCGGCGCACGGGATCGCCGTCGGCGTGGTCTTGCTGATTCAACTGCTGCTCATGATCCGTTTCCTGCAAAGTCCGCGCGAGCGTGCGACCTGGTTCAGCGGTCTCGGCGTCAGCGTCTATGTCACCGGGATGATGATCAGCGCCTTCGCCGTGCGCGGGCTTCTCGCTTGAGTCAGACCCGACAGAAGGCTTGATCGCGCCTGCCCGGCGCCGTTGCTCCGGACGTCGGAACACTTCGTTTTACCCAACCTCAGGGCCAGCATGCGATGACAACTCTTGAAACATTCGACGTCGTGATCGTCGGCGGCGGGCCCGCCGGTGCAACTGCCGCAACCGATCTGGCCAAACGCGGTCGCCGCGTCCTCCTGCTCGATCGCGGCGGGCGCATCAAGCCCTGCGGCGGCGCCATTCCGCCGCAAGCGATGCGTGAGTTCGAGATCCCGGAATCCATGCTGGCGAACCAGGTCAACTCCGCCCGCATGGTCTCCCCGTCCGACCAGCGTGTGGACATGCCCATCAACGGCGGCTATGTCGGCATGGTGGATCGCGAGCATTTCGACGAGTGGCTGCGCGAACGCGCCGCGCAAGCCGGGGCCGAGCGGCGCACCGGCACCTTCGAGGCGGTCGAGCGCGACACCGACGGCGTGGCACTCATCCGCTATCGACCGGGTGCCGGGCGCAGCGGCAACGCGTCCGAGCGGGTCCGCGCCCGTGCCGTGATCGGCGCCGACGGGGCACACTCCGCCGTCGGCAAGCAATGCGTTCCGGGCGCGGACAAGATCAAGTATGTCGCCGCCTATCACGAGATCGTGCGCACCCCGCCCAACGGCGGTCCGGCCGATTTCGACGGCACGCGCTGCGATGTCTATTATCAAGGCGACATCTCGCCGGACTTCTACGGCTGGGTCTTCCCGCACGGCGACACCACCAGCGTCGGCGTGGGCACCGCGGTCGAGGGCTTCTCGCTGAAGGGCGCAACCACCGAGCTGCGTCGCCGCGCCGGACTCGAGCACGCCGAGACCCTGCGTCGCGAGGGCGCGCCCATCCCGCTGAAACCGCTCAAGTGCTGGGACAACGGACGTGACCTGGTCCTGGCCGGCGATGCCGCCGGGGTCGTGGCTCCCGCCTCGGGCGAGGGCATCTATTACGCACTGGTCGGCGGACGGCTGGCCGGTGACGCGGTCGACACCTTTCTCGCCACCGGCGACGCCCGCGCGCTCAAAACTGCGCGGACCCGCTTTATGAAAGCCCACGGCAAGGTGTTCTGGGTGTTGGGAATGATGCAGCACTTCTGGTACGCCAGCGACAAGCGTCGCGAGCGCTTCGTGAGCATGTGCAAAGACCCGGATGTGCAGTATCTGACCTGGGAAGCCTACATGAACAAGCGTCTGGTCCGTGCCAAGCCGGCGGCCCATCTGCGGATCTTCTTCAAGGACATGGCGCACCTCTTGGGTTTCGTCTCGGCACGCTGACGGGACGCGGCCGACACGAGCACTCCGGGAGGCAACATCATGGCCGAGCTCTTCGCAAGCGGGCGCTTGATCGATCTGATTCTCGGCCTAGTCGTGGTCGAGGCGATCGCACTGACACTTTTCCACCGCCTGACGGGCAAAGGGGTCGCCCCGCGCGATCTGGTCGGACTGCTGCTCGCGGGCGCGTTCCTGCTGGTCGCCGTGCGCTTCGCCTTGACCGGCGCGGAGTGGACCTGGATCGGATTCTGGCTGGCCTTGGCCCTGATCGCACATCTCGCCGATCTAGCCCTGCGCTGGCGACCTTGACCCATCCGCGTCAGTCAGTTACCGGCAGGCGGATCGCCCTTTGTGTACTGCGCCGAATACCAGGCGAGGTGCTCGAGGAGCTGGGTGGTCCGCTGGACCGATGACTGAACGGCGTCGACCAATGCGGGCACCCGGCCCAAATCGACGCCGTCGGTCACCTCGAGCGCGGCAAGCTGCGCATTCGCGACAATGGCCGAGAGGAGCTCGCGGTACATGGGGTTGGCACTCCATTGCAACTGCTGGCGCATGATCTTCTGCTGCTCGAGCAGACCGGCCTGAACCCGATGCCGGGCATCCTCGGCCCTTTTGCGCTCGCTCAGGTCGGTCAGCAAGAGCACAAAGCCCAAGACCCGCTCCGGCGAAGAAAAGACTGGATCGGCGCGCACCAGAAACGGACGAAGGCCGATGTCCCCGGTGTTCAACTCCACCTCTCCGCGCCAAGCCCGACGATGCGTCACCAACTCATCGAGACGGCGGCGTGCCTCCACCTGCGTCGCCTCCGAGAACAAGTCCAGTAGATCATCCAGGCATCGCGGGCGGGATTGGTCCGGATGCAGAAGCCGCTCGAAGGACTGTGTGGTCAGCAAAAAAACGCCGTCCGCATCGGCGATGAGGATCGGCTGCTCGGAGGCCCCGACCTGAGAACGAACCTGGGCGAGCTGCGCTTGGGCGATCAGCACACGGACCGAGCGAAACTGCTGGATGACATCCGCCACGGATTCGCCGATCAGTCTGGCTGTCGCCAGATTTGCGGAGGTCCAGGGGTCGGATGTGCCCTCCACGACCTGATGCCATTGGGCGAAGGAACGCCGCGGCGAAAGCTGCGAGGGATTGTCTCCGCTGAAGGCTGGCTTGAAGGGATTGCCACCCCAAGTCACGGTCCGTACCCGCTCGGGACGACACCAGATGAGGTATTCGCCCGTGCAGCTCGAGACCGGCGCCGCGAGGATTCCGCTCGCCACCGGGGTCAGATCCGCGAGGCGCAGCTCGTCGCGCCGCAGCGAGGCGGTCGCCATCACTGCGCGCCGCGGCTGCGTATCGAGCCAGGCGCCGATCTCGCGCAAGTCACGGGTTCCGGGAACATCTCCGGTGGTCAGAATCCTGCCGTCGCAGAGCAAGGCCGCTCCCGCTGCATCGACGGTCTGAAGCAAGGTTCGGGGGTCGTCGAAGAGGGCGGATGTCCAGTCACCCTCGCGCGAGATCGCCTCCACCATCCGCTGCTCGAGGCGTCGAACCGATAACTCCGCCTGAGCCTGGACAAAGCTCTCCAAAGCGGCGATGCGTGTCGCCACCGCCTCGGCCAGCAGCTCGCAGACGGCGCGAATCTCGTACTGCACGAAGCGCGGCCCGCAATGATGACACGCGATCAGCCCCCACAGCCTGCCCCCGACCAAGAGCGAGGCGACCAGGGTCGCCCCGACGCCCATGTTCTTCAAATATTGGATGTGGATCGGCGACATGCTGCGCAGGCTGCACAGCGACATATCCAGATCCTCCCCCGTGACGGGCGAGGCCCGGGGATGGATGCGCACCGGTGCGTAGTCGACATCGACCAAGAGGCGGATCCGGTTGCGCTCGTAGAGCCGACGCGCGATTTGAGGGATATCGGAATCCGGGTAACGGTTGCCGAGGTAGGCATCGAGCTCGGGCTCGCGCTGCTCGGAAAAGATCTCGCCGTGGCCCTCGTCATCGAACCGATAGACCATGACCCGATCGTAGCCGGCAATCGACTTGAAGATGCGCGCGGCCTCGTCGCACAAGGACCGCAACGAAGCCGATGCGATGATCGTCTGCAGCGCGGCATTGATCCGAGCCGATAGGTCGACCGCGGCCCCCACGGCTCGAGCTCGACGACCAACCCACCCGCCGGCGGACGATGCACGATGGCATCGAAATCCCGCGCCGAGTCCACCCCCACCGGCGTTCGCAACACCAGCGGGATCTGCGCCAGATCATCGTCGAGTCTCGGACGAACCCTCGCTGCCAGGATCGGTACCAGCTCGTCGAGACGGGCCCCGATCGGATCCCGGTCGAGCCGCAACAGGGAGCGCGCATTCTCGCTGGCCTGGATCACGACAAGATCCGGCTCCGACAGAACGATCAGGGCGCCGTGCGGTTGGATGGATGCGGCGAGCTGAATCTGCTCGCGCTCGCAATTGGAAAGATCGGCGTGCCCGAACGCCGGCGAGGAGGAAAGATCGGGGGTCAATTGGGCTGCACTCCGATGCTTAAACCGCGCCCAGCGCGGTATGCGATGTTTTTGGATGGGATCGGCCCCGGCAGACTTGACGACCGTTGGAGTCGGCGCGGTTTAAAATATTAAACAATATATCCTTTTAAACCGCGCCCCCGCTAAGGGTCGTGGATGCACCAAACGTCGAGCGCACTTGAACATGAGCATCTCGCTCTGGACGCGGTTTAGGTTCGATATCCCGGGTCCGTGATCGTATCCTGATCCATCCCGTAGCGCTTGAGCTTGACGTAGAGACTCTGACGACTCAAGCCCAAAAGGTCGGCGGTTGCGGTGCGATTGCCGCGCGTGAGGTCCAACGCCTCTTCGATATAGTGCTGCTCGAGCACGCTGACCGCCTCGTCCACCAGTGCACGCAAGGGACCTTTGCCGATCCGCCCGGTCAAGGCCGCCAAGCGTCCGCCGAGACGTTCGTCGTTGTCTTGCCGCGGCAGGCGCCTGCCGACATCACGGAACAAGATTCCGATCGACGTCGGATCGCTGTCCAGATCGCCAGCCGCCGAGATCTCGACCTCCGTCTCGGCACCGAGATCGCCGCGGAGTCTGGTCAAGAACGGACGTACGACACCGAGTCGCGCGATCGTCGTCAACAGCACGCCCATATCGGCGCCCGGCCGGTCGAGCCAACGCCCCAGGCTCTGCTGCAACACCCCGCCCGAGGTCGGCATTTGAACGAGGTCGAGGAAGGCCGGATTCACCCAACGAATCATGCCACCTCGATCGGTCACGACGAATCCATCGGGCAAGCGCTCGATCAGGATGTCGGCGAGCTCGCCTTCGGCAGACTGCCGAGACGCCAACGCGGCCTCGGTGGCGGTCAGTTGGAGAAGGTATAGTGAACCGGCCTCGGACGCGAGCCGCGAAGCACGCACCATCCAAGCCGCTCGCTCCGTGCCGAGATGCAGCAGAATCCCGGGCGCGCTGCCGTGATCGTCGAGCCGTCGCAGCATCGCGCGAAAGAGGTCGCGCTCGCCGTCGACCAACTCGCCGGAAAAGTCTTTTCCGACCAGCGACCGCTGCGCTCCGGTCGGACCAACGAGGGCGCGTGACGCAGCCGGGTTGACGTCCTGGATCGCGAGACTGTCGACTCGCAACAGAATGACCGCGTCGCTGGAGGATCCGAATAAGAGCCGATACCGTGTCTCGACCTCGCGCAGCTTCCAATAATCACGCTCCATCGTCTGCTGCGCCTCCACGAGGCGCGTCTGCAGCTCGGTCACGGCTTGGAGACTGCGGCCGATGGCAACCAGACCGGCATCGCCTCCCAAACGCACCGCGGTATACTCGATCGGAAGACGCAAACCGGATGGAAAGATCTGGTTGACCTGCCGGAAGGCCGAGACACCCGAATCCCGAGCGTCGTCGACGAGGCGCTGCAGTCCCTCGCTTCCGAACGACTCGACCGTCTCGGCCCAGGGACGCCCGACCCAGGCATCCAGGGCCTCGCCGCGAATCGCAGGCGACAGCGCCGCCCGCCGGATCACACCGGCATGATCGAGAAAGATGGTGACGTCGGGCTGGGCCAGATTGGACATGGACATGGACGTATAGACCTGATCACGCTTCAATAATCACCGCTTCGCGGATGGACTTCAACCGATATCGGCCTGGATCGGGATGGTAACCGGTGCCTGCAGTCATTCCCCGGGTTACACTAAAGCCGTTGGTGCTCGACAGCACGCCCTCGTAGCTCAGTTGGATAGAGCGATCGCCTCCTAAGCGGTAGGTCACAGGTTCAATTCCTGTCGAGGGCGCCATTAACCTGTAAAGCAACGTACAGCAAGATACGAACCACCCGCCTAAGTCACCGATTTTCCGGTAAAGTTTGTAAAGCAAGATACGGCAAGGAACATTGACAGCCGACGCCTTCCGAGGGTAACTATGCGGGTAACCGCGTACACGCCTAAAGCAGTTACCCGCAAATGCCCCTGACAGATGCAGCGATCCGCAACGCCAAGCCGGGCGCCAAGCCGGTCAAACTCAGCGACGGCGCGGGTTTGTTCCTGCTGATCACAACGAAAGACCGGCGCTGGTGGAGACTGCGCTACCGCTTCGACAGCAAGGAAAAAATGCTCTCGCTCGGGACGTACCCGCAAGTTACCCTCAAGGACGCCCGACAGAAGCGCGACGAGGCCCGCGCGCTGCTCGCCAAGGGCATCGATCCGTCCGCACAACGCCAAGCCGAAAAGACCGCCGACGCTGGCGGGGATCGCTTCGCCGCCGTTGCCGAAGAATGGTTCAAAAAGTTCTCACCACGATGGGTACCCGGCTACCGGCTAAAGATTCGCGCGTGGCTCGATAAGGATCTGATCCCCTATCTCGGGTTTCTGCCGACCGACACGATCACCGCCCCCGAGCTGCTGGCCGTGGCGCGTCGTGTCGAGGCCCGGGGCGCGCTGCACACCGCCCACCGCCTGATACGCTGCGCTGGCCAGATCTTCCGCTATGCCGTTGCCACCGGCCGCGCGACCCGCGACCCGTCCGGGGATCTTCGCGGAGCATTGCCACCCGCCGACGCTGGACACTTCGCATCGGTAACCGACCCCGCCCGTGTCGCCGAGCTGCTGCGCATGATCGACGGTTACACCGGCACCCCGACCGTACGCGCCGCCCTTCGCCTTGCGCCGCTGGTCTTCGTCCGACCCGGGGAGCTGCGCAAAGCTGAATGGGAAGCCATCGATCTCGACGCGGCACAGTGGAGGTATACCGTCACCAAGACCAGGACCGAGCATATCGTTCCCCTGTCCACCCAATCCGTCGAGATCCTCCGGGAGCTCCACCCGCTCACTGGACACGGGCGCTATGTCTTCCCGTCGGCCCGTGGCGATGATCGACCGATGTCCGAGAACGCGGTTCTCGCCGCGATGCGTCGTCTCGGAATCCCGAAAGACGAGATGAGTGGTCACGGCTTCCGCGCGATGGCTCGCACGATTCTCGACGAGGTGCTCGGCTACCGGCCCGACCTCATCGAGCACCAGCTCGCGCATGCCGTGCGAGATCCCAACGGCCGCGCCTACAACCGCACCGCCCACCTTGCGGCCCGCACGACCATGATGCAGGGATGGGCGGATTATCTGGACGGCATCAAGATCGAGGGCTCGAACGTGGTCGGAATCCGCCGCGCGGGTAACCGCTGAGGGTAACAACCGAGTCCGGAAACAATCTCGGCGACGTGAAACCTGACGCTACCGTCGCTACCGACGCTACCGCTTTGAATCCGAAGCCGAAAAGCGGTAGCGACAAGCCGAAATCCAGACGCTACCGTTCGCTACCTCGCTGCTGGCGGATGCGGGTAACCGCCAACGAAATAGGCCCCGAAGCGGCTCCACCCGCGTCGAGGCCCTGGACAACACCGACCTATCGTAGAGGTCCGGCATGACCGAAGTCGATGATACCGCTCTCGACGAGCTGATAGAACAAGCGCAGAAAGGCGACCAGGCCGCTACCGGCGAGTTATGCAGGATCGCCTCTCGCGCGCTCTACGCAGGCGGCCCGGTCGAGATGAATCCAGTTCTACGCCGATACCTCGCCGCGTCCCTGTCGCGCGTCAAAGATGCAGGACTCGCTCGCGCCTTTGCGCCGTTGGGTCCGCAGCCTGCTTACATCCGAAAGGCCCGGAAGGAGATGAACGATCTCTCGCTGGTGATTTGGGTCGATCGCATCCGCAGCACGATGGGTCTGGTGACATTCAAGGACGGCACCCCGGGCCCCGTCTTCGAACTCGTCGGCAAGATGCTCGGGCGCTTCCTGCGACAGCCAGAAACAGGTATTACGCCTGGAAACATTCCCGGAAAACGGCCAAAACGCCGAAAAATCGGGAATGGCCAATGAAGTAGACCGAGCGCAAGAATGGCTCCACGGTGTACGACGACCTACGGAGCCAGCAAATGAAGACCCCTCCCGCCCCCACCCGAATCATCCGGATACCCGAAGCCAAGCGCCTCGTCGGCGTCTCCCGAACCACCCTCTACACATGGATGCGCTCCGGTCAATTCCCTGCGGCAGTCCGCATCGGACCCCGCGCGGTCGGCTGGCGTGAATCCGACATCACAGACTGGATGCACTCGCGCGACCGCGTTGGAGGTGCAGCATGACCCTCGTCGACACCCTTGATTCCATCGCTCGGGAGATGGACGCGGTAACGCTATTGATCGGGGGCGCCGCCGATTCACCGTGCTATGGAGTGGCGGATCTCGCCCCGGGTCTGCACGCCATCATGCGCAGGTGGACCGACACCCTTGATTCAATCGCCGCATCGGCCTGCGACTCCGAGACTTTCGACCTTGAGACCTTCGTCGTCAGTCTGACACCGGCCGAAGCCGCCGCAGTACGCGCTCAAGCTGCTGCGCATGCGGTCACCCCGGAGGCTGAGATCCTCGTCATGTTGGACGCAGCAATCCAACGGCATCAAGCCAGCGAGCGGACATCATGAGCAGCGCAACGAGAAACGCCCCGATCGGCGCAGAACCGATCGAGGCGTTGAGTGTGGCCGCCAAGCCAAGTATCCTAAAGCCGTCCCCTGGTGCGCTACCAACGCCCCAGGGACGAAGCTCCGACTGAGTAAGAGTCCGAGCACCGGCGAGACAATGATACCTGTCAGGGTAACCTTTGTCGCGCCCCTGCCCGCCTTCCTTGGTCGGTTTCCAAACTCTGGAGACCACCATGCAACAACACGACGACCCCACCGACACCCCCTTGTTCCGCGCGGGCTACGCCCTGCTGAAACAGCTCCCGAGCGCCTACGGGATCTCGTCCAATTACGGCGCTATCGACCTGACCGAAGACGACGAGATGCGCGCGGCCGTCATCGCCGCGGTCGAGCCCATCCTCAAGCGCCGGATCCAGGTCGCCAAAGGCGAGCCCAACCCACCGGACCCCGCCGACGAGGCGTTGACCGTCGCACTGGCTGCATTCCTCGCCGACGAAGACGTCCGGCGCCTACAGGCCCTCGCCGACGAGCAGTATCTCGGCAGTCCGGGTCTAGCCGTCGCCGAGATCCTGCAAGCCAGCCTTGACGATCTCGTCGGGGAGGTAGAGCCATGAGCGCAGCTACCGCAGCAGCAACCCCTCCGACTTGGCGTGTCATCGACGACTTCGCCGCAGCAATCGCCGCGGCCGGTCTCGGGTCTCCCGACATCATCGCCGACGGACGCATCCATCGGTTCCGCACGGCAGACGACAAGGCCGGAAAACTGAGCGGCTGGTATCTGCTGCACCTAGATCGATGCGCGGCCGGCGCCTTCGGATCCTGGAAGGTCGGGTTTCAACAGACCTGGAGCGCCAAGACCGAAGCCGACGAGAAGATCGACTTCCGCGCGATGATCGAGGACGCCCGTCGACAGCGCGCTGTCGAGCAGCAGGCGACACACCGGGACGCAGCCTATACCGCCTCCGAGATCTGGTCATCCTGTCGTCGAGCAACCCCTGATCACCCCTATCTGATCGCCAAGGAGATCAAGCCGCACATCGCCCGCGTCGATTCCGGTAACCGCCTGGTGCTGCCGATCGGCGACGGCTCCGCACTCACCAGCCTTCAATTCATCGGCGCCGACGGCGCCAAGAGGTTTCTCTCGGGCGGCCGGATTTCCGGCTGCTTCTTCACCTTGAAGGGCGACGGGCGCCGCGAGTCGATCCTGATCGGCGAGGGCTTCGCCACCGTCGCGACCATGACGGAGGTCACCGGCGCACCGGGCGTTGTCGCCTTCAATGCGGGGAATTTGCTCCCGGTCGCCAAGAGGATTCGACGGATCAGGCCGCGCGCCGAGATCGTTGTCATCGGCGACAACGACCGCTGGACGGAGGGCAACCCAGGCCGCACCAAGGCCCGAGCTGCTGCTTTGGAAATCGGCGCCAAGCTGCTGCTCCCGAATTTCGAGGGCATGGATTTCAGCGACAAGCCGACCGATTGGAACGACTGGTACAGGATCGCCCGCGCGGCAGGGAGGGTTTCAGCATGAGTTCGACGACGAAAAGACCGCGCCGCGGCATCAGGATCAAGCCGGAAGCAATTTCGGGCGACGTGAAACCTGACGCTACCGTCGCTACCGACGCTACCGCTCGGAATTCAAAGGCTAAAAGCGGTAGCGAAAAGCCGAAATCCGGACGCTACCGTTCGCTACCCCGGACGCTGCCGATGAGGCTGCCGACCTTGGCGCGGATCCGCTGGCGGATGCTGTCGACCCGGCGACGGAGCCGCCGAACGAGGATGACATCACCGGCACCGAGCCGCCCGAGATCGATCAATGCCCTTGTTGGAGGGTTTATCTGGACTGGTGGATGGCCGGCGCCGCCAAGCGCCGCCCCGGCGTCTACTATCACGGCGTCGAGGAGGATCTGGACGATAAGAAAAAGCGGGTAGATCTTTGGCTGTGCTCGCCCCTGATCCTGGACGCGACAACCTTCGATCGGCGCGGAGAGTCCTATGGTCGACTGCTGCGGTTCCGCGACGTTCGCGGCCGTTGGCATGAGTGGAATTGTCCGATGTACCTGCTCCGCGGATCGTGCGAGGAGCTGCGCGGGGAACTCCTCGGGCTCGGGCTCGAAATCGACCATAAGGCCCGCGGGCGCCTCCCGAATTATCTGATGCACCGCGCACCCAAGCGCGAAGTCATCGCCGCCCTGTCGCTCGGCTGGCACGACGACACATTCGTGTTCCCTGACGAGGCGATCGGACCCACCGAGATCAGGTATCAGTCCGAATCCGCGACCATCGCAGACTTCGACCAGCGCGGCACGCTCGCCGAGTGGCGCGATAGCGTCTCGGTGCTGGCGAGCGACAACACCGTCATGACCCTCGCGATCTCGGCGTCGTTCGCTGGACCGCTGCTCGCAAGGGTTCACATGGAATCGTGCGGTCTGCATTTTCACGGCGACAGCTCGGGCGGCAAGACGACCGCGGTACAGGCTGCCGTTTCGGTCTGGGGTTCTCGCGATATGTTGCGCACCTGGCGCGGCACGAACAACGGGCTCGAAGCGGCCGCCGCCGAATCGACCGACACGATGCTCTCGCTCGACGAGATCAACGAGGCCAACGGCAAGGAGATCGGCGCCATCGTCTACGCCCTGGCCAACGGCCGCGGCAAGTCGAGGGCAACTCGGTCGGGAGGCGCGCGACGCATCGCCCGATGGCGCACCGTTGTCTTGTCGACCGGCGAGAAAACGCTGGAGGCGCGCATGGCCGAAGACGGCGCTCGCCATCATGCAGGACAGGATGTCCGTCTCCTCAACGTGCCAACCGACGGCAGACGCTACGGCACCTTCGACTCGATTCACGGGCGCGACAGCGCGCGCGCGTTCGCCGACGAGATCAAGACCAGCTCGGGACGCTACTACGGCACGGCCGGGCGCGCGTTCGTGCGCTACCTCGTCGCCAACATCGCCGAAGACTTTGGCGCAATGGTCAAAACCCTGACCGACCGCATGCCCGCGACCGAAGGCCAAGAGGCTCGTGTTGCGCGGCAGTTTGCCCTGATCGGCACGGCCGGCGAGCTTGCGACAACGGCCGGCATCACGGGATGGGTACCCGGCGCAGCAACGAAGTCTGCGATGGACGCCTTCGTCATCTGGCGAGATGCGCGCGGCAAGGGCAACGTCGAGACGACCAAGATACTGAGCGCCGTTCGCGACTTCATCGAGCGGTACGGCGACCTTCGGTTTACGGACTCATCCTACCCTGACGCTCGACCGCTCAGAGGAGATCGCGCGGGCTATACGCGCGTCATCGACGGACGTGTCGTCTACATGCTGACACCGGGCGGACTTGGTGAGGCGATCAAGGGTTTTGATCGCGCTCGCGCGCTGGATGCGTTGGACGCTGCCGGCTGGTTGCTCTACACGTCCAAGGGCACCAAAGGCGAGCGCCGAACACAATCGAAGATCGGAGGACGGAATGTCGGGTTGTATTCGATCCAGCTACCGGATGACGAAAACGTCGATGTCGAGCGCAAGGAGGCAGCATGACCCTCTTGGAGCGATTCTCAGAAATTGTCGATGGAGCATTAGGCCCGGTAGCGACGGTAGCGACTCCAAAAACACCAGACGCTACCGATATTCACATTCAAAAACAAAGCGGTAGCGTCGGTAGCGACGGTAGCGACCGGAAACACTCCGACGAAACGACGACCCGCACGCTAGGCCCGGTAGCGACGGTAGCGACTCCGAAAACACCAGACGCTACCGATATTCGCATTTCAAAACAAAGCGGTAGCGTCGGTAGCGACAGTAGCGACCGGAAACACTCCGACGAAACGACGACCCGCACGCTACCGCAGCTTTCCGCCGACGACCATGCAGTGATCCGCGAAGCGATCGAGGAACGCGCGGCCATCATCGAGTTCGATGCAGGCGAGCCGCGCGCGGTCGCCGAACACCAGGCCGCCGCGGCGATGCGGATCTACAAGTTCAGGCTCGCCGACAAGCCGGACACATGGCTGACGATGTTGGCGCCGGGTTGCGAGCTTGATCAGGCCCACCGTGATCTGGTGCTGAGGTTCGGCGCCGATCGCATGCTCGAAGTTTGTTCCGCCAATCCACCAACGAGGTAACACCTGATGCTCGTACAGCATTCGTGCGTCGGCCCTGCACGCCTGTACCGGGTCACCGAGACACTGGACGCCGATGTCCGGATCTCGAATGGACTCGCAACGCCCGAGATTCGCGAGGCACTCGCCAGACACTTGAACGAGATGCTCCAGCGACTCTCGACCACCAACACGACCATCACCGAGGTATCCCGATGACCCTTCCCGGAAGTCACGAACGTGCGCTCGTCGATCTTGCTCGCGATGCGGCCCGCTCCGAATTGGCCGCAGAAGCTGCGCGCTCGGAAGCGCGACGGCTCCGCGCGCAGGTCCGCCGCGTGGAGGTCGAGCGCGAGACAGCTCTCGCGCAACGCGATGATGCGCGAGCAGCGCTTGCTCGGCTGCGCCAAGAGCTGCTTCTGTTCCAGGCGGATGCTCAGCGTGAGCTTGAGGTCGAGCTCGAATCCGTCGGGCGGCTCCGCGACCTGATCGACGACGACGGCGTCGGTCTGTAACCACCATGCCCTGCTGCGGCAGCAGCAGGGCGAACACCGCAAGGTAACCGACGATGAGATCGAAGACGAAAGCCAGATCGAAGAAGCAGCAGAGCGGGCCGGCCGATGTTGACCCTTGGCGCGAGATCCTCGCCGATCCCGAGATCATGAGCCGGCGCACCCCGGCCGATCTGGAAACCGACGACATCGCCAGCGATGGAGACGCGGCTTGGTTCCTGGCCCATCCCGGCGAGCGGATGCGGGCTCGTCACCCTCTCAATGGCGAATTCGCTTGGGCAACCCCGTCCGGCTGCGACTGCTACGCCGTGCTGGTGTTCGAGGTCGCACCAGGCGTTCGTGCTCGTGGTCCGCTCTTTCGCCCGCTCGCACCGAGCGAAGTGAATTGAAAGCTGAGGGTCACGGTTTTGAATCCGCCTCTAACTGCCCCCGATGATTTCTATAACTACATGCTTTCTCGGAAGTTTTCAGCAGGATGGGACCCTGCACACCCCTCAAATACCACGGGAGATTCCAGCCCCGGATTTCGACAGGATTTCATTCCCTTAGGGTCTCGGCAGCAGATAACCGAAGTATTTGCATCGAAACATCGAGAAACCCGATATGAAACCGTCTGAGCGCCTCGCCATGCTTGAGCGAGTAATCACCGCGGCCCGCGTCATCGACCCGACCGCCGCCGCGTTCCTGGCTGATGCGCTGCACCAGGCTGCAACAGGATCTGCCGAGACGATCGACGAGGGTCTCGGGCTGCGCGGCCCCGGCATCAAGCGCATTGCCTGGCACGCGCGGATGACCCGCCGGAATGAGCACCTCCGTAACGCTTTCACGTTGACGCCGTTCGGCGAGAACACCGAGACCGACGACCGGATCAAGGATCTCGTCGGCGCTATCCAACGTTTCGAGGCGTCATCATGGAAGTGGTCGCAGCATTACCCTGAGCCGCCTGAAAGGCTGTCGCCGAGGGCTTGCGAACTTTGGCACGCGATGCGCAACGGCCCCTGCCCCGCATCGGAATCTCAGTTGAAAAGGATCGTTCTCGACAGGCAGTGATCACCAACCCCCGGGTTTTGATGGCGTATCTCTGGGTTCAGAATTGTGTCATTCCATCCACCCAGGACACAGAGATGTCACGAGCCGACCGCCCCGCCAACATCATCAACATCGGACCACCGCGTTTCTATCTCGGCGGCCCGCCCGAGGGAGAACTGCGCACTGCGCTGTACCCGGAACAGCGGCAGATGAGCCGAGCCGCGCGCGAAGAACTGGATCAGGCCCTCGCCGAGATCGCCGCGAACGAGCCGGCCGGAGGCCGCGCCCGTCAATCCACCGCAGCACCCGCGAAAGCAGATCCCTGGGCGGCCGCGATGGAGGCTTTGAGCGAGGCTTTGAGCACCGGCACCCCCGCGCGCGACGAGCCCATGCGCCAACCCCGGTTTCCCGTGCATCGCCAGACCCGCGGAGGGTCTCCGCGATGATCTTTGAAGCACCCTTGAGCCTTGAGCGGAAACGGGAGCGCGCGGCAAAGATCGCGCCTTACGAGGAACAGCTGCGCCGCCTGCGCCGCGAGGCGAAGGGAGCGCATGCTGCCCTGACGCGACTCTGGGACGAGCGCAGAGAATTGCTGCACGAGGTGCAGACCTTGCGCGCGTGGCTCGGGACCGCGACGTACGTCCGAGCGATCAACCCGCCAAAACGCGACGATACCCCCCAGATTGCAGGCGTGAAGCTCGATCTCGAATATGCCGAGAAGCGCCTTGCCGAGCTGGACGCCGCCATCGCCGAGGCCCAAGCCGCTTGGCGCCCGCAATCACAACTCATTTCCAGATCTGAGGAATGGTTGCAGGCGAACACTTCGCGTCTTTGCGAGTACGGCTAGCATGCAGGTCGGACGGGAATGGGTCGAAATCGCAGGCCCCGGCGTGTGGTTCGAGGCGCAGTCAGACGCCGCGTCCGGCATTGAGCTGTCCTACGGCACAGACCAACCCGCCGAAGACCTGGCGGGGCTTTGGATTCCTGGCCGTAGAATCTTCCGCCGCTCCGAGATCACCGCGCGCGCCTGGTGCAGGCTCCCGGCAACTGCGCGAGTCACCACTTCAACCTTACGAATTTTCACGGGATCACAATCATGAACATTGACCTGATCCGCGCCAGCATCGCGGCACTCCAGGACGAGCGCGAGGCCATCGAGAAAAGTTTTCCCAGTTGGGATGAAACCGCCGCCGCCCTCGCCGCAGATGTCGGGCGAATGTCGGAGTCCGGCCGCCGAGCTCTCTCCCCCGCCCAACTGCGCCGCGGCCGCATGCATGGCCGCGGAGTCGATGCGCTACTCTTGGCCGCCGCGTTCGACCCGGCCGGGCTCACCGAGCGCCTGCTCCGGGTCGCGCGCGCGGAATTCCCCGAAAATGGTATCAGCGCCGCCGACCGCCGCCGACGCCTCGCCGAGATCGACGCGGAGCTGTTCGCCTTGGAGATTGAAGAGGAGCGCCAGATCCGCGCCGCGGCGACGCCGATCGTTCGCCGTGGCGATGCCCATCCTGCTGTTGTGCTGGCGCCTTCGCTGGAAGACTTGAATCGCTTTGCGGCTTAATCGAGGTCGCCGATCCGTGCCACCTCTCACGGATCGCCCGCGCCGGCCGGGAGGCGAAGCCGGCCCCATCTACCCCGGGGCAGGCGATTGTCCGCTTTGCTCCTCGCCGACCAACGTGATCGACACCAGGCGACCCGACGACAAGACCATTCGGCGCCGCCGAGTCTGCACGCGCTGCGGGTTTCGGCACAGCACTACCGAGGTCATCGTCAGGACTCCGGCATTGGAATCGGCGGCTCGACTTGCCAGTACCCGATGCGGAGATGTTGGCGGCTAAACCCGAAGCCGTGAGCTGAGTCGCGCCCCTGTAGTTAGCTGCGATGACCTACCCGAGCCCATCGGCCGCCACCCTGCCCGCACCGGCTCGGATCCCATCATCCGACATACCTTGTCGCATCGTCGCAGCCTATCGGGCGCGTCCCTTGCTTGAATCGTGCAACCCGCTGAACGGCCGTAGGCGCAAAATCCGCGCCTGATAGATGGAGGCGATCAATCGACTCGGCTCCGGGATCATGTAAGGCTGGCGGATGCCTACCGCCGTGCGCGTCGGCCGGCTGGCGTTGGCAACTGGGTCGGAACAGCCAACACCTACTGGTCGAGATCACCGACATCTTGATGGTGAAGATCGCCAACACCTGCCGGTCGAGACCAACTACATCTTCAAGGTCGAGGGCATGGTCATCTTGATGATGGAGGTCGCCGACATCTTGATGGTGAAGATCGCCAACACCTGCCGGTCGAGACCAACTACATCTTCAAGGTCGAGGGCATCGTCATCTTGATGATGGAGGTCGCCGACATCTTGATGGTGAAGATCGCCAACACCTGCCGGTCGAGACCAACTACATCTTCAAGGTCGAGGGCATCGTCATCTTGATGATGGAGGTCGCCGACATCTTGATGGTGGCGACCACCCGTGACCACGTGCGGGTAACTATGAGGGTAACAACCTGGAGCGAAAGACCGTTTTACCTTACACATCAAGCGAATGGTGAGCACATTCGATACCTGTCGAGGGCGCCAAATCCCCGCATGTGACCCTCTGCTCGCTCACTTCACGCCGCGCACCGACGCACCCGTTCCGAGCCCGCCCGGCGAGGCGGACGCTTATCCGATGTCCGGGGCTTCGCCCGAGACGAACTCGAACAATCCGCGCAGGACCAAATCAGACACCACCCGAGCGGGCCGATCCATCGCCGGGATCAGACGCTCGGCGTCGCCGCCGGTCAAGATCAGCGCCGGGGGCGTCTGCACCTGCTGCTCGAGTCGGTCGTAGAGCCGCGTCGTCAGGGCCGCGAGTGCCTGAAGACTGCCGGCCGCAACGGCGGGTCCCGTATCGACCGCCCAAGGTTCATCGGTCGGCTCGGATGCGATCCGCGGGATGAGGGTGCCGGCCAGAAGGCTCGCACGCATCATCTCGACCCCGGGGAGGATCAGGCCGCCGAGATGACGCCCGTCGGCAAGCAGGAGGTCGAAGGTGGCAGCCGTTCCGGCGTCCACGATCAGCGCCGCCTCGGGAACCAGGCGATGGGCGGCGACCAGGGCGAGCCAGCGATCGACACCGAAACGTTCCGGCTCGGGATACGCAATGCGCAGGGCGCCGAAGTGTGCTCGCGTCTGCACGCATTCGACGTCGAGCCCCCAATAGGCCCGGGTCACGCGACCGATCGCTGCGGCGACGGATGCGCCGCCCACGTTGCTCGCAACCACACGCTCGGGCGCATTCAGACGCTCCCAGTCGGCCAGAAGATCGAGCGGCGCTGCTCCGCCATGGCGAACGATCCGCACCTCGTCGGGAGGGCCGCCGTCCGAGAGCCCCCAGCGCAGGTTGGTATTTCCGATATCCAGCAGCAGCATCATCGCTCGCCCTCGCCCTCGCCATCACACTCGCGTCTCAAACTGACATCTCCGGCATGAAATCGCCGTTCCCCGTCGGCGGTCTCGAGCCGTAAAGCGCCGTCCGACGCGATCCCGAGCACCCTGCCCCGAATCTCTTGGTCCGCAAGCAGGATGCGCGCCTGCTCGCCGCGAAAGGCGTCGAACCCGTCCCAGAGTGCAAGGAACGGGGTCAGGCCCTCGCGATCGAAGCGCTCCAATGCATCGATCAGGGCATCGACGATCAGCGCAGCCAGGGTGTTGCGATCGACCCGCGAGCCACCGAGCACTTCGGCAAGATCGACCCAAGGCTGGTCGATCGCCCGCCCGTGATCGGGCGTCATCCGCACATTGATTCCGATCCCCACCACCAGAGCACTGGGGCCTTTGGCCTCGCCGGCCACCTCCAAGAGCATGCCGCCCAGCTTGCGACGATCCCAGAGCAGATCATTCGGCCATTTCAGCGCGAGACCCCCCGCGCCGATCCGTCGCAGCACGTCCGCAACGACGGCCCCAGCGACCAAGCTAAAGCCACCCAAAGCGGCCGGCGGCGCCTTGTATCGCCAAAGCATCGAAAGATAAAGATTGGCCCCGAACGGGGAGACCCAGGAACGTCCGAGACGCCCCCGTCCGGCAGTTTGGCACTCCGCGAGGCAAAGCGTTCCGCAGGGCGCGCCTGTCGCGGCCTCGCGCATCAGGTAGCGATTGGTCGAGTCGATCTCGGCGTGAATCTCCAAACGCGCGATCGCCCGGCGTCCGCCCGGGGAGAGTGCTGCCAGAATCCGCTCCGCATCGAGGAGATCGGGGGACGCATTCCGGCCGTGAAACGTCGAGCCGGGGATCACGCGTCGTCCCGGCTGTTCAGGACGACGCCGGCACTGGCGAGCCAACGCCTGCGGGCCTCGAGCACCTCCGGCGGCACTGCATCCAAGAGCATCAAGTCACAGGTATCGGATCGCGCCGGCGCCGGGACGGCGAGCACCTCGATCAACTCGTCACGCCGAAACAGATGGACTCGGACCCCGGACGAGTCCGCAGCGCGTGCAATCAAGGACTCCACATTCTCCGCAGTCGCTCGCAGGCCGTCGACCGCGACCACGACGTCACCGGGCGCGATACCCGCGCGCTCGCCCGGACCGCCGCGGATCACATTCTGCACGACCGCCTCGGGGATGCCGGGACGCAGGCGCAGATCCAGGGTCGGTCGCGCCTCCCGGTGATCGAAGCACTCCGGACTCCCGCCCTGGTCCTTCGGCCCGTCCGCGGGGCGCAGCCGCATCGCGATCCCGACCCCGGCCAAGAGAGGCTCGAGATCGAGCTCGTCGGTCCCATCCAAGGCGGACGAGAAGAAACCGCCGAGATCGAGCCCCGACACCTCGGTCGCGACGGCCTCGACGCCGTACTCCGGAACCCCGAGACCGGTGCGGCCATAGCGGCTCCAGAGCGCGCGCATGACGTCATCGAGCGATGCCCTGCCCTGCGTCCCCGCACGAATGGTCAAATCCAGCGCCAAGGCGACCAAGGCGCCCTTGACGTAATAGCTCACGATGGCGTTTGGCGCATTTTCGTCTTGCTTATAGAACTTGGTCCAGGCATCGAAGCTTGACTCGGCCAGGGTCTGCACCTCGCGCCCGGGGGTTCGCATCAGGCGGGTGATGGTCGCGGCGAGCAAGCCGAGATAGGCCCGTGCATCGATACGACCGCTGCGCACCAAGGCGAGCTCGTCGTAGTAGGACGTGATGCCTTCGAAGGCCCAAAGCGTGCGTGTGTGGATCTCCCGATCCAGCCCGCCATCCATCAAGGCCGCAGGCCGAATGCGCTTGACATGCCAGAGGTGGAAATATTCGTGACTGCACAAGCCCAAGAAGCGGATATAGGCGTCGGTGCGCTTCTCGTCGGCCGGATAGGGTAGATCGTTGCGCGCGCAGAGCAGACTGGTGGAGAACCGATGTTCCAATCCGCCGTAACCCTCGCCCAGCGCGGTCACGAGAAAGAGATAACGGTCGATCGGCAATTCGCCGAACAGGGCCGCGTGCTCGGCACAAATGCGTGAGAGGTCGCTCTCGAGTCGTGCCTTATCGGCACGCTGGCGGCCCGTGATCGCCATGCGATGCGGTACGCCCGCAAGATCGAACGCCACGCGCTCGAAGCAGCCCATCTCCACCGGATGATCGATCAGGTCGTCGTAATTCTCGGCGCGATAACGTCCGAAGCCACGCGCGTCGATCTGCTCGGGCGCGAGGCTGGTTGCGACCTCCCACTCTCCGTCGGCGCGCGCATCGGGAGGCAATAGATCAAGCAAACAGGGTCGGGCGTCCATCCCGCGCACCCGCATCAGGAGAACCGCTCCGTTGAAATAGGCGTGCGTGTTGTCGAGATGCGCCGCACGGACCGAAAGCTCCCGCGCGTAGACTTGATAACGCACCCTGATTGCATGGCCCGCCGTCCGACAAACCCAGGTTTGCTTATCACGCTTTCGACACTCGAGCGGCGTTCCCTCGGCCGATTCGGCGACCAGCGTCAGGATATTCCTCGCAAAGTCCCTGATCATATAACTGCCGGGAATCCATGCGGGCAAAGAGAGCTCGACGATCTCGGCGCCAGAATTCGGGATTTCGATATCGACCTGGAACCGGTGGGCTTGCGGAGCGGCGGGGCAAACGCGATAGAGCAGGTCGAGCGACATCGGGAATGCGCAGGGGGCAGTGAGGGGAAAGGTGATCTTTACAAGATCGCGAGGTCGGTCTCGCAAACGACCTCGGGGCAATAGCCCCGAGGTCGGAGTCAGGTTACCAGCGCGGCCCGCGTGAGGGACGCTCACCGCGTGGCTTGGCTTGGTTGACCTTCAGATTGCGGCCCTTCAGCGGCGTCTCGTTCAGCCCCTTGATGGCGGCATCGGCCTCGGAGTTGTTCGGCATCTCGACAAAGCCGAAGCCCTTGGATTCGCCGGTGAACTTGTCGGTGATCAAATTCACGCTCGAGATCTCGCCATAGGCGGAGAATGCGGTCTTCAGCTCGTCTTGGGTCACGCCGTAGGCCAGGTTGCCAACGTAAATATTCATCATTCAAGAGTTCCGTGAGAGCGCATTGAAGAGAAAGAGAGAACGGTCGAAAAATCAATACGCAACTGTTTCGACGGTCTTTGTCCCCAACCGTTGGAGACGAAGGTGTCGCGGGGCGGGTTGGCCCGCTTCCCCGCGAGGGCTGCAGAGGTTTAGGGCGTCACGGCGCGCCCACGCCGGTCTCCCCCACGCCATGGCCGCTTCGCCGCCGGCGAAGCGGCCGCCGCCGGCTTGCGTGCCGGTCGGCTCGGTCCACGCGAATCACGGCGTCCGCCGAGGCTTCGATCCGGCTCGCACTCGGGCGGAACCAGCGACGGCTCGAAACCGACCACGGGATTCATCGAAATCTCTTTGCGCAGGAGCCGCTGAATCCCCTGCAGCAAACCTTGCTCGTCATGACTGACCAAGGATAGGGCCTTGCCGCCGGCACCTGCTCGACCGGTCCGCCCGATACGGTGCACATAATCCTCGGCGACGTTCGGCAGCTCGAAATTCACCACTTGGGGCAGATCGACGATATCCAATCCCCGCGCGGCGATATCCGTCGCCACCAATGCCCGGACGCTCCCGCGCTTGAAATCATCCAAGGCGCGCGTTCGGGCCGATTGGCTCTTGTTGCCGTGGATGGCTGCGGCCGTGATGCCCTCTCTGCCCAGGTGCTCGACCAGCCGGTTGGCGCCGGCCTTGGTCCGCGTGAACACCAGCACCTGATGCCAACCCTCGCTGCGGAAGAGGTGCGCGAGCAAATCGCGCTTGCGGGCCTTGTCGACCGGATGTGCCGCCTGCGTGACCGATTCGGCGGCCATGTTGCGGCGTGCGACCTCGATCAGCTTCGGCCGCTTGAGCAGTCCGTCGGCCAAACGCCTGATGTCGTCGGAGTAGGTCGCCGAAAACAGCAGATTCTGACGCCGCTCGGGGAGCAGCTGAATGATGCGCCGAATGTCGTGGATGAAGCCCATATCCAGCATGCGATCGGCCTCGTCCAAGACGAGGATCTCCACGCGAGACAGATCGACGGTGCGTCGGCCTGCATGATCGAGCAGGCGTCCCGGAGTTGCGACCAGAACGTCGACGCCCCGCTGCAGCTGATTGATCTGAGGCTGCATACCGACACCGCCGAAGACGATCGCCGAGCGCAAAGGCAGGTGCAGGCCGTAGGCATGCACACGCTCGCCGACCTGGGCCGCCAGCTCGCGCGTCGGCGTCAAGATCAGTGCACGCGGATGACGTTGCGGGTGACCTTTTTCGGAGAGTCGCTGCAAGAGCGGCAGCACGAAGGCCGCCGTCTTGCCTGTTCCGGTTTGAGCCCCGGCAAGCAGGTCGTGACCGGCTAAGATCTCCGGTATTGCCTGCAGTTGAATCGGGGTCGGACGGGCATAACGCTGCGTTGCCACGGCACGCAGCAAGTCGGCCTGAAGGCCGAGTGAATCGAATGACATGAAAACTCCTGAAACCGGCCTAAAACCGCGCGGGCGCGGGACCGGCCTAGGCAAAATAGAGGCGTTCGAGGATGAAGCCTTGAGACAAAGGTGGGGTCAGCCGCGAGACGACGCATCGACCGGATGATGCGATGTTTGGAGTCTACGCGATGCGCACAATGAAAGCCAGCGCCGCGCAAATCCTATTTGTCGGGGTGCTTGCGAGTCAGCTCGGCCGGAGGTCGGAAACAGTTCCGACCTCCCATCTCGACACCCGAGCTTGAAAATGTTTCGTGCGATCCGTAGAAGACCGCCCGATGCCGAAAAGGATGCCGAGAGGGTTCTCCGGAAATCGCCGAAATAATTGCGACTAGGCGTCGACCGCTTGGAGATAGCTGGATTTGAAGGCTTCGCGATCGGTCTTGGAAGACGGATCGTAGCCCTGCTCCGCCATCTTCTGCTTCATCCAACCGGGAAGAACGCCACGCACATAGACGTTGTCGCCATTCTCGGGATCGACATATCGCGTATACTGCCGACCTCCGGTGGGCGAACGCCGGACCGAGCCGACTGCACGCCGACGCTTGGATTCTACCAGAGGCAGAATGTCTTCCAATTCGTAGCCGTATTGCGCGATCAGACCCCTGATCTGTTGAGCGACATCCGATTTCGCCTCCTGACGACGTACTTCCAGTGCGCGCTTCAGCTCAGCCTTGCTGCTTTCGATCTCGGCAAGCTGCTGCTGAATCTCGTCGACGCTAAGGTTAGCGTACTCCACGTGACATACCTCCTAAACGGGTAAAGGGTAATCCCTGAAAAGACAAGCGAGCCGTCATGCGGCTCGGTCTCTATAATTTATGCGATCTGCATTGGATGTCAAGAAGAAACGGTAAAAGCGATCGGATGAGGTGCCGGAATCGATCCATGGGGCATCTTTTATCGGAGCGTCGCTGCGCACGACTTGACGGAGAATACCCGCAGAATCGCACACGCTGATTGACCCATTCGGAGCCGAATCCGATTCGGCCGAACCGCAGGCTCATCGGCTCGATGAGTGGTGAAGCGCCGTATCCTCCTCATTACGGATCAGAAACATCGCATCGCCGTAGCTGAAGAACCGATACCGAGCATCCACGGCGTGGCGGTAGGCGTCCATCACGGGGCGATAACCCGCAAAGGCCGAAACCAGCATGAGCAGCGTCGATTCGGGCAAGTGGAAATTGGTGATCATCGCGTCCACCACCCGAAACCGATAGCCGGGCCGAATAAAAAGGCGACTGTCGCCCCGCAAAGGTTTGAGCTCGCCGTCGGCCGCGGCGGTCTCGAGACTGCGCACGCTCGTGGTGCCGACGGCGACGACACGTCCACCACTCGCGCGCGTAGAATGCACCGCACGGCAGACATCCTCATTCACATCGATCCATTCGGCGTGCATCTCGTGTCGGTCGATGTCATCCACTCGGACCGGCTGAAAGGTTCCCGCACCGACGTGCAGCGTCACCTCCGCGAGCTCGACGCCCATCTCGCGCAGACGGGCCAACATGGCCTCGTCGAAGTGAAGACCCGCCGTCGGGGCGGCGACGGCACCGCTGTGGCGTGCGTAAACCGTCTGATACCGCGCCTCGTCCGAGGCGTCGTCCGGACGCTGGATATAGGGCGGCAAGGGGATATGACCCTGCTCCGACATGAGATCGGCGAAGGTACCCTCGACCAGACCGAGCCGATGCAGATCGCCTTCGCGCTGCCCCACGAGGAGCCGCGCACCTCCATCGAGCTCGATCCAGCCGCCCGGCTTGGGCGACTTGCTCGCCCGGACCTGGGCCAATGCCGCGCGCGCATCCACGACGCGCTCGATCAGGATCTCGACCCGACCTCCGGTGTCCTTACGCCCGAACAGCCGGGCACGCATCACACGTGTGTTGTTGAACACCAGGAGATCGCCCGGCCGGAGCAACCGCGGCAAATCGGAAAAAAGAAGGTCGCGACAGCCCTCGCCCGCGGGGTCGAGTGCAAGCAAGCGCGACGCTCCGCGATCGGGCAGCGGGCGCTGGGCGATCAAATCGGCGGGCAGGTCATAGTGAAAATCGCGAAGGTGCATGGAGCGAATAGCAAGGAGCAGGGTTCAAACGGTCTTCGACAAAGGTCTCGGAGCGGACGATCGGCGAACGCGGCGCGCATCATAGCACCCGAAGGCCGATCGTCTTCGGTTATCCTTCACGGCTGGATATCTCAATGACGCCCGCCTGAACATCGTGAGACTCGGTATCGATCGGCTATTGGAAGACCACGCGCTGCGCCGACCCCTGCAAGGTCGCCGAGTCGCGCTCCTCGGGCACCCCGCGTCCTGCACATCCGACGGCCGGCACAGCCTGGATGCACTGATGGACCTCGGCGAGCTGACTGTGACGGCCGCCTTCGGCCCTCAGCACGGGATGCGCGGGGACAAGCAGGACAACATGGTCGAGACCGAAGACGCCCTGGACCCGCGACACGGCATCCCGGTCTTCAGCCTCTACGGCCGGGTGCGCTATCCGACCGACGCGATGCTCGATCGTTTCGATGTCCTGTTGGTGGATCTGCAGGACATCGGCACCCGCATCTACACCTATGTCACGACGCTGGCCTATCTGATCGACGCCTGCGCCGCGGCGGGCAAGGCCATCCGGGTACTCGACCGACCCAACCCCGCCGGCCGCCCGATCGAAGGCAGCATCCTGGAGCCGGGCTGGGAGAGCTTCGTCGGTGCGGGTCCGCTCATGATGCGCCACGGGCTGACCTTCGGCGAGCTGGCGCGCTGGTTCGTCGACTATCGCGGTCAGGATATCGACCTCGAAGTGATCGCGATGGACGGCTATCGCCCCGAGGTCGGCCCCGGTTTCGGCTGGCCGGTCATGGAGCTGCCCTGGATCAACCCGAGTCCCAACGCGGCGAGCCTCAACATGGCCCGCTGCTTCCCGGGCACCGTCTTGTTGGAGGGAACGACGCTGTCCGAAGGGCGCGGCACCACGGTGTCGCTCGAGGTGGTCGGCGCCCCGGATATCGACTTCGAGCGCGTGCTGGCTTGCATGCGCGCTGAATCTGCCGACTGGACCGAAGGCGCACTCATCCGCCCCTGCTGGTTCGAGCCGACCTTCCACAAGCATGCCGGCCGGCTCTGCTCCGGGCTCCAGATCCACACCGACCATCACGGCTACCGTCACGATCGCTTCAAGCCATACCGACTGATTGCGCTTCTGTTGAAGGCCGTCCGATCGGAATACCCGGACTATCCGATCTGGCGTGACTTTCCCTACGAATACGAGACCGAACGTCTCGCCATCGACCTACTCTCGGGCGGCACCTTTCTGCGCGAGTGGGTCGAGGATCCGGAGGCTCGACCGGGCGACTTGGAGCAGCGGCTGCGTGCGGACGAGGCGCTGTGGGCGGAGTCGACGGCCGGGTTGCGACTTTATTAGTGCAGCACGGCAGATGTGTCGAGACCGTTCGTTGTCGTTGTCGTTGTCGTAATCGACCATCGATACGACGACGACCACGATTACGACAACGACAACGACAACGAAAATGATCTCGGATGGTCTCGGAAATTCTGCACTGCTGCCCCAGTGGTGACTGGTAAGTGGCGAGTGGCGATTCGCCGTTACGCGGCCGGGGAGCGCACATCGCGGAAGCGGATCGTCACGATGAGCCCGGCGGCATCGCCGCCGAGCGCAATGGATGCCTGATGGAGATCGAGCACGGCCTTCACGAGGCTCAGGCCGAGCCCGCTGCCGGGCGTGGAGCGGCTGTCGTCGAGCCGAACGAACCGATCGAGGACCCGCTCGCGCGCTTGCGGCGGAATGCCCGGTCCGGAATCGCGAATCGTCACGGTCACGCCATCCTCCCCGGACGCCCCTGCAAGCGCGATGCCCCCGCCCGACGACGTGTATTTGATGGCGTTGTCGACCAGGTTCGCCAAGGCCTGGAACAGGAGGTCGCGATCGCCCATGACCCGGGCCGGTCCGTCGAGCCGAAGCGTCAAGTCCTGCCCCTTCTCGGCCGCGAGCGGCTCGTAGAGCTCGGCCAGATCCTCCAGCAAGGCGGCGAGATCCACGCGGGCGAAGGCGGCCCGTCGGGCGCCGGACTCGATACGCGCAATCCGCAACAGCGCATTGAATGTGGACAGCATCTCCTCGGTATCGGCGATCGTCTCGGCGGCAAGCGCGCGGGCGTTCTCGCAGGCGTCGAGCTCGGTGCGCAGCAGCTCCAGCTTGGTCCGCACCCGGGTCAGCGGCGTGCGCAGATCATGGGCGATGTTGTCCGAGACCTGTCGAACACCCGCCATCAGCTGCTCGATGCGCGCGAGCATCCGGTTGAGATTCGCGGCAAGCGCGTCGAAATCGTCGCCGCTGCCGTTGAGCGGGATGCGTCGGGAGAGGTCCCCGGCCATGATCTCGCCGGCGGTCTGGTTGATCGTCTCAAGCCGCCGCATCACGCCTGCGCTCATCAGCCATCCGCCCAGCAGGGCCAGGGCCGCGGTCATCGCCAGCCCCCAAGCGAGCGCATCCAGGATCAGGGCACGCGTAGCCTCCAGATCACGCACGTCCCGCCCGACCAGGAGTCGCAGGCCGCCGCGCAGCAGGAAGACCTGTCCGCGTGCCGCATGCTCTTCCGTGCGATCCGGTCCGCGCTCGCGCAGACGGAAACCGATCCAACCGTCCGGGTCAGGAAAGCCCGCCGGCCAACGATCGAGATTCCCGGCAAGCGGCTTGAGGCTGTCGTCGACCAGGAGATAGACGTTCGACCCGACCGGATCGCGTGCGACACGCTCGTTGATCACCGACGACAGACCGGCGAGACCGCGCCGCCGGTACTGCTCGGCAAGCCCGCGGATCTCGGCCTCGATCGTCGCCGCGGTCTGACGGTCCATATAGCCGGCGGTCGACCAATAGAGAAAGGCCATGAGGATGCCGACCGAGACGCCGAGCAGCAGCACATAGAGGACGGCCAGACGGAAGGTCGAGCTGCGCAGAATACTGGTGGCCCGCGCACGCAGGGCCGACGGTGAAGGCACTGCGTCGCTCACGCGCCGCGGATCATGTAGCCGACACCGCGAACAGTCTGGAGGAGCGGCGGGTCGAAGTCCTTGTCGATCTTGCCGCGCAGGCGGCTGATGTGGACATCGATGACGTTGGTTTGGGGGTCGAAGTGATAGTCCCACACCTGCTCGAGCAGCATGGTACGGGTCACCACTTGGCCGGCGTGGCGCACCAGATATTCCAGCAGCCGAAACTCGCGCGGCTGGAGCTGGATCTCGCGGCCGGCGCGGGTCACCTCGCGCTTGAGCAGATCCATCTCGAGGTCCGCGACCCGCAAGCGCGTCTCCGGGGTCTCGGCCTTGCCGCGACGCAGCAGGACCTCGAGACGCGCATGCAGCTCGGAGAAGGCAAAGGGCTTGACGAGATAGTCGTCCCCGCCCGCACGCAGACCCTCGACGCGATCGTCGACCTCGCCCAAGGCGCTGAGAAAGAGCACCGGCGTGCGGTTGCCCGAGGCGCGCAACGTCCGCACGATGCCGACCCCGTCGAGGCCGGGCAGCATGCGATCGACGATCAAGGCGTCGTACTCCCCGCCGGCGGCCTGCAGGAGACCGGCGCGACCGTCCGGGACATGGTCGGTGACCGCGCCGATCTCGGCGAGTGCCTTCAGGAGATAGTCGGCGGTCTGGCGATCGTCTTCGATCAGGAGGACTCGCATGGGTTCGGGGTTCGGGGTTCGGGGTTCGGGGTTCGGGGCATAGAATAGCGCGGAATCCGCTCGGTCAAGGCATGTGGCGGGTCGCGCGGTTGCGCGATCGTGGCCTTGCCCTCGGGCAAGGCCACGATCGGGTGTCGACCTGCGTTCGATGCGCCCGAGGTGCGCCCGGGATCAGGTTGCGAAGGGGACTGCGATGAAGAGGGGCCGCCCGTCCTTCACGACACGCAGGATCAGGCTGTCGCGCTTCTCCTCGGCGGCCGCTCGCACCGCGGTCACGACCTGCTCCGGCGTGCTCACCGACTCCATCCCGACCATCGAGATGAGGCTGCCCGCCTCCACCCCGGCGCGATCGGCCGGACTGTCGGGCTCGACCTGCGACACGAAGACGCCGGCGGCATCCGCGCCCAGTCCGCGCTCGGTACGCAGCTCGGGGGTCAGCGGCGACAGATAGAGCCCCAGACGGGGGCGGCCCGCCGCATCGGCGTCCTCGCTCGGCGCCGCGGCGATCCGTTCCTCCTCGGGCATCCGGCCGATCGTCAACGTCAGGTCAAGTTCCCGACCGTCGCGCACCACGCGCAGGGTCATTTCGGTGCCGGCCTTGGTCTCGGCGACCAGCTTCGAAAGGTCCTTCGGCGTGCTCAACGGTTGACCCGACGCGCTCAGGATGACATCGCCGGTTCGTAGATCGGACGCGGCGGCGGGAGCACCGGGCACGAGATCAGCGATCAAGACCCCGGTCGCCTGCTCGAGCCCGAGCCCGGCGGCCAACTCCTCGGTCACCGGCTGGATCTGCACGCCCAGCCAGCCGCGCTCCACGCGCCCGTTCTCGCGAAGGTCGGCCACCACACGCTCGACGGTCTCGGCCGGGATGGCGAAGCCGATCCCGACATTCCCGCCGCTCGGGGAGAAGATGGCGGTGTTCACACCGATCACCCGGCCCTCGATATCGAACAGCGGTCCACCCGAGTTGCCGCGATTGATCGGTGCGTCGATCTGCAGATAGTCGTCGTAAGGACCCGAGTTGATGTCGCGTCCCCGAGCGGAAATGATCCCGGCATTCACCGAGCCGCCGAGACCGAAGGGGTTGCCGACCGCGAGCACCCAATCGCCGACGCGGGCCTTGCTCGAATCACCCAGCTCGACGGCGACCAGCGGGCGATCGACGTCGATCTTGAGCACGGCGAGGTCCGTCTTGGGATCGACACCGACCACGCGCGCCACATGGCTGGTGCCGTCGTTCAGGACGACCGTCACCTCTCCCGCACCTTCGATTACATGATGGTTGGTGACGATATGACCGTCGCTGTCCACGACGAAGCCGGAGCCCTGCCCCGTCGCCTGGCGCGGCATCGACCGCCCCGGCTGCTCGAAGAAACGACGGAAGGATTCGGGAACGGCGGCGTCCGGCGGAAGCGCCGGGTGGCCGCGCAAACCCATGGGTTGCACGCTCTCGGCCTTGACCGACACGTTGACCACTGCGGGGGTGACCCGCTCGGCCACGTCCGCGAAGCCGGGAAACGCCGCGGACGCAACGCGCGCATCCACGGCGATCGGTTGATCCGCCGCGACGGCAGCGCGGCCGTTCCAATAGACGGCACCGGATGCGAGGGCAAGGGCCAAGGTCGCACTGACGAGTGCCGGGCGACGCAAGTGCAGCGACGGGGCCACGGCGATCGAACGAGTCGGGGGCGTGATTCGGCGTTGTGACACGGTATTCTCCTGACCAAGATCCGGTCGACATCGCCATCGAGACGGATGCGCACCGGTACGTTGCTGAACAGACCGGGAGTATCCGGGCGTCGCCATTGCCCGAGGATGTCCGATGTCTTAATTCTTGTTCATCTAAACCGCGTCCAGAGCGAGATGCTCACTTTCGAGCGAGCTAAACCGCGTCCAGAGCGACATGCGTCATTTTCATTTTGCGTTTAGCTTCGGAGATGTCCTCGATCTCGGTGAGACGCGGTTTAAAATTTTATATTTTTTAATACTTTAAGCCGCGCCGGCTCCAGCGGTTCTGAAATCCGCCGAGGCCGAGCCCATCCTTAAACATTGCATACCGCGCTGGGCGCGGTTTAAGCACCGTCTTCGGGGCTCCGTCCTCCGGGTGCTTGCGGGAGGCGCGCGTACGGGGTACCGTGCGGGCGCCGTCTGCACTGCTTCGGTGTTGGTCGCAGCTCGGCGGGAATCCGAAAAACCGTACCTTCGCGCAAGCACCATTCACTGGTATAAGCAGGCGGGTCGCGGGCTCCGACAACAGGATCCGAGTCGATCCGACGGCACAACAGGAGAGCGCATCATGACTGGAAAACCAATGGCCTTGACCTTGGCTTTCGCACTTGCAGGCGGGATCATCGTCGTGTCTTCGACAGCGCAGGCGGACGTGACCGTCATTCCGGTGACGGGCTCCGAGGTCACCTCGGAGATCAGCGGGATCGTCGAGATCGTCAACGTCGAGCGACGCATGCTCACGATCAAGACCCCGGATGGTCGGTTCCACGTCATCCATGCGCCGGAGCAGGTCGGGCGTCTCGACGAGATCAAGATCGGCAACAGACTCACCATCACCGAGACCGATGCGGTCCTTATCGATCTGGTCAAGGGGTCCGACGAGGCCGCTGTCGGGACGACTCAAGAGACGGTCGTCGACCGCGAGCGCGGGGTTAAGCCGGCGGGCACCATCACCGACACCATGACCCTGTATGGTCGGATCGCTGCAGTCGATACGGCCAACCGTAAGGTCAGCGTCCAAGGCGCGCAGGAGACGGTCGACTTCACCGTCAACGACCCGGCACTCCTCGCCGAGCTTGCGGTGGGCGACGGCGTGGTCGCGACCTTCATCCGATCGGTCAAAGGCAAGGTCGAGGTTCGCTAAGTACTGGTTTTCATAGCGTACATCGGCTCGGAGCAGCACCGACAGCATCGGCGTTGCCCGAGCAGCCGGTCGACTCGAAGCAAATCCGCTCGGTGCAGCCGGCATCCGAATCGATGTAAACCGCGTCCAGAGCGAGATGCTCACTTTCGAGTGAGTTCGAAGTTTAGTGAATCCACGACCCTTAGCGGGGGACGCGGTTTATAAATTTTATATTTTTTAATACTTTAAACCGCGCCGGCTCCAGCGGCTCTGAAATCCGCCGGGGCCGATCCCATCCAAAAACATCGCATACCGCACTGGGCGCGGTTTAAATCCTTCCCGAAAACGATTGGAGGTCGATATGGCAACGATCGAAGAAGTCGAGATGGGACGTTACGCCCAAGAGCTCGAAGACGATGTCCGCCACTTGGTGCGCAAGTATTGCCGCATCATGGCCTGGGACATCCCCGACCTCGACGAGCAAGCTGCGCGTCGGCTCATCCTGGCGGCACTGCGCGCATCCGTCACCCGGGTCGAATCCGAGTAACCGGGCATCGACATGTCCAACGGCGTCGCCGCCGTCGCGGCTCGCCGACGCGATCGGGGATGCGGGAAACCGCCGGCAGGCCGACTCGGGGCGCTTTCCGTCACACTCGGCGCTGTGATCTGCATGCTTGCGGTGACCGGCTGTCAATCCACGGCGTCGAGCCCGCGCCGGGATGCCTGCACCTTCGCCCCCGGCATGACGACGGATGACTTGGCGCGTTGCGGCTGCGTCGCCGGAAACTCGCGCGGCGACGGCTCCGTCATGCTGATGTCGGAGGAGGCGCTCAACAACACCCGCACCGTTGCGATCATCAACTATATGTGTCCGCTCGGCGCGGCCGGTGTCGCGAGGGTCACCGTCATGAACGGCATCGCCACGACCGTCTACGAGTAGACGAGACTCTACCGAGCGGGGCGAATGCGATGAGAGCACTGGACAAGCTCGTGCGGCGATGGCAGCTCAAGGCGATGGAGCACATCGATACGGCGGCGCTCGTACGGACCGGCAATCGACGTCTCCTCGAGCGGTTTCAACGTGTGGCGCGCGACGTGCCGGCCTACGCAGCCCTTCTGAAGACGCGCGGCATCCTTGCCGAGAAGATCCGCACGCCAACCGATTTCCAGGCACTGTGCCCGATTCTCGACAAGCAGGACGTTTTCGGCAGTGTTCCGATCGAGCAACTGTGCGTCGGCGGAAGGCTCGGGCCGTTGGCGGGTGTCCTGACGAGCTCGGGACAGGGCGGACGATTCGCATTCGGCCTCTCCACGCATCGGCAAAACAAGCGTGCGGCCAAGGCGATCGAGCTGGCGATGGAATACGCCTTCGGGACCGACCGCTGCCGCACCCTCCTGATCAATGCGCTCCCGATGGGCGTACGCTTTTCCTGCTCGACCGTCACGGTCGCCGAGACCAGCGTGCGCGAGGATATGGTGTGCGCCTTGGTCGAGCAGTTTTCTCCAAGTTATGACCAGACCGTCCTAGTCACCGACCCGCTCTTCTGCAAACGTATCCTGGATTACAGCCGTGCGACGGGGCTTGAGTGGGAGCGATTCAAGATCCACGTCATCCTCGGCGAGGAAACCTTCGGTGAAGCATTCCGCCACTATGTCGCGAGCCGACTCGGGCAAGATCCGGAACGCTGGACGCGCGGGTTCGTCGGCTCCTCGATGGGCGTGGGCGAGCTCGGCCTCAATCTTTTTTTCGAGACCCGGGAGACGGTCCGGATTCGGCAACTAGCGTATCGCCGACGCGATGTCCTGAGCCCTGCGCTCGGCGATTGGCCGGGCCGAGTCCCGCCGCTGGTCTTCGTTTACAATCCGATGCGCATCTTCGTCGAGATCATCGAGCCCGATATGAACGGTTTCGGTGCCTTAGCCCTATCGACGCTCGACCCCTCGTTGATGCTTCCGCTCATCCGTTACCGCACGGGTGATCGCGCCAGGCTGGTGAGCAACGCGGAGATCGCCCACGCCCTGCAGCGCGCAGGCGAGAAGGGCATCGCGATCCCGAAGCTGCCCATGATCGCGGTGGCGGGCCGGGAAAAGGATGTCCTACCCGACGGGCGCACCCTTCTCGATATCAAGGACGCGCTCTACGCGCGGACGGACCTTGCGGACGGGCTCAGCGGGGCTTTTCGGGTCGAGACGCAGGGCAGCGGCTTATGCCTGCACCTTCAAATGCGCGAGGGCGCGAAGGGCCGCCAAAACAACATCGCCGAAGGCATCGCGGCATGCATCCCTCACCCGGCATCCGGTCCGCCCGACCGGATCGAGCTTTGGACCTACGACGCATTCCCCTTCGGTCGGTGCCTCGACTACGAACGGAAATTCAACTACTACACGGGGGCTAGTCTGCACCCGGACTAGTCGAGTCCTAAGCCGCAGAGCACGCCGACTGCCAATCACCGTCGCCGCGAGTCAGACAAGGCGGCACCAGCGCCGGCTCGAGACCCTCGGCCATGTAGGCGAGAGTCCCGGGCGACACACGGTACAGCCCTTCTTCGAGCGCTTCAATACTCGCAACATAGGGGCGGACGGGACCGTAGTAATCCACCTCGGGGCCGGCCGGGGTATATGTGAATCCCATTCGCTTGAGCAGCACGTATAGACTTCGCTCCATCGCGAGCACCCAATGTGTAATACCGCGCCGCTTGCTGTGCTGATACAGCAGACGACAGATCCCCATGAGGATCTCCGGTGTATTGCGCGGCGGCGCAAAGGCGATGACTTCGGCCTCATCCGCCGGCGCAGGATTCTCGCGCGGCGGCCCCCCGTACAAGGTGTCACCCTCTCGCCTGCGGAAGGATTTCGCGATCGCAAGGCGAGATACCTCGGCGAAGTCGGGCAATGCCGAGTGGAAAGGGTCGTTCAGAAACGCGTACTCCTCCGTGAAGACGCAATGCCGCGTCGCCGGGAAGCCAAGCGGCGAACTCATCACCAAGCGCGCCGTGCCCGCAGGATGGCCGGCCCGATGCGTCGCAAGGATGTGCAGAGAGTGCGCGTCGTACTCGTCCGACTCCAACTCGTCCGGATGTTCTTCTTCAGCCAGGAACCCGCGCTCGACGCAGTAGACCTGATAGCGAATTGAATACACGGTTTCCAGCTCGGACGCATCCGTGACGCAGCTGAACCGAAAGTAGGGGTCTTGGCCGTGAGCCCCCCCCGGATGACGCGCTGACTCCGACGCATTCAAGCTCATGCAACCCCCCGGTGACATTATCGAACCACGCGACCAAAGGCCCCGAGCAAGCAAAACAGAAAGCGAGAGTGCGCTTAAGCATCTCGTAGCGGTTTCGCCGACACGCGTTCTACCTACCCCCGACGTCAGCCTCGTCCATCGAAGGAGGCTATCACAACAACAACATGTCGCGTAATCCCGGGGATTGAGGATCCGCTGCACCCGCCATCTTCGGCACCGACGCGACATGCAGCGCTTTGCGCACTAGCGCAACCCTTGTGTCTACGCACCCGCACCGACTAGACTTGGAGCATCGCCTTATCTCCCCAAGCCCGGTCGCGACTCGCGCTACCGCGCTCGATCATGACGAGAGTTGCGACTTGCAGACGCCCGGAAAAAACGATCCACTTCCGCACTCCTTAGAACGGGAGAGGGGTGATGCATCGATGCTGGTTTACAAGGCGGCCTGCCCGCAACCGCTTGGGCTGCGACCGTCTTCGATACTGTACACCGGCGCATGTAGAAGGATCTCGGCACGGGGCCTCGAGTCTTAGCGCACCCGTGATGGATGAGTCGATTCAGGACTTCTGGAACACGCTTTGATCTCCCGACGGTCTGTGCGCAACATCATCAAGAGCTCGGTCGGTGCGGCCTTGTGCTGCGTATCGCTGCACGCTTGGCCGCAAGACTTGATCGCTCACCGAGACGCGGATGTCGAGACCTTGACCCGCAACGAGGCACGTCTTTTCTTCACGATGCGCCTCAAGAACTGGCCCAACGGAACGTTGGTCAAGGTTTTCGTGCTCCCCGACAACAACGCTCTTCACAATCGCTTCTCCAACGAAGTCCTCGGACTCTACCCTTACCAACTTCGCCGCGTTTGGGACCGACAGATCTTCTCCGGGACAGGGCAGGCACCGACAACCGTATCGAGCGAGCAGGAAATGCTCGACCGCGTCGCCACCACGCCGGGAGCGATCGGCTATGCAGACGGGCCGATCGAGAATCCAAGCATTCGCCTGCTGGAGGTGCGTTGAGATGCGTACCCGGCTCTCTATCGCGGTCATGCTGGCATGGATGACTCCGAGCGCGGCTCCTGCCCTTGAGTTTGTCGAAGGGAAACTGCAGGTCCACGGCTTCGCCAGCCAGGCCGTCCTCAAGTCGACCGACAACGCCTATTACGGCAATAGCCCCGGCACCTCGTTCGACTTCACCGAGATCGGACTGAATGCCTCCTACCAAAGCACGCCGAATCTGCTGTTTTCGGGGCAACTCCTCGTTCGACGCGCGGGAGAAATGTATGACGGCACCCCGTCTCTGGACTATGGTTTAGTCGATTTTACGCCCATCTCCGATGCCGAGCGTCGCCTTGGGGTGCGCCTCGGACGCATCAAAAATCCGTTCGGACTCTACAACGAGACCCGCGACGTTCCCTTCACACGCCCAAGCATCTTTCTCCCGCAGGTCATCTACTACGACAAGGTTCGCAACGCCTTGCTGTCGTATGACGGGATCATGTTCTACGGCGATCGCTATCTCGACCAGGGCAATCTCTCCCTGAACCTCGGCGTCGGGCAGTCCGTCATCGACAACAACGTCGAATGGGCCTATCTCGGCGGCGACTTCGAGGGCGATCTCCGAGCGGAAGGCATCAACTGGGGGATCGGAAGCCTATGGTTTTCAACCCCGGCCGACGAGGTAAAGCTGGGACTCAGCGCCATCTTGACGGAAATGAATTTCAACGCAGCCCCGGACTCGATCTTGACCTCCGGCACGATCGATGTCTACGACTGGGTCGCGTCGTTCCAGTTCAACTCCGAGGACTGGACTGTTTCCGCCGAGTACTCGCGAGCACCGACACACTGGAACGATTTGGGCCCCTATTTCCCCTTCGAAGATCAGGTGATGGAAGGGTATTATCTTCAGGGTGCCTACCGACTGCGCCCGAACCTCGAGATCATGACACGTTACGAAGAAGGCTTTGCGAACCGCAAAGATCGCGACGGCCGGGATTTTTCCGACCTCACCGGGGGAAGCACCCCGAGGTTCGATTTCTTCTCCAAGATCTGGACGACGGGTCTGCGCTGGGACATCAACCCGAACATCATGTTCCGCCTCGAATTCCAACGGCACGATGGAACCTATGCCTTGTCGATCCGCGAAAACCCGGAGTCGGGCGACCTCGTTCGTGAGTGGGATGTCTTCGCCGCGTCCATCTCCGTGCGTTTTTGAGGCACCCCACGATGGACGAAGCCCGTGTCGCGACCACGCCATCGGTCGATCTGAGTCTGCGGTGGAAGGCACTCATCGCCATGACCCTGGCGCTCGTGCTCGTGAATGCATCGCTCGCGCTGATCTCGAACTTCCAGCTGACCAGTCAGTTCGAGCTCCAACAGAGTGCCGTTCGCGATCAGCAAGCCAGGCAGTTGCGCGCTCTCGTGGAAGAGGGCACCCAAGCGATGTCCAAGCTCGCCAGCCTGGTTCCTCTCCTCGGAGTCAGCGAATCGGCAATGACGGACGCGGACGCTGCAATCGAGGAGGCGTTGCTCACCAACGGTGCCATGCTCGATCTGGAATGGGACATTCGGTCCGTCCACTGGATTCGACCGGACGGCAGCACGGCCATCGGATGGCCGGCGGGTGCTCAGGATATTCCGGACGCATTGCGCGCCGAGCTGAGAAGAACGCCCGAGCAGGCAATTGCCACGCTCTTGTGCAGCCCGAAATGTCGGCAGTACAAGGCAACGCCACTGCTCTGGGAGGGCTCCTTCGCCGGCAACCTGGTCCTCGGCCGCTCACTCGCCGATGCCTTGCTGGCCTTCAACGCGCTGACCGGTGCCGAGGTCGCCATCACTTGGCGCGATGATGCCCGCTCCGCGGAGCTGTTGAATCCGCGCAGCTCGGACTACCTGCAGTTTCCCGCCGTGACCTACCCGGACAACACCCTGCCCGTTCTGCGCGCCGCCGCGCCGACGCTCAAAAGCGGCGACACGATGCAGGAGCCGCTTCTGATCCCGCATGGGGCGGGCTGGTACGAGATCTTTCGCATCCCGGCACTCGCCGCCGGCATCGATGCCCTAGTTGTCAACGACGTGACCACTCAGCGCGAGGCGATCCGCACCGCCACCTCAGGCAGCATCCTGCTCGGAATCCTGGGTCTGATCCTCTCGGCCTCGTTGCTCTTGCTGATCATCAAGGGCCCCTTGTACCGACTCAGAGATCTGGCCACGGTGATCCCCTTGCTGGCGGAAAACCGCTATGCAGATCTGCGCCGCCAGCTCCCGGGGCGCTCGAAGTCGCTCATGCTGCGCGACGAGATCGATCTCATGACCGACACGGTCAGAAGCCTCACCGACCGCATGGAGCTGCTCCAGTCCGACCGCGAGCAGGCCGAGGCCCGTCTCGTCTGGCTCGCCGACCACGACCCCTTGACTCAACTCTGCAACCGGCGCCGTTTCAACGACGATTTCGAGCGCATCCTGGATCAAGCCATCCGATTCGGTCATCAGGGCGCGCTCCTGTTCCTGGACCTCGATCAATTCAAGGACGTCAACGATCTGAGCGGCCACCGCGTCGGCGATACCTTGCTGCAACGCGTCGCCGCGCAATTGAGAACCGTTACACAGTCAAGCGATCTGCTCGCACGCCTGGGTGGAGACGAGTTCGCCCTGGTCTTGCCCGAAGCGACCGAGGACGACGCCCTCGCCAGCGCGGAGTCGGTCCAAGAGGCGGTCTGCTCGATCAGTCTCCAAGAGCACGGCCGCCACCACAGGGTGACGGCGAGTATCGGCATCGTCATGTTTCCGACCCAGGGCACCGAGATCGGCCATCTCATGGCGAGTGCCGATCTCGCCATGTATCAGGCCAAAGAGAAGGGCCGCGGGCGCTGGTATCTCTTCTCCGAGGACGACCAGGGCAAGGAGCAGCTCGATGCCCGCGTGCTCTGGCGCGAGCAGATCAGTCAGGCATTGACCCAGGGGCGATTCGAGCTGCACGTGCAACCGATCATCGAGATCGCCACCGGGCGGATCCGGCACATGGAGGTCTTGCTCAGGATGCGCGACGCACGCGGCGGGATGGTGTATCCGGACCGGTTCATCCCCGTCGCCGAACGCACCGGGCAGATCCAGGCCATCGATCGGTGGGTCATCGACAATGCCCTCGCCGCCATGGAGCTGCGGGCCGACTTGAGCCTCTCGATCAACCTCTCCGCCAGCGCCATGGACGATCCCTTGCTGCTGACGGACCTGCGACACCTTTTGGAAAGACACCGCATCGCACCCAAGCGAATCTCCTTCGAGGTCACCGAGACCGCCGCGATCAACAGCCTGCTGAATGCGACGCGCCTGATGCGCGGCATGCAGGAGCTCGGATGTCGTTTCGCACTGGATGACTTCGGCAGCGGCTATGCCTCTTACGCCTACCTGCGCAAGCTTCCGGTCGACGAGGTCAAGATCGACGGGGCCTTCGTGCGCGACATCGCCAAGAACCCGGAAGACCGGATCTTCGTCAAGGCGATCACCGACATGGCCCACGGCATGGGTAAGCGCGTCATCGCCGAGTTCGTCGAGAACGCCGAGATCTTAGGGATTCTGAAGGGGCTCGGCGTCGACGACGCCCAAGGGTACTATTTCAGCAAGCCGGTCAAGCTGGAGCAACCGGGCAAGCCGATCGCATTCGACGGCGTTCTTTGATTGCCGAGGAGATCTACCCTTCGCCAACCGCCCCGCGGATCACCTCGAAGATGGCCGCGGAATCCTCCTCGCCCAGTCCGCGCTCGACGAGCAGGTCCAGCCATTCCGAGACCATCGCCGCAGTGGTCAAGGAGATGCCCAACTCCTGCGCAGACTCGCGCACGATCCGCATGTCCTTGCGGTGCAGGCGTGACTTGAACCCCGGGGTGTAATCGCCCTCGATCATCCGCAGGCCGTGCACCTCCAGGATTCTGCTGCCCGCAAAGCCGCCGAGCAGGGCCTCGCGCACCTTCCGCGGATCGACACCGCTCGCCTGCGCCAGCAAAACCGCCTCCGAGACGCCGGCAATGGTCGCGCCGACGACGATCTGATTGCAGGATTTGCAGACCTGGCCGGCACCATTGGGGCCGACGTGTACGACATTCCCGCCCATTGCCTCGAACAGCGGTTGCACTCGCGCAAAGGCGGCCGGCTCGCCCCCGACCATGATGGACAGGGTACCGGCCTTCGCCCCGGCCTCGCCGCCCGAGACCGGGGCGTCGAGCATCTCGGCCCCGGCGGCCCGGAGCCCCTCGGCCATCATCCGCGTGGACGCGGGCGAGATGGTACTCATGTCCACCACCACTGCAGCGGGTCGGACTCCGTTGATGACGCCCTCGGGGCCGAGGATCACCGCTTCGACATCCGGCGTATCCGAGACCATCGTGAAGACGATCGACGCGTCTCGGGCGACCGCCGCCGGGCTCGAAGCGGTCCGGGCACCGGCTTCGGCCAACGGCGCCATCGACTCGGGCCGACGAGCATGTACGACGAGGTCGTAACCGGCCTTGATCAGGTTCAGGGCCATCGGCCGCCCCATGATGCCGAGGCCGATGAAGCCGACAGATTCGGTCATGATGTGATCCTCATGGATTGCCGACTTGACCGCAAAACCGCACCGAGCGGACCGACCGCGGCTCAGCCGTCGAGCAGCTCGAGCCAGTGGACGACGGGGATCGCGGTGCCGCCGCCGATCTGGAGCTGGCAGCCGATATTGGCCGTCGCGATCAGCTCCGGTCGGCCCGACTCCAAGGCATCGACCTTGTTCGCAAGCAGACGCGCGGAGAGCTCGGGCTGCGTGATTGAATAGGTTCCGGCGGAGCCGCAGCACAGATGGCCGTCCGGCACGGGAGTCATCGCGAAACCCAGCCGACTCAGGATCGGCTCGACGACCTGCTTGAGCTGCTGGCCGTGCTGCAGCGTACAGGGTGCATGGAAGGCGACCTTGCGACCTGCGCCAGGCGAGCCGAGCGGTGCGAGATCCAGGCTCGCGATGACCTCGATCGGATCGCGCGCCAAGGCCGCCACACGCGCGGCCCGCTCGGCATAACGGGGATCCTCGGCCAGCGCATGTCCGTAATCCTTCACCATGGCACCGCAACCGCTCGCGGTGACCAGGATCGCCTCGCAGCCCGCCTCGATCTCGGGCCACCAGGCGTCGATATTGCGCCGCATGGCGTCGAGCCCGTCCGTCAAGGCGTTCAGGTGATAGGCCGCAGCACCGCAGCAGCCGGCGTCGGGCGACTCGATCAGATCGACGCCGAGCCGCGCCAGCACCCGCGCCGCCGCGGCATTGGTCTTGGGTGTGGCGACCGACTGGACGCACCCGCCGAGCACCAGCATACGACGACGCCCGGCGGGCTTCGGCCAGGCACCGGCCGGGCGCGGTGTCGGCAGCTTCGCCTTGAGCTTGGCCGGCAGCAGCGGCTTCACCCAGCGCCCGATCCGCATCAAGGGGCCGAATCGCGACGGATAGGGCACGGTTTTGACGAGCGCCCAGCGCAGCAGACGCTCGGACACCGGACGCTCCACGCGCTCCTCGACCAGGTGTCGCCCGATATCGAGCAGACGCGCATAACGCACACCCGACGGACAGGTCGTCTCGCAGGAGCGGCAGGTCAGACAGCGGTCGAGATGCTGCTGGGTGATGCGGGTCGGCGCCTGGCCTTCCATGACCAGCTTGATCTGGTAGATGCGTCCGCGCGGTCCGTCAAGCTCGTCGCCGAGCAGCTGATAGGTGGGGCAGGTCGCCGTGCAGAAGCCGCAGTGCACGCAGGTGCGCAGGATGGCGTCGGCCTCGCGGCCGGCGGGCGTGCTCAGAAACTCGGGCAGGATCTCGGTCTGCATGCCTGGCTCCTAGAGGGTCGCGTAGAGTCGACCGAGGTTCAGGATGCCGTTCGGATCGAAGGCCCGTTTCATCTCGTAATGCAGTGTCATGAGTCGGGCCGGGAGCGGGTGGAAGACCTCGGAGCGGCGATCCCCTCCGCGAAAGAGCGTGGCATGCCCGCCGACCGAGCCGACCGCGGAACGGATGACGTCGGCCGAGGCATCGCTGCGCAGCCAGCGTTGCGCCCCGCCCCACTCGATCAGCTGGGCGCCCGGCAGCGACAGGGGCGCGACGGTCGGCGGTACCGACAAGCGCCACAAGGGTGCACCGCCGGCAAAGAAGGGATGACCCTGCTCGCGTATCCGATCGCGCCAGAAGACGAGCGCCTCGCCGTCATCGACCGCCTCGCCCCCGATGCGCTCGGCGGCGGCGGAGACGCCGCCGTGGTTGCCGGACAATCGAACCCACAGCTGCTCGCCGTCGAAACAGGTCGCGCTGATCGGCAGGGGCTTCGCGGCCCAGCCCGTCATACGGGCGATCGCCTCGGCCTGCGAGCAGGTCTGGACCAGCGTCCGGCCGGTCGTCGGAATCGGGAGCACCTTCACGCTGATGTCGAGCAGGACACCGAGTGTGCCGAAGGCCCCGGTCATGAGTCGCGAGATGTCGTAGCCGGCAACGTTCTTCATCACCTCGCCGCCGAAGCGCAGGATCTCCGCTCGCCCGGTCAGCACGCGCGTGCCGAGCACCAAGTCGCGGGCCGAGCCCGCGTAGGGTCGCGCGGGACCGGAGAGACCGCAGGCGATGGTTCCGCCCAAGGTCGCACCCGAAGTCGAGTTGTCCCCGCCAGCGGCATCGTCGAAATGCGGGGGCTCGAACGGGAGCATCTGGCCCTGCTCGGCGAGCGCGGCCTCGATCTCGCGCAGCGGCGTACCGCAGCGCGCGGTGACGACCAGCTCCTTGGGCTGGTAGTTGAGGATCCCGGTATGCCCGGACAGGGACAGGACCTCGCCATCGACCGCACGTCCAAGACCCGACTTGGTGCCCTTGCCCTCCAAGCGCAGGTGCAATGAGGCATCGGCTGCGGCGCGGACCCGATCTTGAAGCTCGGCGGTCTGGTCGTTGGTCACCCGTTTCCCCTTGTCGTTTAAACCGCGCCCGGTGCGGTATGCGTCATGTGTTGGAGTGGTTTGGCCGCGCCGGCTCCGACGACTGTCGGAGCCGGCGCGGTTCAAAGTATTTAAAAAGATTAAGTTCTAAACCGCGTCCAGAGTGAGACGCTCACCTTCGAGTGGGCTCGACCTTTGGTGCATTCACGACCCTTGACAGGGGCGCGGTTTAAAATAATATATTTTTTAATATCTTAAACCGCGCCGCCTCCAGCGGTCGTCAAAACTGCCGGGGTCGACCCCATCCAAAAACATCGCATACCGCTCCGGGCGCGGTTTAAACCGCGTCTCACCGGGATCGAGGACATCTCCGAAGCCCAACCCAAAATGAAAACAACGCATGTCGCTCTGGACGCGGTTTAGGAACGATTCAAAATCAACATGAACAGGTCGGTTGGGCAGTGCCGGAGCTTGGAGGATGGGTTTCGCTGCGCTCTACCCATCCTACGGCCTCTGTACACCTTGCTTTTGATCAAGGCTACCAAGTGCTCTAGCCCGCAAGGACGCGGGATATGGTTCAGCGCCCGCTGGCAGCCCGCAGGGCGCTGCGGATGATCTCCTCGGCGCCGCCGCTGCCGTCATCCGCTGCGCGGGCCATTCGCGTCGCATCGACGGGGCGATAGCCTAGGGCCACCAGCGCGCTGACCGCATCGGCGAGGGCCTGCTCGCGCGGGTCGGCGCCGCCGGCCCGCGTCTCGGGGAGATGGGGTGCGCTGCCCGGAATCACATCCAGGCTGTCGCGCAATTCCATCACCAGGCGCTGGGCCGTCTTCCGGCCGATCCCCGGGACCCGGATCAGCACGTCGAGGTCTTCGTGCTCGATACAGTGCGCAAAGCGCGCGGCGTCCATCGAGGAGAGGATCGCCAAGGCCATCTTGGCACCGACGCCGGTGACCTTGAGCAGACGCCGAAAGAGCGCGCGCTCCTGCTCGCGGCCGAATCCGTAGAGCGACCAGGCGTCCTCGCGTACGACTAAATGGGTGACCAGGGCGACGGTCTCGCCGACGGCGGGTAGGTCGTAGAAGGTCGACATGGGGGCCTCGACCTCGTAGCCGACACCGCCCACGTCCAACAGCAGCTGCGGTGGGTGCTTGGCGAGGATCCGGCCGTGCAGACGGCCGATCACGGACGCCAATCCCGCCAGGAGGCGGACGCCCGTCCGCGCGCCGGGATACCCATCGAGTGGGCATGACAGAGCGCGATCGCCAAGGCGTCGGCCTCGTCCTCGCAGGGTGTCTCGGTCAACGCAAGCAGGACCCGAATCATATGTTGGACCTGGGCCTTGTCGGCCCCGCCGGTGCCGACGACGGCAAGCTTGACCGTCTTGGGACTGTATTCATGCACCGTCACACCGGATTTGAGCCCGGCGCAGAGTGCCGCGCCGCGCGCCTGACCGATCTTGAGTGCGGCGGTCGGATCACGGGCGAAGATGAGCTGCTCCACCGCCAACTCGTGGGGCGCGTGCTCGGCCACGATGGCGGCGACACCGTCGAAGATGCGGCCGAGACGATCCGGCCAGGGGTATTCGCCGACCCGCAGGGTGCCGCTGGCGATCCAACGGCTGCGCTGACCGTCGGTATCGATGACCCCGTAGCCGGTCGTGCGCGAGCCCGGATCGATGCCCAGGATGCGATGGCGGAGCTTCGCCGGGGAGCCGATCGGCTTGCGGCCGACGCAAACGCCGACCGGTCGCTGCGGATCGTCAAGCATCGAGCTCGGCCAGGATCTCGTCGGCGATATCGGCGTTGTGGTAGACCTCTTGGACGTCGTCCAGGTCGTCGAGGACATCGACCAGCCGCAGCAGCTTCTCGGCCGTGTCGCGATCGAGCTCGGCGAGAGTCGCGGCGTTGTAGGAGACTTCCGCCACCTCGGTGTCGAACCCGGCTTGGGTGAGCGCGTCCTTCACCGAGGCAAACGCCTCGGGGGTGGTGACCACGTCGAGCGAGCCGTCGTCGTTGGCGAGGACATCCTCGGCACCGGCCTCGAGCGCCGCTTCCATCACCGCATCCTCGTCGGTGCCGGGCTGGAAGCTGATGATGCCCTGCTTGGTGAAGAGATAGCCGACCGAGCCGTCGGTACCCAGGTTTCCGCCGTGCTTGCTGAAGGCATGACGAACCTCGGCCGCGGTGCGGTTGCGGTTGTCGGTCATGCAATCGACCATGATGGCGACCCCGCCGGGCCCGTAGCCCTCGTAGCGGATCTCCTCGTAGTCATCGCCCTCCACCCCGCCGGCGCCGCGCTTGATGGCGCGCTCGACCGTATCGCGCGGCATGTTGGCGCCGAACGCCTTGTCCATCGCCAGACGCAACCGCGGATTCGCACCCGGATCACCGCCGACTTCGCGGCTCGCGACCGTCACCTCGCGAATCAGCTTGGTCCAGACCTTGCCGCGCTGTTTGTCCTGCGCAGCCTTGCGATGCTTGATGTTGGCCCATTTGCTGTGACCCGCCATCGATGACCTCTCTTCACTCGATATCGACCAAGCGCGCCCCCGGATCCGGAACTGCGACCATGAGCCGGGCCGGTTGACACCAGGGGAGTCGCGCTGCATGTTGTTCGGCCGGACATTCTAGCATCGGCCGGGAAACACCGGGTAAACCCCGGCGCGCGGCGCGCGGATGCAAGCACGGTCCCCCGGCGGACCCGCTCACGAACGTCGATCCGTCCCCGGCAACAACCCGGCGACACCCCGGCGACACCCATGCGACATCAGGACCAGGACATGTACGCGACCCCCGAAACCGGCGACGGTTGGATCACGGCCCTCGTCGGCACCGACGAGGAAGGCTTTCGGGTCGAGGCGCGGTTCGCGATCTCGCCGCGGTTTCGTGCGCTCGTGAAGGGTCGGGAGTCCGATCTGGTCTTTGCCGCCCGCAGTCGGCTCGCACGGATCGGGATCAACATCTGCCCGCTCGACGCGCCGCTCTTCAACGGCGACCATTGCACACTCACGCTCCAGGTCGTCTCGGCGATCCACTCCTTCGGCATCGCCGAGCACCTGCAGCACATCGTGGTCCCGGGCCTGCGGGTCGGACGCCTGGTGTTCTGCCCGCAGGACAATCGGCTCGACTCCGCCGCCATCCACGGCCTCATCCAGGGCAACGAGATCCAGGTCCCGGCCGGCTTCTCGGTCGACAGCAACGGCTATCTCATCCTGCGGCCGCAGCGACAGCTCTTCCGATTTCTCCAGCCCTTGACGCTCGAGCAGATCACCGCGATCGCCACCCATGCCGACGGCAAGGACCTGCTGAACCGTCTGCAGATCCGCGAGGCGGTCGATCACATCGCGCTGCCCCCGAACGACGGTCTGGTGACGGCCTGCTCCATGTTTCTGCACCGCCATTACGTGGTGCTCCGCAATCTGGACGACGCGCTCGGCTTTCATCTGCAGGCGACGGTCCTGGACCCGGTCTCCACGCGCGGCACGAATGTCTATCTGGAATTCATCAACCGCTCCGAGCAGTTGATCATCAACCCGAGTGTCGCCGCATCCGTGCACGACGCGATCCCGGTCACACCGACTCGACGCTATTGGCACGGTCGCGCGAGCACCGCGTCCGCGGATGCGGAGCGCGGCAACGACTACCCTCGGCTGGCGGAGATCTTCGATCGGCTCGAAGCGGGTCCGCTCGAGGACCGCTACTCGCATCGCATGATGGCGGTGACGCAGCATCCCGAGACCCTGCTCGGCGGCGCTCGACCCGATCGCATCTGGACCCAACCCGAGGAGCCGCGCGACCCACGCGGCGGAACCGACCTGGCGGCCGGTCTGGTCGCCGAGGGCCTGAAGCTCGACACCCGCACCGAATACGGCACCGGGATCCTGGAGGATCTGGCCGACGGCGCACGCGCCACGCTGCTGCTCGGCTACTTCCCGAATCTCATCGAGCACACCGAGATCTGCGCCGCGGCCCTGCGCCAACGCATCGGTCGCATCGTCTTTCGACGCGCCTCCTTCGAGCATGGCCACTTCCTGTCCGCCCGCGACCACGGCCGACTGGCCGACTACGAGGGTCTCGGCATCGAGGTCTTCTGGTGCAACGATGCGCGCGCTCAAGTCGTGCGACACGTCTTCCGCGGGCTGCGCGGTTACTTCACCTCGCCCGAGCAGGTCGACCGCTTCCGCTCCAGCCTGGTCTTCGCCATCTACGGATCCATCAAGCCGCTGGACGAGGGGTCCGCCCGCCGGACCGAGCATCTCCTCACCAATCTGAAGGGCCTGTTCGGCAGCGACATCAGCATCCTCACCGGCGGCGGCCCGGGCGCCATGCTTCAAGTCACCGAGGCTGCACACCGGCTCGGCCTGCTGGTCGGCTCCAGCTATATCGAGACGCTGGACCAGAGGCCCAATCAAAGCGCCGACTATTACCAGACCTTCCAGGCGCGCAGCCGCCAGTCGCGCCAGCGCTGGTTCGAGATCGCCAGCTTCCACATCTTTCTCTCGGGCGGCGTCGGAACGCTGGAAGAGATCGGCCTGACGCTCACCGACATGAAGCTCGGCGTCATCGAGGCCGGGCCCATCGTCTTCTTCGACGGCTCCGGCGAGGGCTTCTATTGGGAGGGTCTCGAGACCCAACTGGCACGCATGGCCGCTCAGGGCCGACTGCCGAGCTGGGTGCTCGACAACATCCTCATGACCGCCGACCCGGACGCCATCCCGCGTTTCTACAAACAGACGCTGCGGCTCGGGTAGTCCCTTTCGCCGCAAGTCCTGAACAAACCGTCGCAGAATTCCTCGTTGTCGTTGTCGTTGTCTCAATCGGATTCCGGACGACCACGAACACGACAACGACAACGACAACGAGCAGAGCCTTCGACCACGTTTCTTGGTTCCGGCTCTGCCGGGCTAGGGTCGCCGACAAAACAACCATGAAGCCCCTCGATGCGGCATTCTGTCTTTGCGGGTATTCGGTTTCTTGCTCGCCGCAGCGAGCACGGTTAGGATCCGCAAACAGACGCCGAAGCAGGTTTAATACGCCCTTCGGCCGACAGGCGATCCCGGCGGTGACATGACCGCCGGCTCCGTGTGCCGGCCGCAACCTCGCATCTCACAGCACACGGCCGGCCAACGGATGGACCCCCCTTGAACAACGTGTTTAGGCAAACAATAGGAACCGCGGTCCGCCTGTTGACCCTCTGCGTCCTTGCGGCCTCGGCATCAGCCGAGGTGCTGCCGCTCTGGGAGGTCGGCCTCGGCGGCGGAGTGATTCGCATCCCGGATTATCGCGGCTCAAGCGAGGCCGGCACCTATCCCTATCCCTTCGTCATGCCGATCTATCGAGGCCGACAGCTCCAAGCGGACGAGGAAGGCATCAAGGGAGTGCTCGGCGAATCGAGCCGACTGCGACTCGACTTCAGCGTCTTCGGCAATGTCCCGGTCAGCAGCGACAACACGATGCGCGAGGGCATGGACGACCTGGACCCGATCCTGGAAATCGGCCCGATGCTGCGCTACAAGGCATGGACTGCGCCACGTTCCAGTCAATCGTTGATCCTCGACCTCCCGGTACGAGCGGCCCTGTCGGTCGGACACGGGGTCCGATACGTCGGCTATGCGGTCACCCCGCGGATCTCGTACCGGCGCCGGGTCGATCTGCTCGACAGGCCCTGGAAGTGGTCGATCGGCGCCGAGGCGCTCTGGGGATCCGGCGGATTGAACCGCTACTACTATCAGGTCGATGCGGCGGACGCGACGGCCGAGCGACCGGCCTACGCCGCCGAGGCCGGCTTCGGCGGCACCCGCCTGCGCACCAGCCTCTACCACCGTGATCGGAAAAAGCTCGTCAGCCTTTACGCCCTCTACGACAACCTCCAAGGGGCCGTCTTCGAAGACAGCCCGCTGGTGGAGCAGGCATCGGGGTGGACCGTCGGGTTTGTCGTCACCTGGTTTGTGTTGCAGTCGAAGGACTTGGTCGAGGTAAGGCAATGGGAATGGATGACCGAATAGCCCCGGCAAGCTGCGCCGCTCCGGCGGGTGCGCAGGCCGTTTGGGTCCGCGAGACCCGTTTCGGGCGTTGGTTTCTGGGCACCGAGATCTGGCGCAGGTATGTCCTCGCCGAAGCGCTCGGGGACCTCGCGCGGATGGCCGAAGGACGCGCCGCCGTCGGCGGGCACATCCTCGATCTCGGGTGCGGCCAGGGAATCGCGGCACCGCTGCTCGATGCCGCGTTCGCACCGCGACGGATCACCGGAATCGACATCGACCCCGAGCTCATCGCGCTCGGACAGCGTCGGACACGGGACACCGGGCTGTCGGACAAGCTCGTCCTGCAACGCGGCAGCGCGATCGACATCCCACTTGCCGACGCCTCCGTCGACCTGGCGCTCTGCCATCAAGTGCTCCATCACCTGGTGCCGCAGCGCGAGGCGCTGGCCGAGCTGCATCGCGTTCTACGCCCGGGCGGGCTGCTCTTGATGGCCGAATCCTGCCGATCCTTCATCGAGACAGGTCTGGTCCGGGCGCTGTTTCGACACCCCCGCGAGTCTCAGCGCACGGCCGACGGCTATCTCGACCTGGTGCGCTCGGCCGGCTTGCGGGTGGATGATCGCGATGTGGCGACATCGAGCCCTTGGTGGTCGCGGCGCGACCTCGGTCTCCTCGGAGATCGGGACAGGCGCCGAGGTGCCCAAACGGAAGAACCGACCGAAGTCCTCTGCGTCGCGGTCAAGATGTGATGAGCGAAACGCGGATCCAAACCGACTCGCCGGATCGCGACATGTCCGGCCGACGCACGCGCGCCCCCGCCATGATCGCCTATTCAAGCTGCGATTCCGGCCTTGATGCGACCTGCGATTCGGACGACTCAGACGGATCGGTGCTCGCCGATATCCACTTCGGACGCCACCATGATCGCGATGCCGCCGACCCACGCCGCATCCGGATTGCAACCCCGCCCATCGGCGGCTCGCCCGAGCGCGAGGTCTGGCGTCTGCCGCAGACAAGCGCGGCGGGCTGGTCGGGCGACATCGGCTACGTCTGCAGCGGCGACTTTCTCTTCGCGCACTTGCTGGTCGACGAGCCCGCCGGGCCCGACCTGTCACGCCTGACAGGTCGAGCCTACAAGCAGCTGCTCGCATTCCTGCGCGATACGGGCTTCCCGCACCCGCTGCGCATCTGGAACTACATGTCCCGCATCAACGACGAGGAGCTTGGCTTGGAGCGCTATCAAGCCTTCTGCCGAGGCCGCGCCGCGGCCTTTGCGGAGGCCGCGATCCCCGAACGCGGCTTTCCCGCGGCCACGGCGATCGGGTGCGAGGCACCGGGCCTCTCGATCCATACACTGGCCGGGCGCGGAGCGGGCGTGCCGATCGGCAACCCCCGCCAGATCAGCGCCTACCGTTATCCCTTGCCGTACGGACCGCGGCCGCCGTCCTTCGCACGCGCACTCTGCTATTCGGGTCCGGACGGGACCCTGGAGCTGGCCATCTCGGGCACCGCGAGCATCGTCGGCCATGTCACCATGCATCCGGGTGACCCGAGACGCCAAACCCGGGAGACGATCCGCAACCTCCGCAGCCTCGTCGAGCATGCGCGCATTGCGCCACGCCGCTCCGACCATGGCCCGCCGGCCCTGCTCAAGGTCTACCTCCGCGATCCTGAGCGCGTCCGCGAGGTCGACACCCTGCTGCGCGCCTGGACGCGCGGCCGGTCCGAGATCATGTACCTGCACGGCACCATCTGTCGGCGCGAACTGGAGATCGAGATCGAAGGACACGACAGCGTCTCGCCGCACCATGCCGGCGATCTTCCCCCGGACATCCAAGCCGACAGGCGAGAGGCACCACCATGAATCAACCGCCGGTCAAACGGAGCTTATCCCCTCACCCGGTGCTTCCCGCCCACTATGCCGCGGAGGAAGACCGTGTCGGGTACATTCGTGGCTTATTCGATCGCACCGCCGAGAGCTACGATCGCATCAATGCCTGGATGAGCCTGAACCGCGGGGAGCGTTACCGCATGGAGGCGATGGTGCGTGCCGGGATGCATGAAGGCCAACGGGTGCTCGACTGCGCCTGCGGCACCGGCGTGATGGCCGCGCATGCGCAGAGGCTCGTCGGCACCTCAGGCGTCGTCGTCGCACTCGACCCGAGCATGCCGATGCTCGCGGTCGCCGGGGCGCGCGGGGTGCGAAACCGGGTATCGGGGACGGCCGAAAGGCTGCCGCTTCCGGATGCCAGCGTCGATGTCGTCACCATGGGTTATGCCCTGCGCCACGTCGCGGATCTGGGCGTCGCCTTCGCCGAGTTTGCTCGGGTGCTGCGCCCTGGCGGTCGACTGCTGATCTTGGAGATGGTGCCGCCGCGCTCGCCTGTCGGGCACCTCCTCGCGAAGCTCTACTTGAAGCACCTGGTGCCGACGCTGGCGTCTTGGCTGGGCGGCAGCGGCGACGCCCGCCGGCTGATGCAGTACTATTGGGACACCGTGGATCAATGCGTGTCCCCGAACGTCGTCATCGACGCTTTGAAGGACGCAGGCTTCGGCTCGGTCGCCAGATCGGTAAAGCTCGCACTCCTGACCGAGTACACTGCATGTCGTCTCGACGACGACCGATCCTGATAAGGTTTTAAGCGGGTTTTTAAGCATGACGGAAGAGACGGCAACAGATTCCCAACCCTCGATCCAGCAGGTCGAGCAGATGGTGATCCGAGAGTTGCGACTCGAAGAGGTCGGCATCACGCGGATCGACCCTGACGATGCGCTCTTCGGCAGCGGGCTCGGGCTCGATTCGATCGACGCCCTCGAGCTCGCGCTGGCCGTGTCCAAGGAGTACGGCGTGACCATCAGCTCGGAAGACCCGAAGGTGCAGCAGATCTTCGCCTCGCTCGGAAATCTCGCCACCTACATCCAAACTCAGCGGCGCAACGCATGACCCTCTCGGCGCGCGTGCTGACCGCGCTCGCGATCGCCTACCCCTTCGTGAGTCATTTCGGAGCCACCCTGGGTGCCCCGGTCGTACCCCTGTTGTGGCTGTGTCTGATGTTCTGGGGCAGTCTCCCGGGCCGCTCCCGCTCGCCGTTTCTTCTCTCACTCGCGCTCGCCTGTCCGGTCGCCGCCGTGATCGCGCATCTCGCCGGCCACGCCGACCTGCTGCTGCGCCTTCCGCCCGTGATCATCTGCTTCGCCTTCGCTTGGATCTTCGGTCGGACACTGCGGCCGGGTCGCACCGCGCTGATCTCGCGCATCGGCGAGCGAATGCGCGGCGAGTTACCCGAGCCAGTTGCCCATTACGGCCACCGCCTCACCGCCGTTTGGACCCTGTTCTTCGTGATCCTGGGACTGGAGTGTATCCTCTTGGGGCTGTTCGCCTCGCCGTTCTGGTGGTCGCTCTTCACCAACTACATCAACTATGCGCTGATCGCCCTGCTCTTCGTGATCGAGTATCCGATCAGGCGTCGGGTTCTTCGGGATCTGGAACACACCCCCTTCATCGATTCCCTGCGCGGATCCCTGCGCCTGGATCTTCGCTGATCCAGGCCGAGCCGTCGCGTGCCCGAGATACCGGATTCACTGCCGATCTTGCCCGGCTTCCAGTCGGATCGGCCCCTGTTTCTGACCGACTCGGCAGGGGTAGTCACCCATCGAGAATTCCTGAACAAGGCCGACGCACTGGCCCGGACACTGCCGGCCGCACCCTATCTGATCAATCTCTGCAACGATCGGTATCTGTTTGCGCTCGCCTTCGCGGCCGGTCTGATCCGCGGCGCCGTCAGCCTGTTCCCGCCGAACCGGCTCGCCGCGACCGCGCACGAGATCGCCTTGGACTATCCCGGCGCCGTCTGCCTCGGCGATACCCCGGTCGATGGATTGGAGCTGCCGCTCGGTATCGTCGAGGAGCCGGATTCGCGCGCCTGCGTCGCACGGGCAATACCCGACATCGCAGCCGACCGCGAGGTCTTCATCGGCTTCACCTCCGGCAGCACCGGACTCCCGCGGCCGCATCCGAAACGCTGGGGCGATCTCGTCGGTTGCGCCCGCGCGGCCGCACGGCGCTTCGGCTTCGGCCCGGAGTGCAGCATCGTCGCCACCGTCGTCCCTCAGCACATGTACGGCTTGGAGCTGTCGATCATGGTGCCCTTCGTGACCGGCGCGGCGGCGGTCGCCGCCCGCCCCTTCTTTCCGGCCGACATCCGTGACGCGCTCGCGAGCGCACCGGCGCCGCGCATCCTGGTGACGACGCCCGTGCATCTCGCGAGCTGTGTCGAGGCGGGCTTGACCTGGCCCGCCGTGGACATGGTGATCTCGGCGACCGCCCCGCTGCCGCAGACGCTGGCCGAGCGTGTCGAATCGCTGCTGACCACGCAGGTACTCGAGATCTACGGCAGCACCGAGACCGGCTCGATCGCCAGTCGTCGCACCTGCCGGGATCCGGCTTGGACCTGGTACGACAGCGTGCGTCCGTTGCGCGAGGCGGATGGGATCAGCGTCACGGCCGACTTCATCCCCGCCCCGACGATGGTCGCCGACCTCTTGGATCTCGATGGCGACACTGGCTTTCGTCTCGTCGGCCGAGCCGCGGAGATGCTCAAGGTCGGCGGCAAGCGCGCCTCGCTGGCCGATCTGAACCTGAAGCTGACGGCGATCGAGGGCGTGCGCGACGGCGTCTTCGTGGCACCCGACGGGGACCGTGATCCGGTCGGACGCCTCGCCGTGATCGCCGTCGCGCCGGGGCTGACCCGGCAGGCCCTGATTGCCGGACTGGCGGGCCGCATCGATCCGGTCTTCTATCCGCGCCGGGTTGTTTTTGTGGATCGCCTGCCCCGGAACGAGGCCGGAAAACTGCCGCGGGAGGGCCTGCTGCGGATCTTGGAAACCGCGACCGAGACCCGGATCGAGACCCGGATCGAGGCCGGTCTCGAGAACGGGCGCGAAGGCGAGCAAGATGCAGACTAAACCGCGCCCGGTGCGGTATGCGTCGTTTGTTGGATTGGCTTGGCCGCGCCAGCTCCGACAACTGTCGGAGCTGGCGCGGTTTAAAGTATTAAAAAATACTAAATCTTAAACCGCGTCCCCAGAAAGGTCGGAAACATCCTCGAGCCCGACACAAAATGAAAATTACGCATTTCTCTCTGGACGCGGTTTAACAGGATGCAGACTCGGCTCATCTCCATCCCGCTCGAGCATCCGGTGTTCGAGGGTCATTTCCCCGGTCGCCCGATCGTGCCCGGATCCATGTTGATCGATCTCGTGCTCGCCACCTGGGATGCCTCCGGGGGCGATCCGGTCATCTCGATACCGAGCGTGAAGTTTCATCGGCCGGTGGCGCCCGGCGACACCCTGGTGCTGCACTTCACACCGACAACCCCGGGGCCCGGGACCGAGACCGGGGTACGCTTCACCTGTCTGCGCGAGGAGACGCTGGTCTGCTCCGGTGTGCTCGTGCCCCGCGCACCATGACCGACTGGACCAGCCAACGCGAGCGCGGCAGCCCTTTCGCGGTGCGCCTGATCCTCTGGATCGCGCTCCATCTGGGTCGCGCACCGGCGCGTGCGCTGCTCTATCCGATCACGCTCTATTTCATGATCAAGGCCGGCCCGCAACGACGCGCGTCGCGGCGCTTCCTGACCCAAGTGCGCGGCAGACCCGCGCGGCTGCCGGACATCGCCCGGCATCTCCACAGCTTTGCGGCGACCATTCTGGACCGGGTCTTTCTGCTTGCCGGGCGCCGCGAGCTGCTGGATATCCGTCTGCACCACCCGGAGCGGGTCACCGACCGGGTCGCGGCCGGCCAGGGCTTCCTGTTGCTCGGCTCACATCTCGGCAGCTTCGAGATCCTGCGCGCACTCGCCATCGAGGAGGCGCGGATGCCGCTGAAGATCCTCATGTATCCGACCCACAACCGCATCATCACGGAGCTGCTGCACGCCTTGAACCCCGCGTTCGCCGACTCGGTGATCTCGCTCGCCTCGCCGCAGCCGCTCCTGGCCGTGCAGGAGAACCTCCAAGCCGGCCGGATCGTCGGCTTGCTCGGGGATCGCCACATGCCGGACGAGCCGACGGTGATGTGCGACTTTCTCGGTCGCCGCGCCGCCTTCCCGACCGGCCCGCTGAGCCTCGCCGCGGTGACCGGCGTGCCCGTGATCCTCCCCTTCGGGATCTATCGCGGCGGCAACCGCTACGACCTCTATTTCGAGGTCCTCGCCGAACGGGTCGAGCTCGATCGCGCGCGGCGCAAGGCATCGCTGCAGGAGTGGGTTCAGCGCTACGCGGACCACCTTGCGCACTACAGCCGCGAGGCACCCGAGAATTGGTTCAACTTCTACGACTTTTGGGAGGAGGGCGATGGCCCGCAGCCGCCGTCCCGGGCTGGTCGTTAGAGTGCGCGCGGCTTGTCTCGCGCTCTACCTATCCCTGTCGTACGCGGGGACCCTCTCGGCGGCCGGACAGCCGGTCGACGTGCAAGCCCTGATGCAACTCCTCGGGCGCGTCGAGCGTGCCGAGGTCGCCTATCAAGAGCGCGTGGAGTCCGGGCTGATCGACACCGCCATCGGAACCCGCGGCAATCTGGTCTACCAGGCGCCGGACGACATCCGCCGCATCAGCGACGACGGTGACGGCTTCGCGCTGGATGGCGATCGGATGCAACTCATCAGGGGCAACCAGATCACCGACGAGCTGGTCGTGTCCGAGATCAAGCCGCTGGCGGCCTTGGTCGGCGCGCTGCGTGCCACCTTCGCCGGCGACCTCGCCGCACTGCAGGCGGACTATCGGCTCGACTACGGCGTGACCGAGCAGGCGTGGACCCTCGACCTCGCACCCCGAGCGATCGCGCTCTCGCCCCTGTTCCAGCGCATTCGGATCCTCGGCGACGGGGCGACAATCGAGACCATCGAGATGCTGGAGGCGAACGGGGACCGGCGCACCCTGCAGATGCAGCTGCTGGCACGCGAGCCGGCTGGACTCGAGTAAGCGATGCGGCTGCCCACACCTGCGCGGCGCTCCATCCTGCTCGCGGCCTGGCTCGTCGTGCTGGGGCTGCTCGCCCTCTGGAACGGTTTCAACTTGCGCCCGAGCACCGATCTGTCTCAGTTCCTGCCGCGCGGCGTGTCCCAGCAAGACGCGGTGCTGCTCTCGCAGGTGCGCGGCGGCGTCGCCGCGCGCACCCTGCTGCTGCGCATCGGCGGGGCGCGGCCGGCCGAGGCGCTGGCCGACGCGAGCCGTGCACTGGCCGCGGGTCTGCGCAACGACGAGGGATTCGCGCAGATCGCCAACGGCGAGCTCGATCTCGCGATGCGCGAGACGGACCCGGACATCTTCCGCTACCGCTATCTGATCGGCCCGCCGGGCGCCTGTATCGATGCACTCACCGAGCCCGCGCTGCGTGCCGCACTCGAAGAGCGCCTCGCGGAGCTGGCCTCGGGCGCGGCCATGCTCGACAAAGAACGCTTCGGCGCGGATCCCACCGCCTGCTATCGCCAACTGCTGCGCGCGCTGATCCCGCAACGCACACCGAATCGCCGGCATGGGGTCTGGTTCAGCCCCGATGGCGACTACGCACTGATGGTCGTGGTCACGCACGCGCAGGCGTCGGATCTCGCCGCGCAACGCCGCGCGGTCGAGCAGATCCGGGATGTCTTCGATCACCTGCCCGAAAGCGCCGATCTGACCTTGGAGCTCGCCGGCCCCGGCTATTTTGCGGTCGGCTCGGAGCAACGCATCAAGACCGAGACACGGGTGCTGAGCATTGCGGCCGGCATCGCCACCGCGGGGATCCTGGCCATGGCCTTTCGCTCCGCGGCGCTGGTGCTGCTCGGCATGCTGCCGCTCCTGAGCGGGATTATGGTCGGGGCCGCGCTGGTGTCCTGGCTGTTCGGCTCGGTGCACGGCATGACCCTGGCCTTGGGTGTCACCCTGCTCGGGGTTGCGCTCGACTATCCGGTGCACGTCTACGCCCACGCCGCCGGAGCCGATCCCGGGCAGACCAAGCCGGTCTGGCGCACGCTGCTGCTCGGCATGGCGACGACGGTGCTCGGCTACGCGGCCTTGGCTTGGACCAGCTTCGAGGGCCTGTCGCAGCTCGGCGTGCTCGCCGCGGCGGGCCTGATCACGGCGGCACTGACCTCCCGGTACCTGCTGCCGGCGCTCATGCCTGTCGGCTATCGGCTGCCCGAGCGCCGCTGGCTGGCCGCGTTTCAGGCGCGCCGACCGCATTGGTCGCCGCGTGCCGGTCTCGGGCTGTTGCTGCTCGGCCTTGCCGGACTCGGGCTGGTCCTGTCGATCGGCGGCAACCCATGGGAAACCGACATCCGCCGCCTGAGCACGGTGCCGCAGGCCGAGATCGAGAAGGACAGCCTGATTCGGGCCCAGCTCGGCGCCCCTGACGTCTCGCGCCTGCTCTATGTCGTGGCGGATGATGAAGCGGCCGTGCTCGCGCGCCTGGAGGCGGTGCTTCCCGATTTGGACGCCCTCCAAGCGCAAGGGCTCATCGACGCGTTCGACAACGTCGCGCGCTGGCTGCCGAGCCCGCAGACCCAAGCGACGCGTCGCGCCGAACTCCCGGACCCTGCCGAGCTGACCGTGCGCTTGGCGGCCGCCAACGCCGAGCTGCCCTTTCGCCTGGAACGGCTCGCGCCCTTCGTCGAGGACGTGGATGCCTCGCGTGATCTCGAGCCCCTGACAACGGCCGATATCGCCGACGGGCTCATCGGAACCCGCGTCTCGATGCTGCTCCAGCCGCTCGGCGACGCCTGGCTCGGCCTGGTGCCCTTGTCCGGCGTCGCCGACGAGGCCGTCGGTCCTCTCGATGCGTTGGCCGAGCGCCGCGGGATCAAATATCTTAACCTGCGACAGGGCACTGCCGATCTGCTGGCCGGATTCTTCGCCGAGGCATTGGACAAGTTCTTGATTGCCGCCCTCGTTATCGCGCTCGCTTTGGCCCTCGCGCTGCGCAGCCTCGCGCGAATCGGTCTGGTGCTGCTCCCGATCGTTATCGCACTCGTCTGGACCTTCACGCTGGTGATCCTGATCCAAGGCTCGGTCAACCTCTTCCATCTGGTCTCGCTGCTCTTGGTCGCCGGGCTCGCCGTCGACTACAGCCTCTTTCTGAATCGCCCGGCCGCCGACGATGCGGATCGGCTGCGCACGCTGCTCTCGGTCAGTGTCGGCGCCGGCTCGAGCTTCGCCATGTTCGGTTTTCTCGCGCTGTCCGCGATCCCCGCGTTGCAGTCGATCGGTCTCACCGTCACCCTGGGCATTCTCTGTGCCTACGTCCTGTCGCTGCTGCTGGCGAGGGCCGAGCCCGTTGGTTAAACTCGGCAAAACAGGGTTTTTCACCGTCAGGGAACGCAGCCGCCGAACAGCCATGCCGATCACGCCCGCCAGGATCCGTGCCTACACGCTGACCACCGCGTTGGGGCACGGCTGCCGACCTCACCTGCAAGCCCTGACCGAGATGCGGCCCGGCCTGCGTCTCTGGACGCCCGAGGAGGCGCCCGTGCCGTCATGGGCGGGTGTCGTCGACGGCCTGGATGCGGTGCGTCTGCCGGCTCGGCTCGCCGAGTTTGAATGCCGCAACAACCGTCTCGCCGAGTTGGCGCTCGGCGGCGACGGCTTCGCCGAGCAGGTCGAAGCGGCTCGCGAGTGCCACGGCCCGAGCCGGATCGGCCTCTTCCTCGGCACCAGCACGTCCGGCATCCGCCACACCGAGCAGTGTTACCGACGCCACTTCGAGGAGAAGACGCCCGGTCTCGGCGATGATCTGCGCTTCGACACGACCCACGCCTATGTCTCGCTAGCGGACTACTGTCGGCGTCGGCTCGGTCTGAACGGACCCTCCATGGTGATCTCAACGGCCTGCTCTTCCGGCGCCAAGACCTTTGCGGCGGCGCAGCGGGCCTTGTCGGCCGGACTCTGCGATGCGGCCGTCGTCGGCGGCGTCGATACACTGTGCGCGACCACGCTCTTGGGTTTTCACGCACTTGGCCTGCTCTCGCCCACACCTTGCACACCCTGGGGACAGGGACGCACCGGCATCAGCATCGGCGAGGGCGCGGCCTTTGCGCTGCTGGAGCGAGACGGCGACGCGGACGACGACGGCCTGTCCCTGCGCGGTTACGGCGAGAGCACCGACGCCTACCACATCACCTCGCCTCACCCGCAGGGCGACGGCGCCGTGTCGGCGATGCGCGCTGCGCTTGACTCCGCAGGCATCAGCGCCGACGCGATCGATTACATCAACCTGCACGGCACCGGGACAGCGGCCAACGACCTGTCCGAAGACCGGGCCGTCGCAAGGGTGTTCGGCGACACCGCGATCGCCAGCGCCACCAAGGGCTGGACCGGTCATACCCTGGGCGCGTCCGGGGCGGTCGAGGCGGTGATTTCGCTGATCTGTCTTCGGGAGGGGCTGATCCCGGGCACCCTCAATACGACGACCTTCGACCCCGATCTCTCGACACGACTCATCCGCGACAGCGAGGCGCGACCGATCGCTCGGGTGCTGAGCAACGCCTTCGGTTTCGCCGGCAACAACTGCGCACTCGTCTTCGGACGGAACCCATGCGCCTGACGGTGACCGGGATCGGAATCGTCGGACCCGGACTCGCCGACTGGACCGGCGCCCACCCCGTGCTTGCGGGCGATCGGCCCTATGTCGCCGACACGCTGAGGGTCACGGCGCCGATCGGACTGAATCCAAACGAGCGGCGCCGCGCGACACTGGCGACTCGACTCGCCCTGGATGCGGCCCGACAAGCGACCGCCGGGCAACCGAACGGGAGCGACGACGATGACAGGGCCACGCTCGCCACCATCTTCGCCTCCGCCGACGGGGACATGGGTCTGATCGACTCCATGTGCCGGGACATCTACGGGCACCGGGTCCCGCCGTCGCCGACGGTATTCCAGAACTCGGTGCACAACGCGGTTGCCGGCTATTGGTCGATCGCCGAGGGCTGCCGGGGGCCGTCCACCAGTCTCGCCGCCGGCGACGGCACCTTCGCGGCGGGTCTGCTCGAGGCTGCCACGCAGGTTGCCTGCTTCGCGGGGTCGGTGCTCTTGGTCGCCTTCGAGGTGCCGGCACCCGAGCTGCTGCATCCACATCGGCCCTTCGACAACGCCTTCGCCTGCGCCTTCCGGCTCGCACCGGCGTCACCGGACGAGGACCGAACCACACTCGACTTGATCCTGAGCGAAGACGAGCAGCCATTCACGCCGATGCAGGATACCGCTCTGGAGGCCATGCGCCGGACCAACCCCGCCGCTCGCGCACTGCCGCTGCTCGCGGCCATCGCCGCCGCTCGACCGGCGGTGATCCGATTGCCCTACTGGCCGGGGCTTCAGCTCGAAGTCCGTCTGGAGCCATGCGCATGACCCTGCTCGAAGAGGTCTACGCCAAACTCCCTCATACCGGTGCCATGTGCCTGTTGGAGGAGGTCCTGAAGCGCGACCGAGACTCCATCCGCTGCGCGACGGCCTCCCACCGCGACCCGTATAATCCGCTGCGTCGCGACGGCATCCTCTCCGCGGTGCACGGCGTGGAATATGGCGCACAAGCGGCGGCGGCACACGGCGTCCTGTCCGATGTCCTCGACGGCGACGCGCCCCTACTCCTCGGGGCCGTGCGCGACTTGGACATGCGCGTCGCGCGACTCGACCGACTGCCCGCGCCGCTCCAGGTCACGGCGTGGCTCGAAGCACGCGCCGGGGTCAATGCCGTCTACCGCTTCGAGCTGAGCGCGGACGAACTCATCTGCGTGCGCGGGCGTATCACCCTGATGAGCGTCGCCGGAGAGGCCGCATGAGACGCGCTCTGGTCACGGGTGCACGCGGCGCCCTCGGTGCCTGCATCGCGCGGCGCTTGGCCCACGAGGGGCTGATGGTCTACGTGCACGGACACAGCCACCCGGAACATGCCGAGGCCGTCCGCGATGCGATACGCGCGGCAGGCGGCCGTGCCGAGGCGGTCGTCTTCGACGTGCGCGACGGCGACGCCGCCCGCGGCGCACTCGAGGGGGTCCTCGCGCAGGGACCGATCCAGGTGCTGGTCAACAATGCGGGACTCCACGACGACGCACCCTTGGCCGGCATGAAGCCGGACCAATGGTCACGCGTCGTCGACGTCGCCTTGCTCGGCTTCTACAATGTCACCCAGCCCCTGCTCCTGCCGATGATTCGCGAGCGCCGGGGACAGATCATCAACCTGAACGGCACCATGACATGAAAGGAACCATCGTTGTCATCCCTGCATTCAACGAGGCGCGGACGATCCGCGAGGTCGTCACCGCCGTCCGTCGGCAGGACGTCGATCGCATCATCGTCGTCGACGACGGCTCCACGGACGCCACCGCGACGCTGATTCACGCCCTCGAAACGCAGGACGGCGCAGCGTCGAGCCTGGAGCTGATTCGGCACCCGACCAATCGCGGCAAAGGCTTCGCCTTGGCCAGCGGCATCACCCGCGCCCTCGCGTGCGGCGGTCAACGCATCGTCACCATCGATGCCGACGGCCAGCACTGCGCGGGCGACATCCCGCGCCTGGAGCGGGCCGCCATGCACGCACCCGAGGCGATCGTCATCGCCGCACGGACCGAGGCCCGGGAGGCGGCACCGCCGTTGCGCCGCTTCGCCAACGAGGTGGCGGATTTTTGGATCTCCTGGGCCTGCGGGCGTCGCATCGACGACACCCAGTCCGGGTTCAGACTCTATCCCGCCGCCGTGCTCGCGCGCCTGAGCGCCCGACCGCGCCGCAACGCCGGCTTCGCCTTCGAGACCGAGCTGCTGATCGACGGCGTCGCCGCGGGCGCCGAGATCCGCAGCGTCCCCATCCTGACCCGCTACCTGCCGGACCGGCGTCTCAGCCATTACCGGCCCTGGCGCGACACCTGGAGCATCATCCGGCTGGTCGGCGCAAAGCTGCTGCGTCGCGGCCTGTATCCAACGGGCTTGTTGCGCTCGCTCGATCGCGCGAGCGGATCGGGGAAGGGCGGGGCCGCAGCGCTACGGGACATCGACTGAGCGGATTCAACCTAGACAAGGACCACCACCCGTCAGGCTATTGGGCGGTGGAAACAAGAACCCACCGACCGACGGCCTGAAGGGCGCAGTCGATGCGGTGGTCACGACGACGATAGGGAAAAGCAGATGGAAAACGAGATCGCACTCGGCATGCAGGGTCCCAAGCAAGCTCCACTGCACCGGGGGATTCGGGGGATTCGGGGGATCTTCAACTTACGAATGCTCATGCTGCTGGTCATAACCGTGAGCGTCATCGGTCTCGGGGGCTGTCGGACCGCGCCGATCCGAGATCTCGACGCGCGTCCGATCCCGCCGGGCGCCACCCTGCCCCAGGTCAGCAAGGCGATCCAGGGCGCGGGCAACAGCTTGGGATGGGCGATGCAGGAAACCGGCCCGGGCATGATCGTCGGGACCATCGTCCTGCGCGATCATATGGCGAAGGTCGAGATCCCGTTCTCCACATCCAGTTACAGTATTCGCTACAGCTCCAGCACGAACCTCAAATACAACGACGAGAAGCAGACGATCCATTCCAACTACAACAGCTGGATTGCGAACCTCGACAACCAGATCCGAGCAAACCTATCGATGCTGTAGTCTGGACCGTCAAGACACCGTGAGCACACCCGGAACGCTTGATCGGGACGAGATCGGAACCTTCGCGCTGACCTGCCTGATCGGGGTCGCGGCCTTGGGGCTTCCGTTCCTGGTCGCTCTCGCCCGGGTGCTCGCGGTCGGCCTTCGGTCCAAGACCGAGGGCCCGACCGGCGTGGTGGTGGTCTTCGGCAAGCGCTTGGTCGACGACCGGCCCGACCGGGACTATCGGGCACGACTCGAAACGGCGGCACGACTCACGACCGGATCGAGCGACCGGATCCTGATCCTCGGGGGCCGCACAGGAGGGGCACGCGTCACCGAGGCCGAGGCCGGCGCGCAGTTGCTGCGCGACATCCCCGGCAGCGACCAATGGCGTATCGTGCTCGAGCAGACCTCGCGCGACACCCTGACGAATCTGCGCAACGTGCGCGAGCTGTTGGCCGAGAACGCCTCGCGCGAGCCGCTGACACTCATCTCCAATCGCTATCACCTGGCGCGGGTCGGTCAAATGGCGAGCAGCCTCGGACTGAGCCACCGACTCTGCGCAGCCGAGGATGTCGCCACCGCACTGCGCCCGTCGTCCCTTCATCGCTGGCTTATGGAAGGCTTCTATGTCGCCTGGTTCGCCACCGGGAAGGCATGGGCGCGCCTGACCCGCAATCACCGCATGCTCGCTCGGGTGACCTGAGACGCGACATCGCGTCCGGTCCCGAGCATCGAATGCGCTCCACTAAACCGCGTCCGGAGCGAAATGCATCGATATTGGAATGGAGCTGCCTCGGCCGGATCCTCGCGTGTCGGAGCTGACGCGGTTTAGACATAAAGGAGGTCCAGCCGCATGCGCATTCTGCTGATCAAACCCAAGGCCCGACTGAGGTCCGTTCTCGGCCTTCAGGCGTTCCAACGCATGGAGCCCCTCGAGCTCGGCTACCTGGCCGCCGCGGCCGGTCCCGAGCACGACACGCGGATCCTGGATCTGCGGCTGACCGCTTGGCCCGAGCTCGCCCTGCTCGACAGCCTGCGGCGCTTGCGCCCGGACCTGGTCGGCATCACCGGCTACAGCCACGAGGCGTCCAGCGTCAAAGCGATCGCCCGCCGCGTGCGCCGAGCGTTACCCGGAACAACCGTCGTCGTCGGAGGCCATCACGCGACCGTCGCCCCTCGAGACTATCGGATCGAGGCGATCGATGCCGTCGTCCGCGGCGAGGGTTGCGCACCCTTCGCGCAGATCGTCCGTGCACTCGCCGCCGGTCGCGGGCTGGAAGGCATCCCGCAGGTGCTGCTTCCGGAGCGCACCTGGTGCGACGATGAAGAGCGGCTCTGGCCGCGGTTTCCCGATCCCGCCATGCTGCCGCTGCCCAGACGCGACCTCTGGGACACTCGCCATTACCGCAGCATCTGGACCGGCGAGAAGCTGCCGCGCTGGCATCCCTTGTTTCCGAGGGTGGCGATGGTTCGCACCTCATGGGGCTGCCGCATGACGTGCTCCTTCTGCATCGTGCCGCATCTGTGCGGCGGCATCCACCGAACGCGTCCGGTGCAGTCCGTGGTCGATGAGATCGCCTCCCTGGATGTGAATCACGTCTATTTCTGCGACGACGAGAACTTCATCGACGAGCCGTTCGCTTGGGCGCTTGCCGACGCCTTGGAGGCACGCGGCGTGAAGAAGCGCTACTTCGCCTGGACCCGCGCCACCACCGTCAACCGCTCCCCGGAGCTGTTGCGACGCTGGCGCGAGATCGGCCTGGATGCGGCCTTTCTCGGCTTCGAATTCCCGAGCGACGCGGAGCTCAAGCGCGCGGCCAAAGGCGGAACGGTCGCGGCCAACGAGCGCGCCCTGGAGCAATTGCGCGCGATGGACGTGGCCGTGCATGCCGCCTTCATGGTGCAGCCCGAATACGGGGCGCTCGAGTTCGCGCGACTGCGCGACTATGTCCGCCGACTGCCGCCGGTGCAGTGCAGCTTCACCGTCTGCACGCCCTCCCCCGGCACCGCCGACTATCAGGCCATGCAGCCGCGGATCTGGGTCGACAATCCGCATGACCTGCACGACTGCATGCATCCCCTGACCCCGACCGCACTGCCGCTTCGGGAGTTTGTGCGCTCGTTCGCCGAGCAGGCCCATGTCGCACTGGAAAAGGTGCCGATGCGGGTCAACCGCCATCTGGCCGCGCCCGATCAAATGGTGAGGGTCGCCCTCGCCGGCCGGAAGTATCATCAGGGTCTCGCGTCCATCGATCGCGACTACCCCGAGGCGCTTCGGGGCGACACCGGCGCCGCGATCCGTCCCGAAGGATTGGCCCGAGACGCGTTACCCTAAGATCCGGCAGTTGAACGGCCCCCGGAGTGCGTCCCGCGTGGTGTCCGGCAAGGAGCGACGAGGCGTCGTAGTAGTTCTACGACAACGCGTTGCAACGCAGTCGGGCGCCGCGCGGGGCGTGCTCCAGGGGTCGTAGCGGCCATCACCCGGCGAGTGAGGCGTCATGTGGCCAATATCCTCAAAGACGTCAGACACTTGCATGTGGCACGAGGCGGTTAACTGCCGGATCCAGGGTTACCGGCCCGGATCGGTGTCGGCGCTTCACAACAACAACGGGAGAGGAAGCATGCGGAAAGGAAGAATGTCGAAGGCATCGATTATCTGCCTAATGGTCGCCCTCGCGGCCTTGACGGCTTGCACCAAGCAAGAGTCGAAAGCGAACTGGAACAACATCAAGGAAGGCTCGAAAAACACCTGGCAGCAGGCCAAGAAGGCCGTTTCGGAGGGGACCGAGGACTTCAAGGAGAGTACGAAGTAGGCTCGCGGATCAGGATCGACAAACACGCCGGACAAGATTGGCGCGGAGGTGACAACCCCTCGCGAAAACGGGAGAATTCCCCCCATGGTATCGCGCATCGCTTCGATGGGTGCGTGACGTTGGAACGACCGCCGCGCCGACCGAGCCGAGATGACCGGATCCGGGTCGCGCGCAGCCCAGAGGCGCCTTTGTGTCGACACTGATGACCTTCGAGCATCCGCTGAACGAGCGCGTCCGCACCTTCCTGCGGATCGAGCATCTGTTCGAGCGTCTCAACTATTTCGCGCCTCAGTACGACGCCTGGGCGACCCGGGTCGCTGTCGAGACCTTGCTCGACATTGCCGCGGTGACCGCACGCGCGGACGTGAAGACCGAGCTGCTCAAGGAGCTCGAGCGCAACATCGCCACGCTCAAGCGTTTCGGGGACCAGCCCGGGGTCGATCCGCGGGCCTTGGACCGGGTGCTCGGCGACCTTGCGGATGCCGTCGGCGGCGTCCATCGCCTGTCCGGACCCATCGGGCAGATCGCCCGCGAGGACGATCTTCTCAAGAGCGTCGCCCAGCGCAGCAGCATTCCGGGCGGGGCCTGCAGCTTCGATCTGCCGCATTTTCATCACTGGCTGATCCAAGCACCGGAGATCAGGCAGGCACGGCTCGACCACTGGCTTCTGGATCTGCGACCGGTGGAGCGGGCGATCCGTCTCGTGCTCTCGCTCGCCCGTACCAGCGCATCACCTCGCCAGGTGCTCGCGGAGGGCGGTTTCTTTCAGGAAGCGCTCGATGTGCAGGCGCCTGCGCAGATGGTGCGGGTCGGCATCAACGGGACGGGGGCACTCTATCCGGAGATCAGCGGTCACAAGAGCCGCTTCAGCATCCGCTTCATGCAGTCCGGACCGCAAGGGCGGCCGTCTCAGATCCCGGAAAACATCCCCTTCAAGCTGACCTGCTGCGTCTTTTGAACCGCGTCCTGCACACGATCGTCTCCTGTCCGCGTTGCGGCAAGTCTGTCGTTTGGGGTCCGGATGCACCATGGCGCCCCTTCTGCAGCAAGCGCTGCCGTTTGGTCGATCTGGGCGAGTGGCTGGACGAGAATCATCGGATCCCCGGAACGGAGGAGGATCCCGACGAGGATTCGCCCATGAGCGAGCATGCGCCGGGTTAAACCGATCAATCGATCGGCCAAAAGCCTCGAATCGCCGCCACACCCTGCGCACCATGCTCGCGGGCGGCCTCCAGATCCGAACCCGCCAAACCGCCCAGCGCATAAACCGGGAGTGTTGCAGCATCGGCAAGCTCGGCGAAGTGGCGCCAGCCGAGCGGCTCGACGTCCGGATGCGAGGCGGTCGGCTGGACCGGCGAGAGCAGCGCGTAGTCGAGCCCGAGGCACGCCGCGCGCACGAGATCATCGGCGGCGTGACAGGAGGCGCCGACCAGATCGTCGGGTCGACCCGGACGCCCGCTCAGTCCTGCGAGGGTCTGGCCTCGGAGATGCAGGCCGTGACGCGGCATCTCGAGCGTCTCGTCCGGGTCGCGATTCAAGAGGAGACGTGCACCGCTTTGCTCGCAGAGCCTGAAGGCGTCTCGTGCCAAATTCCGATAGTCGGCCTGATCCAGCTCGTGCGCACGCAATTGGACGAGCCTGATGCCGCTCGCGACGGCGCGCGACAGGCGCGCCAAAAAGAGCTCGGGGCGGAGCGGGTCAGGCCCAGTGATCAACATCCGCCCGGGCAGGCGCAGGGCGGTGATGATGGGGCGATCGGCCGCGGGAAAACAGGCCGGATCCATGGCCTCGGGACGTTGCCAGGCGAGGGGCTGCCCTTCCAAACCGACCGGGATACCGGCGTAGGAGCGGACGCATCGGACATCGAGGAGGACGTGCCGGTCGCCGTAATGGTGTCGGATGCGGATCAGCGGTCGGCTGTCGCGGACCTCGATGCCGAGCTCCTCGGCCAGCTCGCGCGCCAAGCCCTGCTCGGGCGACTCGCCCGGCTCGAGCTTGCCGCCCGGAAACTCCCACAGTCCGCCCTGATGGACGTGATCGGGGCGTTTGGTGACCAGCACGCGTCCGGCCGGGTCGGAAATCGCGCCGACCATCACATGAATCAGCTCGACGCTCAACTGCGGTATTCGGCGTTGATCCGGACGTAGTCGTAGGAGAGATCGCAGGTCAAGACCCGTGCCTCGGCCGGACCCCGACCAAGCGAGACGCGGATCAGGATCTCGGGCTCGGCCATGACGGCGGCTCCCGCCTCCTCGGTATAGTCGGGTGCGCGACCGCCGGCATCGACGATCAAGACCTCGCCGAGGTGGATTCGGATCCGATCGATATCGAGATCCAGAAGACCCGCACGCCCGACGGCGGCCAGGATACGACCCCAATTGGGATCGGACGCGAAGAGCGCCGTCTTCACCAGGGGCGAATGGGCGATGGTGTAGGCGACCGCGCGGGCCTCCTCGACATCGGCCGCGCCTTCGACCTGCACGGTCACCAGCTTGGTCGCGCCCTCGGCGTCGCGCACGATGGCGGTCGCCAGCTCGACGCAGACGGCATCGACGGCGCACTGGAGTGCAGCGTATCCCGGGGACGCACCGTCGCGGATCTCGGGATTCCCGCAGGCCCCGGTTGCAGCGAGCACGCAGGCATCGTTGGTCGAGGTGTCGCCGTCGACCGTGATGGCATTGAACGACCGGGCGACCGCCGAGCCCAAGCAGGCTTGGAGCAGATCGGGCGCCACGGCGGCATCGGTCGCGATGAAGGCGAGCATGGTCGCCATGTTCGGACAGATCATCCCGGCGCCTTTGGCCATCCCGGTGATCGAGGCGATGCGCCCGTCGATCTCGAAGCGGCGCGAGACCAACTTGGGCACCCGATCCGTCGTCATGATGGCGCGCGCGGCGGCCGGCCATGCGGAGGCATCCAATCGACCGAGCAGGTCCGGCAATGCCGCAGCGATGCGAGCGACCGGCAGGTGCTCGCCGATCACACCGGTCGAGAAGGGCAGGACCTCCTCGGCGGCACAGTCGCCGACAACGGCGAGTGCGGCACAGCTCGACTCGGCATCCGCCATGCCACGCCGACCTGTGCCGGCGTTGGCATTGCCCGCGTTGATCAGCAGGTAACGCGGCATCGCCTGACCCAAGTGGGTCTTGGCGACCCGCACGGGCGCGGCGCAGAAGGCGTTGCGGGTGAAGACGGCCGCACATCGGCTGCCGGGGGCGAGCTCCAGGATGACCAGATCGTCACGCCCCTGATAACGAATGCCGGCTGCCCCCGTGGCCAGACGCACACCCCCGACGGGGAGCCCGGTCTGGTCCGACTCGACGTGATCGGACGGGGGCTGCTCGGACGGCGTCATCGTGCCGCTCAGCTCGCCTTGCCGTGGCATTGCTTGTACTTCTTGCCCGAGCCGCAAGGACAGGGCTCGTTGCGGCCGACCTTGCGATCGCCGCGGACGTAGGGTTGCGCATGCGCGTCCTCCGCACCGCGGGCACTCGCCCGGTCGCGACCGTCGGCCTGCGCATCATCCTCGGACCCTGGACCCTGCCCGAAACCCTCGAAGCGCTCGTGCTTGAACTCGAACTCGCGCTCTCGCACCGGCGCTGCCCCGAGCCCCGCAGCTTGCTCGGCCGCAGCTCCCGGCTGCGTCTGCACCTGGAGCTTGGCGAGGGTGGCGACGACGTCATGCTTGATGCTGTCGAGCATCGCGGAGAACATCTCGAAGGCCTCGCGCTTGTACTCCTGCTTGGGGTTCTTCTGCGCGTAACCGCGCAGATGGATCCCCTGGCGCAGATAGTCCATCGCGGCGAGATGGTCCTTCCAGTGGGTGTCCAGGGTCTGGAGCATGACCGCCGTCTCGATCTGGCGCATGGTCGGCGAGCCGACGAGCTGCTCGCGCTCGGCATAGGACGCGCCCAGGGTATCGTGGATGCGTGCGCGCAGCGTCTCTTCGTGGAGCGAGTCGTCCTCGTCGAGCCACTTACGGATCGGCCAGTCACCGCCGAAATGCTCGTTCAGTGCAACACCGAGCCCGTCGACATCCCATTGCTCTTCGAGGCTTTCGGGAGGCACATAGGTGTTGATCAGACGCGTCAGGGCATCGTCGCGCATCGCGGTGACGGTCTCGGAGACATCCACGCTGTCCATCAGCTCGCGGCGCTGGCGATAGATGACCTTGCGCTGATCGTTGGCGACGTCGTCGTACTCGAGCAGCTGCTTGCGGATGTCGAAGTTGCGTCCCTCGACCTTGCGCTGGGCGTTTTCGATCGCCTTCGTCACCCAGGGGTGCTCGATCGCCTCGCCCTTCTGCATGCCGAGCTTCTGCATCATCTTGCCGACGCGGTCGGAGGCGAAGATGCGCATCAAATTGTCTTCGAGCGACAGATAGAAGCGCGAGGAGCCCGGGTCGCCCTGGCGGCCGGAGCGACCGCGCAACTGGTTGTCGATACGACGGGATTCGTGCCGTTCGGTGCCCACCACATGCAGACCGCCGGCGGCCACGACTTGGGCGTGGCGCTCCTTCCAGGCGGCGCGAATGGCGTCGCGATCCGCGTCCGGACCGGCCTCTTCGAGCTCGGACTCCAGATTGCCGCCGAGCACGATGTCGGTCCCGCGACCGGCCATGTTGGTGGCGATGGTGATGGCACCGGGACGGCCGGCCTGGGCGATGATTCCGGCCTCGCGCTCGTGCTGCTTGGCGTTCAGGACCTCGTGCGGGATCTTCTGCTCCACGAGCAGCCGGTCGATCAGCTCCGAGGTCTCGATCGAGGCGGTGCCCACAAGGGCAGGCTGACCACGGGCGATGCAGTCGCGGATGTCCTCGACGATGGCCTGGTACTTCTCCTCTTGGGTCAGATAGACGAGGTCGCCCCGATCGTCGCGGACCATGGGCTGGTTGGTCGGGATGACGACGACCTCCAGACCGTAGATCTGCTGGAACTCGTAGGCCTCGGTATCCGCCGTGCCGGTCATGCCCGAGAGCTTGGGATAGAGCCGGAAGAGGTTCTGGAAGGTGATCGAGGCCATCGTCTGGTTTTCGGGCTGGATGGCGACCCCTTCCTTGGCCTCGACCGCCTGATGCAGACCCTCCGACCAGCGCCGGCCGGGCATGGTGCGCCCGGTGAACTCGTCGACGATGATGATCTGGCCGTCGCGCACGATGTATTCGACGTTCTTTTGAAACAGTGCGTGCGCACGCAACGCCGCGTAGACGTGGTGCATCAGGACGATGTTGGCCGGATCGTAGAGACCGCCTTCCTCGGAGAGAAGACCGATCTCGACGAGCATCTGCTCGACGTGCTCGTGGCCTTCCTCGCTCAGATAGACCTGGCGCGCCTTCTCGTCGACCGAATAATCACCGGGACCGAAGTCGGGTTGGCCTTCTTCGTTGGTGACGGGGGCCTGACGGGTCAGACGCGGGATGATCTTGTCGACCTGCTTGTAGAGATCCGTGCTCCCTTCGGAGGGACCCGAGATGATGAGCGGGGTGCGCGCCTCGTCGATGAGGATCGAGTCGACCTCGTCGACGATCGCGTAGAAGGGGTCGCGCTGCACGCGCTGCTCGGCCACGAAGGCCATGTTGTCGCGCAGATAATCGAACCCGAACTCGTTGTTGGTCCCGTAGGTGATATCCGCGGCATAGGTCTCCTTGCGGGAGACCGGACGCATGTGTCGGTAACCTTGGCCGACCGGCGGCTCGTAGCTCAGGTCGAACAGAAAAGAGGCCGAGTCCGGACCGGTTCCGCCGGAGGAGTTGATGACGCCGGTGGACAGACCGAGGAAATGGTAGATCTGCCCCATCCAGGCGGCGTCGCGCCGAGCCAGATAATCGTTGACGGTGACGACGTGAACGCCTTTGCCGGGGAGCGCATTGAGGTATGCCGAAAGGGTCGCGACCAGGGTCTTGCCTTCGCCGGTGCGCATCTCGGCGATCTTCCCGTCGTTGAGCACCATGCCGCCGACCATCTGCACGTCGAAGTGGCGCAGACCGAGCGTTCGCTTGGATGCCTCGCGCACGACCGCGAATGCCTCGGGGATCAAGCTGTCGAGATCGGCGCCCGCGGCAAGACGCTCCCGAAACTCAGTCGTCTTCGCGGCCAGGGCCTGATCGGAGAGTGGCTCGAGCTCGGGCTCGAGGGCGTTGATCCGTGCGACGGACTTGAGCAATGTCTTGACGAGCCGGTCATTCCGGCTGCCGAAGACCTTCTTGAACAGATGCTTGACCATCGGATACGTTTGAGACCTGTCGGGAAAATCCCGGCATGATACCGGAATTCAATGACAACCGCAGGTGCCGTCGGAGGTACGGAGGTACGCCTGCGGCCGGGACAGGCGGGTCGTCGACGATTGCCGGGGCAAACCGCATCCGGATCCACGCACCCCGTAGGATTCAGCGGACCCCGAGCACTAAACCGCGTCCAGAGCGAGATGCTCACTTTCGAGTGAGTTCGAAGTTTAGTGAATCCACGACCCTTAGCGGGGGACGCGGTTTAAAATTTTATATTTTTTAATACTTTAAACCGCGCCGGCTCCAGCGGTTCTGAAATCCGCCGGGGCCGATCCCATCCAAAAACATCGCATACCGCACTGGGCGCGGTTTAGCCGGGTTGATCCTCCGACGCGCCGGCCAGCACGGGCCGAGGCTGACGGTCGATATAGCGGAAGGGATCGACCGCCTTGCCGTCCTTGAGAACCTCGAAATGGACATGCGGGCCGGTCGCGGTCCCGGAGGATCCGACCGTCGCGATCTTCTGTCCCTGCCGGACCATCTGGCCCTCTTTGACCAGGTTGTCCTGGTTGTGGGCATAGCGGGTGACCAGCCCGTTGACATGCCGGATGTCGACCATCCGCCCGTATCCGCCCTTGCGGCCGCTGAAGGTCACGACGCCGTCGGCGACCGCGACAATCGGTGTTCCGCGTGGACTTGCGAAGTCGACGCCCTCGTGAAAGAGGCGCCTTTTCTTGATGGGATGGACCCGAAATCCGAATCTCGAGGTGATGTAACCGGAGCGGACCGGCCAACCGGAGGGCATCACCTGCGCGGTGAGATCCTTGTCCATGATGACATCTTCGAGGACCTCGAGCTTACGCTTGCGATCCTGCACCAAGCTGACCATGCTGCCGAGCTCGCTGGCGATCTCGCGAATCGTAAAGTCTCGCGCCGGACCGTCTTCGGCGCCGCCACGCGGCGGCGGATCGCTGAAGTCGAACTCTTCGGGATTCAATCCGGACATCTGCACCAGACGTTCGCCGAGTGCGTTCAGCCTGAGAAGCTCGGCTTGCATCTCGCCGACACGCGAGGCGATCACGTCGAGATCTTCGGTCGCAGCGGGTGGGGGTGCGGGGGTCAGACTTGCGGGCGAGGGCTGGGGAACGCGTGTAGGCTGAGCACGATTGTCGACAAGTGTCGTCATATTTTGATAATGCCCGACCCAGAATCCTAATCCTCCACCGGCCAAGGTAAACAAGACAACGGCCAAGAGCGCTATAACGGCCTGTCCGCGAGCGGTTTTTCGTCGATCGAGGTGGTGCATCGTTGTTTACTCTGCTTTGGTCTCTAACTGATGAGCACTGGGCATATGGGACGATTGTCGCCACAATCGCGCCTCAGGTCGATTCGTTTTTCGCCGCGTGCAAACATCGGGACTCCGTTTGCTCAGGCCTTGCGCATACCGAGGTAGACCTTCGATGCTTCGTCCCGGATTGGCCCATGTCCGCCAGCTACTTCAATCCAACCGCTTGATTCGCAAGCATCTGGAGCACCGCGACCGGGAGTTGGCGCTGCTCGGAATGGTCTTGAGCCGGTTGCCCGACCCGCTGCGTGCGCACTGTCGCGACGCCGCGCTGACCGCTGGGGTCCTGACGCTTTTTCTCGATTCGCCGGCGTGGGTCACCCGCGCACGTTTCATGATCGAGGATCTGACCCGAGCCCTCGAGCGCGAAGGCATCGCCAAGGTGGTTGCTCAGGTCCGCGTCCGCTCGGAGCGCGATGGAATGGAAGCCCTCGGGCCGAAACCGCGGGGGACGGTCGAGGCACAACCGAGCGGCGGCGGGCGACTGAGCCAACAGACACGCGCCCATCTCCTCGGCGCAGCGGACGGGATGTCGGATCCGGTCTTGGCCGCGGTCTTTCGACGTTTCGCAAACCACCATGCCCCGGCCGCCGTGACGGCGGCCGGGGACGACAGGGATGAGTCGCCGAAATCGTCCGGCACCGGGAAGACGCCTGCTCCGAAGGCGGACTAGGCCAGCGCCACCGGGTGCGCATAGCAGATCGGGGACTCCGCGGAGTCTTCGAACACCACCTCTTCCCAGGCACTGACGTCGGCCACCAAGGCCCGCAGCAGGTTGTTGTTGAGCGCGTGCCCGGACTTGTGGGCCTGGAAGGAGCCGATCAGGGTGTGCCCCAAGAGATAGAGGTCGCCGATCGCATCCAGGATCTTGTGCTTCACGAACTCGTCTTCGTAACGCAGGCCTTCGTCGTTGAGGACACGGTACTCGTCGACCACCACGGCATTGTCGAGACTGCCGCCGAGCGCCAGATTCTGTGCACGCAATGCCTCGATTTCGCGCAGGAAACCGAAGGTGCGCGCCCGGCTCACCTCCTTGACGAACGAGGAGGTCGAGAAGTCGACGATCGCACGGTTGGAGCGCGCATGAAATGCTGGATGATCGAAGTCGATCGAAAACTCCACCTTGAACCCGTTGTAGGGCGTGAAGCGCGCGTATTTGTCGCCGTCCCGGACCTCGACCGGCCGCTTGATCCGGATGAAACGCTTGGCGCGGTTCTGCTCCTCGACGCCGGCCGACTGAACGAGGAATACGAATGGCCCGGCGCTGCCGTCCATGATCGGCACCTCGGCGGCGCCGACATCCACATAGGCGTTGTCGATCCCGAGTCCGGCAAAGGCCGACAGGATGTGCTCGACCGTCGAGACGCGGACATCCCCTTTCACCAAGGTCGTCGACAGCCGGGTGTCGCCGACATTGAAGGGTGTCGCCTTGATCTCGACGGGCACGTCCAAGTCGACCCGACGGAAAATAATCCCCGTATCGGGAGCCGCCGGCCGCAAGGTCAAGGGGATCTTCTCGCCGGTGTGCAGGCCGACGCCGGTCGCCCGGATCACATTCTTCAAGGTACGCTGCTTGAGCATCGGTCGAGGTCTCCCATCGCAAGCCATGGCGGCTGTCGGCATCCGTTGCCGGCTGATCGACGACCGAGCGTGACCCGGCAAATCCATGCCCGAGCCACGATCGTTTTCCATTCGTCATGTTGTTTTGCGGCTCGCACGCGAGCCACTTGCCGACAAGCTTAGGGTTTTCCCCGACGTTTATCAAGATCAACAACGAACCATTTTGGAGATGACTGTTTTAAAAGAACTATTTGATACAGGGAAACCCCTGATCAATCGGCCTGGCGACGCAGGAATGCCGGGATATCCAGATAATCGAGGTCGCTCTCGACCACGGCTTCGGCCACCGCGGCGGCGCCGCCCCGGCGATAGATCGCGGGCCGACCCAGGTCGTTGTAGTTCGGCGCGCTCTCGTTGCCGCCCGTGCTGCTGACCAGATGCATCGCGGCCGTTTCTTGTGCCACCTGACGTTTGAGCATGACGCGACGCTCGCCCAGCCCGGTCGCCACGACGGTGACCCGCAGCTCGTCGTCCAGCGTCGGATCGATCACGGTACCCACCACGACCGTCGCATCGTCGTCGGCGAAATCACGTACCGTGTTGCCGACCTCGTCGAACTCGCCGATGGTCAGGCTCAGTCCGGCGGTGATGTTGACCAGGATGCCCTTCGCACCGGCAAGGTCGATATCCTCCAGCAGTGGGCTGCGGATGGCGGCCTCGGCCGCCTCGCGGGCACGATGCTCGCCGCGCGCGGCACCCGTACCCATCATGGCCACGCCCATCTCGGACATGACGGTCTTCACATCGGCGAAGTCGACGTTGATCAAGCCCGGACGGGTGATCAGCTCGGCGATGCCTTGGGTCGCATGCAACAGCACGTCGTTGGCGGCGCTGAAGGCACCGAGCAGGCTCATGTCCTTGCCCAGAACCGCCAGCAGTTTTTCGTTGGGGATGGTGATCAAGGAGTCGACGTGCTTGGCCAACTCCGCAATCCCTTCCTCGGCGATGCGGCGACGCTTGGTCCCCTCGAACGGGAACGGCTTGGTCACGACCGCAACCGTCAAGATCCCGAGCTCCTTCGCAATCTGCGCGACGATCGGCGCGGCACCCGTACCGGTCCCGCCGCCCATGCCGGCGGTGATGAAGACCATGTCCGCACCCTCCAGTGCCTCTTGGATGCGATCGCGGTCCTCCATCGCGGAGTTGCGACCGACCTCCGGATCGGCACCGGCACCCAAACCCTTGGTAATGCCGGCACCAAGCTGAAGGATGGTCTTCACCTGCGAGCTCTTCAGCGCCTGAGCGTCGGTGTTGGCGCAGATGAAATCGACCCCTTCGATGGTCGCCGCGACCATGTGGTTGACCGCGTTCCCGCCGCCGCCCCCGACGCCTACGACCTTGATGACGGCGTTCTGACTGTGGGTATCCATGAGCTCAAACATGCTGTTGTCTCCTCTCGAATGCGTTTGTTGCACGACCTATGAAACCTCGTACGTGCGCGCCTCGGCGCGAACGCCCCCCCGACACCGCCGCGACGCGAGATGCGTCGCAGCCCGAGACCGCAGGCCGCGGCCCCCCGACCGACGGGGTTTGACGAAACACCCCATCCCCTACGCGTTTTCGGCAGGATCAAAGCCCCGCCACAAAGATACCCATCCCATTGAACCGCGTCGGCAACGATGTGCACGGAACGGGGCGAAGCCCCGCAAAACACGCTCGCACCGCCGGTCACGCGGAACGCGGTTTCATTAGAAATTGCCCTGAAACCAACTGCGCATCCGCGACCAAGCCCCACGCAGCCCGGCGGAATCTCCGATCTCCGGACGCCGCGAGAAACGGTGCTGACGCGCGTACATCAGCAGACCCACGCCGGTCGAATAGATCGGATTGTTCACCACCTCGTCCATCCCGATCACGTACTGCGGGACGCCGAGACGCACCGGCATGTGAAAGACCTCTTCGGCCAGCTCGATCAGACCGTCCATCTTCGAGCTGCCGCCGGTCAGGACCACGCCGCCCGCGACCAGGTCCTCGAAACCGCTGCGGCGCAGCTCGTTGTGCAGCAGGGTCAGAAGCTCCTCGTAGCGGGGCTCGACCACCTCGGCCAAGGTCTGGCGCGAGAGCCTGCGCGGCGGGCGATCGCCGATGCTCGGCACCTCGATGGACTCGCTGTTGGCCGCCAGTTGCGCCAGGGCGCAGGCATGCTTGACCTTGATCAGCTCGGCATGCTGGGTCGGCGTGCGCAACGCCACCGCGATGTCGTTGGTGACCTGATCGCCGGCGATCGGGATCACCGCGGTATGACGAATCGCCCCGTCGGTGAAGACGGCCAGGTCCGTCGTGCCGCCGCCGATGTCCACGACACAGACGCCGAGCTCCTTCTCGTCGTCGCCGAGCACCGAGTAGCTCGAGCTCAGCTGCGCGAGCACCAGATCGTCGACCTCGAGCCCGCAGCGCCGAATGCACTTGATGATGTTCTGAGCGGCACTCACCGCACCCGTGACCATGTGCACGCGGGCCTCGAGACGCACGCCGCACATCCCGATCGGCTCGCGGATGCCCTCCTGGTCGTCGATGATGAATTCCTGCGGCAGGATATGCAGGATCTTCTGATCGGCGGGAATCGCCACGGCGCGCGCCGCATCGATGACCCGATCGACATCGGCCTGGGTGACCTCGACCTCCTTGATCGCCGTGATGCCGTGCGAGTTGAGGCTGCGCACATGGCTGCCGGCGATCCCGGCATGGACCGAGTGGATCTCGCAGCCGGCCATCAGCTCGGCCTCCTCGACCGCACGCTGAATCGACTGGACGGTCGACTCGATGTCGACCACCACGCCCTTCTTCAGACCCCGCGAGGGGTGTGTGCCGATGCCGATGATCTCGATCTGGTTGTCGTCCTTGAGCTCGCCGACCAGCGCGGCGACCTTCGAGGTCCCGATGTCCAGGCCCACCAACAGATTCTTATCATTACGTCTCGACATCCGGTCTTATCCTCGTTTGCCGGATCGCGTCGGGCGACCCGTTGTCGCACGAGCCTGCGGCTCGGCGTTCGCTGCCCATTTCACGGCGAAACCGTTGCTGTAGCGCAGGTCCACCACCAGCGGCTGGCCGGCCGCCTCCAATTGCGTCGCGCTGGCGATATAGCGCGCAAGCCGTTGGTCGACGCCTTCCGTGCCGAGATACAGCTCGACCCCCATGACCAGCTCGACCCGCCAGGCCCCGCGCGGATCAACCGAGAGCGTCTGAATGAGATGGCCGATCAACATCAGATCATCGCGCCACTGCGCATAGCGCTTGACCACCTCGGGAGCACGTCGATCCTCGCCTTCGAGCAGCGGCAGACCCGCCGGGACCGTGCCCGTCCCGGGCCGAAAAACGATGCCCTCGGCGGTCACCAGACCGTCGCGATTCCAGCGCGC